>JBGPLB010000082.1:0-20148 GCA_041486245.1 Candidatus Acidiferrum sp.
CAACCGCAGGACGACCGCGCCCCATCCGGCGTCGTCCGCGGGATACTGTTGTGCCAGCCGTGCTGAAATCGTATCCATCTCGGACTGGGCTTTTTTCATGTCTGTTTCAGGCTTCAGTCGAGCGATGACGATATAGCCGTGATTCCCCCGCACCGCCCGGTCCTTTTCCGTCCACGCCAGGGGCACCCAAAGTTTCGCTTGAAATGGAAAGTCAAAGTTCGCCGGGGCCACCCCAACGACCTCATAGCTTTTGTCGTCCAGTTTGATCTGCTTTCCAAGGACATCCTGGCTGCCCGCGAAGTGCGTTTGCCAAAATTCGTGGCTGATCACCGCCACTTTGCCGTGCCCAGGCTGATCTTCTTCTTCAAGAAATCCTCGCCCGAGGACGGGCTGCACACCCAGCGTCGGGAAGAAATCAGCCGATACGGCGCGTCCTTCCACCGACTCCGGCTGCCCCATGCCCGTCAAATTAAAATTGCCGAAGCCCACGGCGCTCATCTGTTCGAAAACGTGATTTTGCTTGCGCCAATCAAGATAATTGGCCGGCGAAACAACAAACTTCGAAACTCCCGGAAAACTCTTTTGCGGCGGCGTGTGCCACACGACAACGAGCCGCGCCGGATCGCGAAACGGCAATGGCCGGAACAATAAGGCGTTCACCACGCTGAAGATCGCGGTATTGGCGCCGATCCCAAGCGCCAGCGTCAGTACCGCGACTACGGTAAATCCGGGACTCTTGCGCAGTACTCTCAGTCCATAGCGAATATCCTCGATCATGTCTTCCACCCCTGGCCAGCGCCAGACTGCGCGGCTGTCTTCTTCAGTCAAAGTGAGATTGCCAAATTCGCGGCGGGCTGCGGCGGCGGCCCCTTTTCTGGACATGCCGCTGGCCACGAGCTCTTCGATCTTTTCCTCGAGGTGCGCTTGAATCTCGTTGGAGAGATCGCTGTACAGGCGGCGGCGCGAGAAGAGTTGTTTCAGCCGGTTCATGATTCAGCTCTTCCTAGGGCGCCTTCGACCTGTGCAATGGGTTCGAGCATTCGCAATGATCCTCATTCGTAACGCAGCGCGACAATCGGATCCACGCGAGTGGCACGCCGTGCGGGCAAGTAGCACGCAAGGAGGGCCGTACTTACCAAGAGAAGAGAAACCGCCACGTAGGTGAGCGGGTCTGCCGGTTGGATGCCGAAAAGGAAGCTGGCCATGAGGCGTGTAACTCCAAGAGCTGCGGCGAGTCCGGCGACGATTCCTATGGCTGCAAGACGCGCGCCCTGGCCGAGAACCATTCCGAATACGTTGCGTTGTTCCGCTCCGAGAGCCATGCGGATGCCGATCTCTTGCGTGCGCTGCATCACAGAATAGGAAATCACGCCGTACATGCCGATGGAAGCAAGGAGAAGCGCGAGGAATCCGAAGGAGCCAAGAAGGAGCATGGAAAAGCGCGGTTGAGACATCGAATCGTCAACGAGAGTTGATAACGCCGCTACATTTGCCAGGGGCAACTCGGGATCGATGGAGTGAATGGCTTCGCGCACACTCGCGGTGATGGAAACGGGATCCGCTTTCGTCCGCAGCGCCACGCGCATATTCAACATGGAGGGCCATTGCTTCTGTGTGTAGGTCACGTACATTTCCGGTGTTGTGACCTCGCGGAGAGAGAGATGCTTCACGTCGGGAATGATTCCCACGATGGTGTAGAGAGGATAGCGGTCACTTGCCGGGCCAACTTGTTTGCCAATGGCGCTTTGACCCGGCCAAAATTTTCTTTCCATGGCGACATTGATGATGGCAACAGGCACGGAATCGCGCGTGTCTGCTTCCGAGAAATCGCGGCCGCGGAGTACGGGCGTTCCAATGGAAGAAAGATAGCCGGGCGAAATTATCGTGTAGTTGGCGTAGGGCACTTCTTTTTGGCTCGCAGCAGGATGGTCGGGCATGCGAATCCCCGTGCTCTCACCGTCGCCACCCATCGGAACGGTTTCGCCAATACCGGCGGACTGGACTCCTGGAATAGAACGCAAACGGCCGAGTGCGTTCTGGAAAAAGACCACGATGTGATCCTGGTCGACGTACTTCAGAGCGGGAAGCGGCAACTGAAAGGTAAGAACGCGTTCGGGGTTGAAACCACCGTTGGTGCCAAGCATACGAAAAAAAGTGCGCGTCAGAAGGCCCGCGGAAACGACAAGGACTAAAGCCATGGCCACTTGCGAAACGAGAAGGGCGTTGCGCAGCCGCGGGCTCGCGGGACTTATGCCCGATCTCTGGCTGCCTCCTTTCAGAGAATCAACGAGGTTGTCTCGCGTGGCTCCGAACGCCGGAGCCAGACCGAACAGAATCCCTGTAGCAAGCGAAACGAAAAGTGCGAATCCGAATACAGGCAGGTCGAGTGTGACTTCGCTGAGGCGGGGAATTCTTGAAGGGCCAAAAGTCTTCACAAAATAGATGCCCGCGTTGGCGATGAGAATTCCGGCAGCTCCGGCCGCCGCTGCTATGAGCAGACTTTCTGTAAGAAGCTGACGGATCACCCGGGCGCGGCCGGCACCGAGGGCTGCTCGCAGGGTAAATTCTCTGCGCCGGCCGAGTGAGCGGGTGAGCAGCAAGTTCGCCACGTTAGAGCAGGCGATTAGCAAAACGATGCCCACGGCGCCCAACATGAGTTGCAAAGGCCGCTGCGTGTCGCCCACTACTTGCCGAGTCAGAGGAACAACGCGCGTATTGAACCAGCCTTTCCACTGAGGCTCTTTCGCCTCGGCATGCTTTGTGACGAGATCCATCGCGGCTTGAGCTTGTTCGAGGGTCAGCCCTGGTTTCAGTCGTCCGATGACCGCGAGTTCGGACGGACCGCCTATTGGCTCAGCGGCAACGGCCAGCGGGACCCACAGCCGGGCTTCTCTCGGGAAGTTAAAGCTACTGGGCATTTCTTCCGCGCGGGGGAATTGGAAACCGGCAGGCATCACGCCCACGACCGTGTATGCGAAGCCGTTGAGGTGCACGGCCCGCCCCAGAATGTTAAGGTCTGCGCCAAACCGCTCGCGCCATAGCCGATTGCTGAGGATTACTTCCAATTCGTGACCTGGCTGATCTTCCTCGGCGGTGAAGGTGCGGCCCAGGGTCGGCGAGATACCGAGTGCGGGAAAAAATTCCGCGGACACGCGGAATCCATCTAAGAAAGCAGGATCACCGGCGGAGGTAAGATTGAAAGAATCGTTCTGGAATGCACCTACGGCCTGGAATGGATGTGAGTCACGGGTCAACAAGCGGAATTGTTTCTGGCCCCACGGAAAATATTCGGAACTGAGATTCACACCCGGAGGAGAGACGAGTTCAGGCAACACGATCTGGTCGGGATTCGGGTAAGGAAGCGGTTTCAGAAGAATGGCACTTACGAGACTAAAAACCGCGGTGCTCGCACCGATGCCGAGCGCTAGGGTAAAGACCGCAATTGCCGCAAATCCCGGGCTTTTGCGCAGGATGCGTGCGGCGTAGCGAACATCGGCGAAGAGACTCTCTATGGAGGGCCATTGCCACACTGCGCGGCTATCCGCTTCAATCAAAGTTACATTTCCAAATTCGCGGCGAGCGGCGGCAGTGGCTCCCTTTCTGGACATGCCGCTGGCTACGAGCTCTTCGATCTTTTCTTCGAGGTGCGCTTGAATCTCGTTGGAGAGATCGCTGTACAGGCGGCGACGAGAGAACAGTTGTTTCAGCCAGTTCGTGATTTTCATAATTCACCTGGGGCCAGGACACGCGTGATTCCATCGAGCATCTTTTCGAAACTCGAGACTTCGCGTTCCAAGTGTTTTGAGCCGGCGGCAGTCAGCTTATAAATTCGAACGCGGCGGTTTGTGGAAGAGATGCCCCACTCGGCTTTGACCAGATCATCTTTGAGGAGACGCTGGAGTGCTGGATAGAGCGAGCCTTCTTCGATTTGGAGCAAATCGTTGGATGTTCGCTTGATGTGTTGGACGAGAGCGTAACCATGGAGTGGCTGCCGCTTCAGAGTGCGCAGGATCATCATTTCCAACGCGCCGGGGAAGAGGTCTCGTTGTTCGGACTTTTTCATGAGTTGCTCCAGGGGTCTTCAACGAGGCCATGTTGGACAAGGCCTAGAGTAAAATAGTGTAGTTCAGGTTTACCGTCAAGCGCTATTTCTGGTGGCAGCCGAAATGAGGAAAGGGAAACGACACGGGCACAACTCGCATTTTTGGTTACGAATTATTCCCGGGCCTGGGGCGCGAAAGAGAGTGGCGGCGCGCCAAGAGGAATTATTCGTAACGCAAAGCAACCATCGGATCGACGCGCATGGCGCGGCGGGCGGGAATATAACATGCGAGTGTTGCTACGATCACGACAAGCAGCGCGACGGAAGTAACCGTGAGCGGATCGAAGGCAGTCACACCAAAGAGAAGATTTTGAATTAGACGACCACCTGCGCCTGCGACGGCAACTCCAGCAAACAGGCCGAGTATGACGGGAGTCATGCCCTGACGCAGGATTAAACCGAACAGCGACGTTCCGCGGGCTCCCATGGCGAGCCGAATTCCCAGCTCATGGCGGCGCTGCTCCACGGAGTAAGCGACTACGCCGAAGATGCCAAGCGAAGCCAAGAGCAGTGCGCAAACAGCGAAAAGCGCAGCGAGCAGCATCTGAAAACGACGGGCGTCGACGGAGTCGGAAACAACTTGCGTCATCGGCCGAAGAGCAAGAATGGGGACAGTGGAATCGACTGTTCGAATGACACCGCGGAATGCGCCGGCGAGAGAGTCCGGATCGGCGGCCGTTCGAACGACGATGGAAGCGGATTCTGGCGCGCCGGGAGTCAGTTGGCCGTAAGAGTCAGAGGTATAGACCATGAGCAGCGGAGGCGCTTCCAGATTTACGGTTCGAATGTCGCCGACGACGCCGATCACTTGGCTGCGCTGCAGTTGGCCCCATTCCCCGAGACATACACGGCCTACGGGGCTCTGGCTGGGCCAGAGACGATCGGCGACGCTCCTCGAGATGATGACGACTTTTTTCCCGCGGTCGCTCTGAGTGAAGTACCGGCCTTCGATCAGCGGAATAGCCATGGTGCTGAAATAATCGGCACTCACCGCGCGAAAATTCGCGTGCAAGTGTTCGGCGGAAGAAGACTGCTCGCCGGGAAGTGAGATGCCAGTCACGCTGCCTTGTCCTTCGAGAGGCAAAATGGTGACCCAACCGGCGGACTGGATGCCGGGCAGTGTTCGAAGGCCGGTCAATACTTGCTCATAGAAATGCTCGCGAGCGGGAATCTGCGAGTAGGACTGAGGCGGCAGGCTGATGTCGGCGGCGAGGACGCGCTCGACGGAGAATCCCGGATTTATGCGGATGACGTGGAGCAGGCTGGAGGTCAACAAGCCAGCGAGAATCAGAAGAGCAGTGCAAAGGCCGACTTCCAGACCGATTAAGGATTCACGAAACTGGCGTGGGCGGCGGCCTTCGCTCGTAGTCGTGGAGCCCGACTTCAACGCGTCTTGAGGATTTGCGTGGGAAAGACGCCAGGCGGGGAGAATGCCGAAGATTACGCCCACGGAGACGGAGAGCATGAGAGCAAACACAAGCACGCGGCCATCGAGAGCGACCTCATCGAGGCGCGGGAGACTGACAGGTGCGACGGAAACAAGCCAGCGGACGCCGATATCGGCTAGCGCAATGCCAAGCACACCACCGATGAGCGAGAGGAGAAAGCTATCCGTGAGCAACTGGCGCAGAAGGCGCGAGCGGGCTGCGCCAAGCGCGGTTCGAATAGCGACTTCGCGCATGCGGCCAGGTATGCGGGCGAGCAAGAGATTAGCCAAATTGACACAAACAATCAGCAAAACTGTGCCAACGGCGGCCAGCAGGAGAATGAGTCCTTTCCGGGCAGGGCCCACGATTTCCGACTCGAGAGGAAACATAGCAGCGGCTAGGTCAAGTTTTTCATTCGCTTGTTTGGCAATCCCTGCTTGGATGACATTTAGTTCGGAAAGAGCCTGAGCGGGTGTGACGCCCGGTTTGAGGCGGGCAATCGCGGCGAAATCGAATTCGCCGATCAGATCCTCCTCATAGAACCGCGGGCCTCCAAGCGGTTTGAAGAAGTCGATGCGCGAACCAAAGGAAACCGCGGTTCCGATATCTTTCGGAAAACGAAAAGTTGGAGGGAGGATGCCGATGACGACGTGGGATTCGCCGTCGAGGGTAACGGTGCGCCCTACAAGTGATGGGTCGCCACGAAACCGGCCGCGCCAGAAGCGGTCGGTCAAGATGACCACGCGATCATGGCCGGCCTGGTCTTCGTCTGGGAGGAAGGAGCGACCGAGCGCCGGACGCTCGCCGAGCAAGTCCAGCAAATTGGCGGAGGTGCGAACGCCGTGAATTTCTTCTGCGTCTCCTGCACCGCTCAGGTCCATATCCATCCCTTCGGCGATGGCAATTTGTTCGAACGAACGACTCTCCTTCTGCCAAATTTGAAAGTCAGGCAAATTCGCAGCCAACAACGGGGCGGACTTGGCCCATTGTGGAACGATTTCGCGGATCAAGTAGAGTTGCTGCGGATCCTTATAAGAAAGGGGACGGAGAAGGACGCTGTTAACAAGAGAAAAGATGGCTGTGTTCGCGCCGATACCGATAGCTAGCGTGAGTATCGCGGTGGTGGCGAATCCGGGTTTTTTTCGGAGCGTGCGGAAGGCGTAGCGAAGATCTTGCAGGAGGGTTTCGAGGAAAGGGAGGCCGCGGCGGTCGCGGTAGAGTTCCTTTGTCTGGTCGAGACCTCCGAGCTTTAGCAGGGCCTGGCGCCGGGCTTCTTGTGGAGCCATGCCAGCGTGAAGGTTGTCTTGGATGTGCATGTGGAGGTGGCTTTCCAGCTCTTCGGAGAGCTCTTGTTCGCTCTGTTTCCTAAGGAACATTTCGCTTAGTCGCATCACCCATGCTCGAAACCGTCCCATGGCAACTCCTTTCGTACTTTTCGCAATGCTCTTTTCTCTAAGTTCCCGGAATTACTCATAACGCAGGGCCACGATGGGATCCACCCGCGCGGCGCGGTAAGCCGGAACGTAGCACGCGAGCAGTGCAACGACCCCGATAATGGCTGGCACGATAACAAAGAGCCAGCCGCCCCGAACATGAAAGTCGTAGAGCGCAGCTTCGAATAGGCGCGGAAGGGGGAATGCGCCGAGCATGCCGATGGCGGCTCCGATGGCGGCGAGTTTCAATCCATCGCGAAGAACCATGCGCAGAATTGTTTTCTTCTCCGCGCCGAGGGCCACTCGGATGCCAATTTCCTGGCTGCGCTGTCCTACCGTGAACGCGACGAGGCCGTAGATTCCGATGCCCGCCAGAACCAGTGCGAGAGCGGCAAAGATCGCCATGAGCTTGTTGAAAATGAGGTCCGGAGTCGTCTCGTTCGCCAATAGTTCCGGCATGCTGATGACGCTGCCGATGGGCTGATCTCTGTCGAGGGACCAAACCGCTTCGCGCAGGCCTGGCGCGAGCGAATTTGCGTCGCTGGCAGCGCGCACGACGACCGACATTTCGGCGGCGGGGTGTTGTGAATAAGGCTCGTAGATTTCCGGGTCGTCGGCGAAATTCAACGGCCAGCTTTTTACGTCGTGCACAATTCCGACGATCTGGCGCCATTGGTTTGCAAGGCCATCGCTGGAGTCGATGCGAATCTGGCTTCCGAGGGCGCCGCCTTTGGGGAAGAAGCGCTCGACAAATTTTCCGCTGACGAGCGCAACAGGCGGAGTGTTCGCGTCGTCGGTTTCTGCAAAAGCGCGCCCGGCAATTACCCCCGCCTGAATAGTCTCGAAGTAGTGCGAACTTACGATGTAATAGCGGGCGCGCGAGCGATCGGAAGCCGGAAGATTTTCCTGGCCATTCAAGAAAAAGGTCACAAATCCAGCCCCGGCGGCAGGCAAATTGGAAGTGACTGCAGCGGAAATGGCCCTGGGGGTGGCTTCGAGGTGCGTGGCGAGCTCGCGATAGAACTCGATTTGTTTCGCCGGCTCCTTGTAGCGCGACTGGGGCAAACTAATTTGTGCGGTGAGCAGGTGCTGAGGCTGAAACCCGAGGTCTCGATGCAGTCCCTCGAGGAAACCCTTGATGAGAAGGCCGGAGCCGGTCAGTAGAATGACCGCCATGGCCACTTCAGCGGCCACGAGCAAGCCGCGGCCGTGGCTCTTCTTTTTTGCCGCGGAAACCGTTGCGCTGTCGTTTTTCAAAGTAGGGAAGACTTCCACGCCCCACGCTCGCAGGGCGGGAGCGAGTCCAAAGAGAAGCGCCGAGAGAACAGCGATCCCAGCAGTGAAGGAAAGAACGCGCCAATCGAGGTGCATATCGAGCATTTTGATGGCTTCGTTGAACGACAGGACCTTGTGCAAGAGCTGCGTGCCGGCAAGCGCAAGACCCAGTCCGGCAATTGTTCCGAGCATGGCGATGAGCAATGCTTCCGTCATCAACTGCCGCACGATCCGCATTTTTCCCGCGCCGATGGCGATGCGGACGGCCATCTCCTTGCCGCGGCCGGCCGCGCGAGCGAGAAGCAGACCGGCGATGTTGGCGCAGGCAATCAGCAGAACGAAGCCTACGGCGGAGAGAAGAATGACGAAGGCGGCGCCGGCGTTGAAATCGCGGATTCCGTATTCCTGAAGCGTCACGCAGTTTGCGCCCCAGCCGTTTTCGCTGTCCGGGAACGCTTGAGCTGCGAGAGTGCCTAGCGTTCGCATATTTGCCTGCGCTTGATCGAGAGTGACGCCGGGCTTGAGACGCGCGATGAGGTAAAGGGTTCGAGTTTGTCTGGCTGCCGCACTCTGCTGAGATTCATCGAGGACCAGCGGGAGCCAGACCTGCGACCGGAACGACAAAATCTGGAACCGCTGCGGCAGGACGCCGATGATGGTGTGTTCCTCTCCGTTGAGGCGAATGCTTTTGCCGATGATGTTGGGATTGGAGCCAAACTTTTGTTCCCAAAATCGAAAGTCCAGAAGTACGACGTGGTCGTGGCCCGGCTGGTCTTCGCTGGCAGCGAAGGTTCGCCCCAGAAGAGGAGCGACACCGAGCACCGCAAAATAGTTCGCAGTTGCGCGATTTGCGCTGACGCGCTCCGGCTCGCCGTTTCCAGTGAGGTTGATGCTCACGTAGGGCTCCGACGCCGCCAGGTCGGAGAAGACCCGATTCTCGCGCTTCCAGTTGAAATAGTTGGGGGCCGAGACAGGATTCAGGTTCGCGCCCCACGCATGGGCCGCGGAGGTCCCGTACACGACCAGCGCACGGTCGGGATCGTAAACGGGAGGGCGCTTGTAGAGGACGGCGTTGACGAAGCTGAAGATCGTGGCATTGGCGGAGATGCCGAGAGCGAGCGTGAGCACCGCCACCAATGTGAATCCGGGATTTTTTCTCAACATGCGCGTTCCGAAGCGCAAGTCTTGTAAAAAAACTTCCAGAAGCGGCAGGCCGCGGCGCTCGCGGTAATTTTCTTTCGTTTGTTCGATACCGCCAAGTTTCATGAGTGCCTCCCGCCGCGCCTGAGCCGGCGACATACCCGCGCACAAATTGTCCTCGATGTGCAGCTGGAGATGGCTCTCCATCTCGGCGGAGAGCTCGCGCTCGCGAAGCTCCTTATTAAACAATCCACCCCATCGGATGAGCCACGCTCGCAGTGGTCTCATGGACGCCCCTCGTTCTTCGAGAGCTCGGACTGCCTACCCGATAGGAGGATCTCACTCATAACGCAAAGCCACCATGGGGTCGACGCGCGTCGCGCGCCGCGCCGGAATGTATCCGGCGAAAATTACCGCCAGTAACAAAGCAAGCGGCACGCAGACGAAAACAAACGGGTCGCCGGGACTCGTTCCGTAAATCAGGCTTGCCAGCAACCGCGCGCAGACGATGGACAACGGAAAACCGACCGCGAACGCCACGGCGGAAACAATCAAGCCTTTGCGGCCGGCTAGCCAGAGAATGTCGCGCGGCCGTGCGCCGAGCGCCATACGTAAGCCAAACTCTTTCGTGCGCTCTCCCACGGAGTAGGCCATCACTCCGTAGATACCTACGACGGCAACTGCGAGAGCTATGAGCCCGAGGATTCCCATCATTGCTCCCGTGTATTCAAGGCCCACCGTGGATTCGTGGATGGCGACGTCGAGTGGCTTCATGTCAAAGGCGGGCAAATCCGGATCGATTCCCGCGATGCGAGCGCGCGCTGCCGCTTCGAGCGAAGCGGGGTCGGAAGAAGTGCGCAGGCCGATGAGCGATGCGGCTTGCGGTGCTTGCGTCAATGGCCGGTAGATCGTTGGCGCTGGGACATGACTGGTCCAATCATAAAGAACATCGGCGGCGACGCCGATTACAGTCAGCCACGGGCCGGAATTTTTTGGAGCTCCGATGCGAATGTGCTTGCCGAGCGGGCTTTCTTTGGGCCAGTACAAGCTGGCAAGCTTTTGATTCACGATGGCGACGGGCTGAGTGTTCTCGCGATCGTCGTCGGTGAATGCTCTTCCGGCCTCGAGCCGCACTTGCATGAGCCGCGGATACGCCGGCGTAATACTTTGCGTATCCGCCCACGGAGAATGCCGTTCGTCGGACGCGACGCGCCCCTCCACTTGGAAGTAGGTCCACGAGGTGCCGTTGTTGCTCAACGGGTAGCAACTGAAGGCCGCGACGGATTGCACGCCGGGAAGTGTCAGAAGGCCGTCAAGCGCCTTGCGATAGAAAACAAGCCGGTCAGCCGGTTGCGCGTAACGGGAAGCGGGCAGGTTCACTGCGAGAGTCAGCACGCGTTCGGGGGCGTAAACGTCTGCCGAGCCGGTCATTTCGCGGAAGCCCTTGACGACCAGCGCGGCAGCGACGACCAATACAAGAGCGACGGCCACCTGCGCGGTGACAAAGATGCTGCGCAGACGCTGCACGCCACGGCCCGCGGTCGCGCCGCGGCCTCCTCGCAGCGCGTCGCTTGCTCCCTGTTTGGAAGTGTCCAATGCCGGAAGAATGCCAGCCAGAATTCCGCAGCCAAGCGCAGCGGCGAACGTGAAGGCAAAAGCCCAGCCATCCAGGCGAATCTTGTCGAAACCTGCCCACAGGCGGATGACATAAGAAGGCATTGCCGAAACGCACAGCCAGAGACACGAGCCGGCGAAAAGCAGGCTCGCTGCGCCGCCCAGCAGTGAAAGGAGCACGCTCTCCGTGAGCAACTGCCGAACAATGTGCGAGCGGCCTGCGCCCAGAGCAGTACGGACGGCAATCTCCGATTTTCGCGAGGTCGCGCGAGCGAATTGGAGATTGGCGACGTTCGCGCAGGCAACCAGAAGGACGATGCCGACGATGACGAGCAGCATGACGGTGTAAGCGCGCGTGATGGTGCCCTCAACGAACTCCACGAGAGGCATCACTTGCACCTGACGGTCTTTATTAGTTGCGGGGTAGGCATCAGCCAGATGACGGGCGAGAAGTGCCATCTCCGCTTGTGCCTGGGAGAAGTTTGCGCCAAGTTTGAGTTGTGCGACGACCCGGAGAGAAGTGTCTCCCCGATCTATTTTTTCCTTTGGCGTCAGCGCGAGGGGAATCCACAGATCCGTGGGAATGGGGAATTCCACGCTTTTATCCATCACGCCGATGACCGTGAACGGCCTTCCGTCGATGCTGACACTCTTGCCGAGGACCTCCGCTTCTGCCCCGAATCGGCGTTGCCACAGGCCATGGCTCAGGACGACAACTTGATCGCGGCCACGCGCATCTTCGCCGGAGGAAAATGCGCGGCCCAGAGAGGGTTCGACACTCAGTGTCGCAAAAAAGTTGGCGGAGACCGCGGCTCCGTAAACGCGCTCGGGTTCGCCGTTGCCGGTAAGATTCATGTCGCCGGACCGGTAGGCCGAGATGTGCTCGAACGAATGACTTTGCGACTTCCAGTCAAAATAATCGGCTGGAGCAACGGCGCGCTTCTGCCCATTGGTGAGGGCGACCACTCGATCGAGCGACGGCAGCGCAAGTGGATGGACGAGGAAAGCCTCGGCGATGCTGAAGATCGTTGTGTTGACTCCGATGCCGAGAGCCAGCGTGACGACGGCGGTAGCCGTGAAGCCTGGATTCTTCCAAAGCATGCGCGCGCCAAAGCGCAAGTCCTGCAAAAAAACTTCCACCAGCGGCAGGCCACGGCGCTCGCGATAGCTTTCTTTGGTCTTTTCGAGCCCGCCGAGCCTGATGAGAGCTTGGCGGCGAGCTTCCGGCGGCGTCATGCCAGTTCGCAGGTTGTCTTCGATGTGCAGCTGGAGGTGGCTCTCCATTTCGGCGGACAACTCACGCTCGCAACTTTCCTTGCGGAAAAGTCCTGCTAAGCGGAAAAACCATGCGCGTGTGCGTCCCACGGCCAATCCTTTCGATCTAAATTACCAACCAGCGACATTTCATCGAATCATTCGTAGCGCAGCGCAACGATTGGGTCGACGGATGCTGCGCGGCGCGCGGGGATCACACTGGCGATGAGCGCGACCAGCGTCACTCCCAGCAGCCCGCCTACATACGACAAAGAATCTCCGGGCATGACTCCGAAGAGCATCGAGCGCATAAGTTGCGCGCCCGCGATGGCCAGCGGAACGCCCACGACGAGACCCACAGCACTGATCAGCAAGCTTTCGCGCAAGACCATCCAAAGCACTTCGGAGCGCTGCGCTCCCAGAGCCATGCGCACGCCGATTTCGGGTGTGCGGCGGCTGACGCGGTAGGCCAGTGTGCCGTAGAGTCCTGTGGCGACGAGAAGCGCGGCGATCAAGCCAAAGAACATCGAAAGCCGAGCGAACAGCCTGGCCTGCGAGAACGATTCATCGAATTGCGCCCGCTGGGTCATGGGCTTTTGCATGGGAAGATTTGGATCGAGGTCGTGGAGCACGGCGCGAACGCTAGGGATGAGTGCCTCGGGAATGCCGCTGGTGTGCAACTCGACCTGCATATCGGAAACTGCTCTCTTCTGGCTGAAAGGGATGTACGCCATAGAGCGTGGTTTCTCATCCACGCTTGTGTACTTGCTGTCTGCAGCGACACCGACAATCGCGTACATCTGTTCGGGCTTGGTACCGCCGATCATGTGCCCGAGAGGATCGCCCTTTGGAAGCAGACGCTTCACGAATGTTTCGTTGACGACAACGACTTTAGGCGCGGTGTGGCTATCGGAATCCAGAATGTCGCGTCCTTGCATTATAGGAATTCCCAGCGTGTGGAAGTAATTTGGGCCGACGTCGTTCGAGCGCACGCCGATTTGGTCGAATGAGCCGGTTGGCAACATGCCATCGATGGCAAAGACGTTGTTGTCGCTCCAGCCCGAGCCGAGGCGGTTGCCCATCAGGGTAGCGGATTCGACGCCGGGAACGGCGCGCAGGCGTTCGAGCAGATTTTGGTAGAAGCGCGCCTTCTCCTCATCGGAGTGGGTGGTGAGCGGACTGGTGCCGAAGACGAGGAGTCCATCGGTGCGAAGGCCGAGCGGCAGAGTTTCATAGTTGCGAAGAGAGCGGACAAGAAGTCCCGCGCCGACGAGCAAGATCAAGCAGAGCGCCATTTGAACGACTACAACAACTTTGCCGGCCCATGTGCTTTTTTTGCTGCGTTGCGCGGCGGCGTTGGAAGTCTTCACGACCGTACCGGCGGGTACGTTGACGGCGCCGCGCAACGGTGCCACGCCGAAAACCACGGCGCACGCAAACGAAATTCCCAGCGTGAATAGCAGTACGTTGGCGTCGAGCGAAAAGGGTACTTCCAAATCCGACCACGCCGCCAGAGCGCGGCTCGCCGAAATCGCAATGAGCCAGCCCAGAGCGGCGCCCGATGTTACGAGCAAGAGACTTTCCGCAAGCAACTGCCGCAAGAGTCGTCCAGGTCCGGCTCCAAGAGCCACGCGCATGGAAAATTCGCGCTGGCGCGCGGAGTTGCGCGCCACGAGCAGCATGGCGACGTTTGCGCACGCAATTACCAGAACCAAGCCGACCATAGCCATAAGAATTTTGATCGGCTGATCATATTGTTCGCGAAGGCCCTGAATTCCTTTCGCGGGGGCAAGCGCAAGAATATTTTTTCGGCTTTTTGGATCGGGCGTGCCTAGTCCGATCAATGCAGCATGCTGAAAGCCGGGGTCCAGAGTTGCTAGCGCCTGCGCTGGCGTGACGTTCGGCGCAAGGCGGCCGATCAGTCGAAGGCACCACCAAGTTGGACTGCCATAGAGAGTGCTTCCCGATGCTGGCGTTCCCCACGCGTTGAGTTCGGGGCGATTCTGCAGGGGAATCCAGAAGTCAGTCGATGCGCCGGGCTCGACACCGTAGAAACCTTGCGTCGTAACGCCGATGATTGTGAACGGCAGTCCTTTGACGTAGATGGTCTGGCCGAGGACGGAGGGATTACGGGCAAAGCGGCCAGTCCAGTAGGCGTAGCTGAGCACGGCGAGCGGAGCGTGCCCAGTTTCATCCTCGATCGTGAAACCGCGGCCGCGTGCGAAGGCCGTGCCGAGACCCGAGAAAAAATTGCCGCTCAGCATATCCCCTTCGGCCTCTTCGGGATCTTCGCCGATACGGACAGCCACTTTGCCGATGGAGAGCGGCACGTAGGCCATCAGATCGGAAAAGGCAGCTCGTTCTTTGCGGAGTTGCTCGAAGACCGGTTCCGAGAAGGAGGTATCGCCATCGCCCGTGTTGCTTGCGCCGGAGGGTTGGTTGTTTGGCAAACGCAAATACATGAGCTGCTCGGGATGCGGCAGAGGAAGATTGCGGAGAAGGACGCTGTTCATGACGCTGAACACCGCGGTGTTGCCGCCGATGCCTAGAGCGAGCGTCAGGATGGCTGTCGCCGTGAAGCCGGAATTTTTCCAGAGCATGCGCAAGCCGTAGCGGAAGTCCTGCCACATCGTTTCGAAAATCGGCAGGCCGCGGCGCTCGCGATAGTTTTCTTTGGTTTGTTCGACGCCGCCGAGTTTCATGAGTGCCTCCCGCCGGGCCCCGGCCGGCGACATGCCTGCGCGCAAATTGTCTTCGATGTGCAGTTGGAGGTGACTCTCCATTTCGGCAGAAAGCTCGCGCTCGCGCCGCGGTCTGCCGAACACTGCTCCCAATCGAGAGAACCACGCCCGCAACCGCCTCATGAACTTCCTCCGCAATACCGGCTAAGACCGCTCTTCACCCGGCGCAAGGAAGCGCGCGAGGATCGCGGTAGTCTGCTCCCACTCGCGCTCTTCCTTATTCAATTGCTTCCGGCCCGCCCGCGTGAGTTTGTAATACTTCGCTTTGCGATTGTTGTCCGAGAAGCCCCACTCGGAGCTGATGTAACCTTCCTGCTCTAGTTTCAGCAGCGCGGGGTACAAAGTCCCGTAATTCACGAGGAGAAGATCGCCGCTGGTCTGCTCGATGCGCCGCGCAATCCCGTAGCCGTGCAGCGGGCCCATCGACTGAAGCGTCTTCAGCACCATCAGCGCCAATGTTCCCTGCCAAACATCCTTCTTGTCTGCCGGCTTATCGCCCATCGCTCACCTTCCGGTTCCTATGGGATACCCATACCGAAGATGCCATAGGTCCTATGGGAAGGCAATAGAAGAAACGAAGCTGGCCGCCAATTTGTTTCCGGTTTCTTTGAGATTTTTTTCCTGTCCTTCACGAACGGAGTCTCCTTCCTCGCCTGATCTCCGAATTCCCTGGTCTCCTTGACTCTGCCGCAACTTCTGATTAGCCTCTTGCGTCTACAGAAAAGACGGTCTGGGGATTGTGGTTCTGAACTATTCCCAAAAAGGAGCTTGCATGCGTTCTGTCTTCGCGCGCCTGTGCCCGTTGGCACTCGCGTTTGCTGTAACTCTCCTCACTCTGCTTGCTATTACGCCGCGGATGTCTGCCCAGGGCGGCGAGCCTCAGTATTTCGCGATTCGCAGAGCAAGAATTGTCCCGGTATCGGGGCCGCCCGTGGAAAACGCCACAGTGGTAATGGCGCACGGCGTGATCACGGCTATCGGCAAGGATGTAGCCATCCCGCCGGACGCTTGGGTCGTCGAAGGCAAAGGGCTCACGGTTTATCCCGGGCTGTTCGATTCCTTCACCGATGTGGGTATTCCCGCTGCGACTCCCGCATCCGGCGGTAGCGGTGAAGGCGGACCTCGCCGGCCTCCCACCCAGGAAGTTTCCCGCGGCCCCGAGGACCGCCCCGGCACAACCCCCTGGCGCAGCGCCGCCGATGAAGTGGGTCTTAGCGACAAGCGCATCGATTCGTGGCGTAACGCGGGCTTCACCACCGTCGTCTCGGCGCCCAAGGGTGGTATGTTCCCAGGGCAGGCTTCGCTGCTCGATCTCGCCGGCGACCGCGCCAGCGAACTGGTCGTAAAGACGCCGGTGGCGATTCCGGTCTCTTTGCAACCAAGCGGCGGATTTGGAAATTTCCCGGGCTCGCTGATGGGCGCTCTCGCGTATGTCCACCAGGTGTGGATTGACACCGACTGGAGCACCCGCGCTCAGACCGTTTACGACAAGAATCCACGCGGCGTCGCGCGGCCCCCTTACGACCACACCGAATCAGTGCTTGCGGAGGCTCTGGAAGATCACGCGCTCGTGCTCATTCCGGCGAACAATTCGATTCAACTTCTGCGCGCGCTTCAGCTTGTGGATGTTTGGCGCGTGAGCGGAGTCATCTACGGCGGCCAAATGGCCTATGAAGTCGCCGGCGAAATCGGCGCAAAGAAGGTCCCGGTCCTCGTTAACCTGAAATGGCCGGAAGCCGAAAAGGACGCGGACCCGGATGAGAAGCCCTCGCTGCGGACGCTGCGTTTCCGCGACAAGGCGCCTTCTTCCCCTGCGGCACTCGCCAAGGCCGGCGTCAAGTTCGCGTTTTATTCCGGCGGAATTACGGCTCCCAAAGACATTCTCAAAGCCGCAAAGAAATCGATTGATGCAGGACTCGCTCCCGATGCCGCTTTGCGTGCGCTCACGATCACGCCGGCGGAGATTTACGGAGTCTCCGACCGCCTTGGCTCCGTCGAGACCGGCAAGATTGCCAACCTGGTTGTTACGGACGGCGATCTCTTCAACGAAAAAACAAAAATCAAATTGGTTTTTGTGGATGGAAAACGATTCGAAGTGCGGGAGCCCGAAAAGCCGAAAGAACCTCCCCAGGGGAATATGACCGGGAAGTGGAAACTCGCATACACCACTCCCGATGGGCCGGAAGAATCCACCGCGGATGTGGAGATGGCCAGCGATGGCTCGCTCTCCGGATCGCTCACAAGCCATCGAGGCACCGGCAACATCATCAGCGGCTACCTCAGCGTCGACAAATTCAGCTTTACGGTCAACATCCCAATCGAGGGAAATCCGACTGACGTCGTTTTTACCGGCTCCTTCGACGGCACCTCGCTGAAAGGTTCCATCGATGCCATGGGCTACACGCTGGAATTCACGGGCGTCAAGCCAACCGCTGACGCCGCGGCAACTGCCGCCTTCATTCTTCCCATTCGAATAAGCCAGGATTCATCGGTCGCCGGGGGTGCACTGTGAGGATCCCATCCCTGCTCGTCACCAAGCGTTCATGCATTGTTATGTTTTGCCTCTTGTGCTCGTTCATGCTTCCACTCTTCGCCCGCGCCGCCAATCCACCCGATGCGCAGCCGGTGATTCTGATTGAGAACGCCACCATTCTCACCGTTTCGCACGGCACCATCGAGAAAGGCTCTATCCTTATTAAGGATGGAAAAATCGCCGAGGTGGGCAAGTCTATCAAGGCGCCGAAGGATGCCCAGGTTTTCGACGCCGCGGGCCAGTTCGTCATACCCGGCATCATCGATTGCCATTCGCACATCGCCGTTGACGGCAGCGTGAACGAAGGCAGCATTTCCGTCTCCTCCATGGCCAATATCGCCGACGTCCTCGATCCCGATGACATCGACATCTACCGCGACCTCGCCGGCGGTGTCACCGTCGCAAACGTTTTGCACGGTTCCGCCAATTCCATCGGCGGCCAGACTGTGGTCATCAAGCTTCGCTGGGGCCAGCCCGCCTCGAAGCTTCCTTTTGAAGGCGCGGTTCCGGGCATCAAATTTGCCCTCGGCGAGAATCCCAAGCGCTCTAACTTCAGCATCCCCGGCGCGACCCCGCGTTATCCTGCCACGCGCATGGGAGTCGAGGAAACGATACGAACTGCGTTTGCCGAGGCTCGCGACTATAAGAAGAGTTGGGATGACTACAACAAGAAGTCGGCGGCCGGCAACAAGAACGCGATCCCGCCGCGCCGCGACCTTCGCCTCGACCCGCTTGTTGAAGTGCTCGAAGGCAAACGCTACGTCCATTCCCACTGCTACCGCGAGGACGAAATTCTGATGCTGCTTCGCGTGGCAAAGGAGTTCGGCTTCAAGGTCCGCACCTTCCAGCATGTGCTGGAGGGCTACAAAGTTGCCGATGAAATTGCGGCAGCAGGCACCGGAGCTTCCACATTTTCCGATTGGTGGGCCTACAAACTGGAAGCCTATGATGCCATTCCGTACAACGCAGCTCTGATGACGCGCCGCGGCGTGCTTGTCTCCATCAACTCCGACGACGCCGAAGAAGCCACGCACCTTAATCAGGAAGCCGCCAAAACTATGAAGTACGGCGGCCTCACGCCCGACGAAGCGCTCAAGCTCGTAACGCTGAATCCCGCGATTCAGCTTGGCATCGACAAGCGCGTCGGCTCCATCGACGTCGGCAAGGATGCCGATCTCGTCATTTACAATCACGACCCGCTCAGCTCCTACGCCGTCGTCCAGAAAACCCTGATCGATGGTCGCGTTTATTTCGACCGCCAGCGCGACATCGCCGAACGCGATGCCCGCGAAAAAGAAAAGAAAGAACTGATGGAAAAGGAAAAGAAGGCGGAAGAGAAAAAACCTGGCGAGAAAAAACCCGATGAAAAAAAGCCCGGTGAAGAGAAGCCCCAGGACAAGCTCAAGCCGCCCCAAAAGGCCGCCGTTTCCGGAGGTGCTCTGTGAAGCGCGCTAAGTTCGCTTTACGGTTCGCCACTGTCTTTGCGACCGCGTGCTGCTTTTCACTTGTTGCTTACGCCCAGTCGCAGCCTCCCGCCAGCTACGCCATAACGCACGCGAAAATTTTCACACTGACGGGTTCGCCCATCGAGGACGGCACGCTCGTCATTCGTGACGGCAAAATCGCCGCCGTCGGCGCAAACGTCGAAGTTCCCGCCGGCGCGCAGGTCATCGACGCCAAGGGCTTGCAAGTCTATCCTGGCTTATTCGACCCGATCACGCAGATGGGCCTCAGCGAAATTTCCGCCGTGAATGCCACCGTCGATAGCACCGAAACGGGTGCATACAACCCGGATGTCGTCGCCGCCACCGCCGTATCGCCCTCCAGCGAACACATTCCCGTCACCCGTGCTTCTGGCATCACCGAAGTCCTCGCTGTGCCGGACAGCGGCGGTTTTGATGGCGGCGGCTCTCGCGGCGTCATCGGCGGCCAGGCCTCCGCGATTCATCTCGCCGGATGGACGATCAACGACATGCTCATCAAGAAGAGCGTCGCCATGGTCATCGCCTGGCCCGCGATTCAGACGCGCACGTTCGATTTCGCCACCTTCTCGCGAAAGGAAAAACCATTTAGCGAAGCCAAGCAGGAGTACGAGAAGAAAGTCAACGAATTGGCGGACTATCTCGAGAGCGCACGGCACTACGCGCAGGCCATGGGGCACGGGGGGCCATCGGACTATCAGCGCGACCTGAAGCTCGAGGCGCTCGCCCCCGTCGTCCGCGGACAGTTGTCCGCGCTCGTGTTCGCGGATCGCGCTCGCGACATCCGCAACGCCGTCGAGTTTTGCGACAAGCAAAAGTTGAAGATGATTCTTGCCGGTGGCGAGGAAGCTTACAAGGTGAAGGACTTGCTGCGCTCCAAAGGAATTCCCGTGATCCTGCGGCCTATGCTCAGCCCGCCTTCCGAAGAGGATGATCCTTACGATCGGCTGCTCACCCAACCAGCGGAACTCGCTTCCGCCGGCGTGAAGTTTGCATTCGGCAGCTTTGACAATTCTTTCGCGCGTCGTCTCGGCCAGCAAGCCGCGAATGCCGTTGCGTACGGCCTGCCGTATGACCAGGCCCTGAAGGCAGTCACCGTTTATCCGGCGGAAATTTTTGGCCTCTCTGACCAGATCGGCACGCTCGAG
>JBGPLB010000083.1:0-20138 GCA_041486245.1 Candidatus Acidiferrum sp.
AGCCGAGCTACTTGCGCGCTCGTCGGCAAGCAGAACTCACACGCCATAATGTAAATGCCGCACCACGCCCTGGCGATCAGTTCCCCCCTTGTCCACGGCCCAGCGAGCCGATAGACTCCGCCCACCAATGCCAACGCCGCCATTGAGCGAAACCAACGCGCAGCCGCAAACCCAGCAGGGCAGCCTGAGTGGCTTTTGGGCGCTAATCGCTGTCCAATTTCAAGGCGCCTTCAGCGACAACGCCCTCAAATGGCTCGTCAGCTTCCTTGTCCTTGACTCCGCCCTGTCTAAAGAGCGCCGCGATCTCTGGTTTATTCTCATTGTTCCGCTTCTCTTCGCCATACCTTTTCTTCTATTCTCCATCCCGGGCGGGTATTTCGCCGACAAGTACAGCAAACGCACTGTGACGCTATGGACGAAAGTTTTCGAGCTCGGTGTCATGGGCCTGGCCACCTTCGCGCTGGCAAGCAATCGTCTGGACATTGCCGGCGCCGCTCTGTTTCTGGCCTGCACGCAAGGCGCAATCTTCGGCCCCACCAAGTACGGCTTGCTGCCCGAACTGCTGCCTCTCACCAAGCTAAGCTGGGGCAACGGCATCATCGAACTTGGCACTCTCCTCGCCGCGATTAGCGCCGCTCTAGCCGGGGGCTTCCTCGCCCAGAATCTTCACGGCCGCCAGGTCTGGTCTGGCGTCATCTTTCTTGCACTCACCGTGGTCGGGCTTCTCACCAGCCTTGGCATCAGCAAAGTGCCCGCGGCGGATCCCACTCGCCGCTTCGATTGGAACGTCCCCGCCGAATTTCTCCACGAAGTTCGCCGCATGAGAGCCGACGCCACGCTCTGGACTGCTGTCGTCGCCAACACCTTCTTCTGGTTCCTCGGTTCCCTGCTCTTGCTGAACATCGTTCTCTATGCCACGGACATCCTTCACGTGGACGACCCCCACAGCAGCTATCTCCTCGCGGCTCTAAGTCTAGGCATCGGCATTGGCAGCTTCCTTGCCGGCTTTGCCTCCGGAAAGAAAATCGAGCCTGGCATGATCCTTCCGGGCTTAGGCGGCATCCTCTTGATGGCAGCACTGCTTTCCCGGCCGGGCATCAGCTACCTGGCAGTCCTTGTTCAGCTCGCTCTCCTCGGTGCCGCCGGAGGTTTTTTTGTCGTCCCGGTGAACGCCCTCATTCAACAACGGCCCAGGCCCGAAGAAAAAGGCCGGGCCATCGCCGTCGCAAACCTTCTTTCATTCGTGGGCGTAGCCTTGCAACCCCCTGCGCAGTACGCGATGCTTCGCTTGGGTCACCCCGATCCCTCGCGTGTCTTTCTGATCGCCGCCGCCATGGCAACACTCATGGGCTTTGTCCTGGCTCGCATGCTACCGGAACTTTTTCCACAGGCCCTGGGCTGGACTCGGCTTCGCCCGAGAGCTACTCTATAATCCCCGTTCGCCAGGGACCTCAGCCCCTCCCGCAGAAGACGAGCGGTTTCCGACGTCGAGGTATCCGATGGCTACGGCGTTGACCGCTTCGCGGTCGCCTCAATCACTGACCGCTTCGCGGTCACCTCAATCACTAACCGCCTCGCGGTCACCCTTCTTATTGATCGATTCCCGGTCACCTGTTGCAGTCGCGCCTGTCAGTGGCCCGCGATCTGAACATCGGGGACTCTCCCACTGGATGAATCGCGTTCTGGAAGAGCTTGGGAGTTTGCAAACCTCTCCAGATCCCGACACGGTCCACGACCTCCGCGTTGCGATTCGCCGCTGCCGCTCCCTGGCGGCTGTGATGGAGGAGGTCGACTTCGAACCGGCATGGCCGGAAATGCGCAAGGTAGCCCGCAGGGTGTTTCGAGCCCTCGGCGACCTCCGCGACACCCAAGTGATGGAGGAATGGGTCAAAAAGCTCGGCCCCGAGAATGATCCTCTTCGGGCGCAGCTTCTCGCATCTCTCGAAACCGGCGAAAAACAGCTCTCCGAGGCCGCCCTGCGCGTAGCTGCAAAATTTGACGAAAAGGGGTGGACACGTCTCGAGCGACGGCTGCGCCATCGCGCGCGTCTCGTGCCCACTGGTGGTCTGGCGGCCGAGTGTCTGGCCCTGGAGCGCTTCGAGGAAGCGAAGGAGCTGCACAACAGAGCCTTGCGGACGGAAAAACCGAACCCCTGGCATACTCTGCGCATCGGCTTGAAAAGATTCCGCTACACCCTCGAGGGTTTGCTTCCGGACCACTACGCCGCCTGGAGCGAAAATCTGAAGCGGCTTCAGGACCTGCTCGGTGATGTTCACGATCTGGACGTGCTTTCGCAATTGTTAGAAGACACTAAAGCACCCGAAGCCGCCGCTTCTCCGAAAGTCTGGCAAGAAAAAATCTCTCACGAACGTCTTGGCCGAATCGAGACCTACCGCCGCCTCACTCTTGGCAAGACCAGCCTCTGGCACGAGTGGCGGCACAATCTGCCGCATGGCCAGCGTTTGGAAGCCGCGGCAACGGCCCGGCTTCGCGCCACAGCCCGCGCCGCTGGCGCACATTCACGGCGAACCGGCGATGTTTCGCGTATCGCGGTTCGTGTGTTTGATCTGCTTCGACGCGCGCACGCCGCGCCGGTGTTTCTCGAAGCAAACATGCGCCGAATGATGGAGGCGGCAGCGAAGCTTCATGGCATTGCGGCTGTTGGCGATCGCCGCCTGTCCCAAAAGGCCCTTCGCAAATTCCTTCTCGGATTGACGGTCCCGCCTAACTGGACCTCGGAAGAATGGGACTTGATGGCCTGGGCGGTTCGCTTTCACCGGGGAGCAGAACCCAAGCAGAAGAACGGCTTTGCAAAACTCTCTGACGAACAACAGACCGCCGTTCGAGCCCTCGCGGGATTGCTGCGTCTGGCGCGCGCGCTGCGGAAATGCGGCGTCGAACGCTCCGTCGGCCTTCGCTGTGAAAAATCTTCTGACGCAGTAATTCTAAGCGTTCCCGGCTTGCCCGACACAGCGGATGTCGCCGCTCGCTTGGCAGCCGCCAAACACCTCCTGGAAACTGTCTTGGAAAAGCCCCTCATCCTGAAACCCGTGCCCAAACCCGAGAAATCCGCCGCGTCCATCGAAAACAAATCCGAGCCACCGCTAGTCGCAGCCGCCTCCGCCTAGCTCAATCTCCCCCTTGCGCGGATCAATCCGGCCATTTTTGTGCACCGTGCAGGATTCTCGCGACGTAGACAACATCTCCGCTGACCTGGTAAACCACGATATAAGGAAGCGGTCGAACCACAAGCTCACGTGTTCCAGGCTTCTTGCCGGTACGTCCGCGGTTGGGAAACATCCTCAGTGCAGAAATGGCGTTATAGAGCGACCGGATGATCCGTGCAGCGTGCTGCGGTGTTTCGTCGAATAGGTAGTCAGTGATGCGTTCGAGATCGTCAGCAGCCCCCGCGGTTCAGCGTACCAGCATCAGGTCCGGCGCTGCTTCTCGCTCAAAAGCTTTTCCAGACGGGTGCCGACTTCCTCGTGTTCCAGCACTTCGCCGCGCTCGATTTGCGCCAAGCCCTTCTCCACTTCGCGCACAAACCACTGGTCGTAATCCACCAGTCGCTGCACGGCTTCCTGCACGAGCGACTGCGCATCCCGCCCCTGTTGTGCGGCAACCTCGTCCAGCTTCGCTTGAAGCTCCGGTGTGAGGTTTACTTCCATGCCGCCAGTCTAGTCGCCGCTCCGAACTCTGTCAAAGGACGAGCCGTCAGGGCACTGGGGCCGGTGGCGTAGACGCTGGCGGGGTGCTGAAGCTTTCATTCTAAGCCTGCGGCTTTTGACTTTCTTTTGTCCCAGTTTTTTTGATTTGCTCCGCATCGTCGTTGCGGTATAATATTTCTGTTCAGTACTGCGCCTCGCCAACCCGCGAGGCGTTTCTTTTTTTGGCCCATGTTGTAGCGCCGGCATCCTGCCGGCGTTTTTTGTTTTCAGTGGCACGGGCTTTAGCCTGTGCTCTTTTCAGTTCAACAAATCCAAACCTAAATCTAAGGAGACTTCCATGTCCTCGCTCAATCCAAAGGACCGCGTATCCCTCTGTCTATTCACTTTCTCCGATGGCCGCCGCTGCCGCACTCCCCGCACCGGCAACCATCCTCACTTCTGTTTCTACCACGCCCAAAAGGAGGCTCGCGCTCAAGCCGCTGAAAAACTCGGCAAAGATCTCGCCTGCTTTTTCTCCGGCGACTATCTTTCCGCCTGCGATCTCAGCACCGCCCTCTCCCGCCTCATTCCTGCCGTGGTCCGCGGCGAAGTAAAACCCAAAACCGCCCGCACCGTCGCCTACCTCATCCAAACTCTCATGCAATCCATCCACATCTCCCGGGAGGAATACATCAGCGCCTTCGGCACCGAAGGCTGGCGCAAATCGATCCGCAACGGCGTCAGCGCCAACTACGACCACCGCTTCCCTCGTGCCCCCGAACCCGAACCGCAACAACCCGCCTCCTCAACGCCGCCACCACCCACATCCCCGTCAACCCAACTCCCATCCAACGCTCGGCCCCTTCGGCCCAAGTCAGCCCCGCCACAACCTGCCGCGCCCAAACCGAATCCCGCCGCCCACACTCCTCAACCACCTTCATCCGACAACGGCCCCGCTTCACAAACCGTCCAACCCAACAACCCACCTCAACCAGCCCCACTACCTCCGCAACTTCGACCGGCCGCGCCCAACCACGATCCCTACGCCGTCCGCTTCGACTACAACTACCGCCTCCGCACAGACGGAAAACTCATTTGAGATCCTGTAGGGTCATCCTTCTGAGGATGACCGCTCCCCCCTCCCGCAACCCAAGCAAAATCAACACTTACACAAATCCCCGCAACTGTATGTTTCTAAAGCGCATCCACAAAACGTAAGCCCTTTATCAGCAACACTTACAAAAAAACAGGAGGTCCACCGGCGAGCCAGATTTCCCCGCACCAAACCACTCCCGAGAAGCGCAACGACGAAGGTCCTCTCTCGCAACGAGTCACGGCTCACAGAACACGGATCACGGGTCCCGGACCACGGAACACGGAACACAGCGCTACTTCCCTGCTCGTCGAAGGACCTTTGGCGTCGTCAGCCAGATCAATTGTCCGCTCGGCGGCGAAACGCGCTTCAGTTCGATCAATGCCACTCCCGCCTTTTTCAGCGAGGTGATGTGGTGCTTCGAGCCGAGCGCCGCCGCGATGAGGTCATCCAGTTGCGGCGCGTGCCCGAAAACGAAAAGCGTCGAGGCTTGCTTGTCCTTCGCAAGTTCGCGAAAAAATAGCGTTGGCTCCGCGCCGGGCAGCAGCGCATCCGTGTGGCGGATTTTTTGTTTGGGATAGTCCAGCGCTGCCGCGAAAATCTCCGCGGTCTGCGTTGCGCGCACATAGGGACTCGATAGCAACAAGTCAGGTTTCACGCCAAGCGCTGCAACGGCACCGGCGACCCGCTTGGTCTTCTCGGTGCCTTTCTCGGTCAGGTATCGTTCCGGATCGGGCGGACACTTGGGATCTTCCCGGTCGATCGCGATGCCGTGACGCACGACGTATATCTCCATTGACGCTTTCTCCCTTGCACCAATCTAAATGATCTCGAAACAGCTCGAGCGCAAAACTCAGCCCCACGTTGGCTACGAAACAGCTTGCCGAAAGTAAAGCCGCACGTGAAACTCTTTTTCGAAGAGTTCCGCGCTTCGGTTTGCATCGAGCAAATCTTCCGCTGCGTCGCCCCGTGCGGTCACCTGCAGACCCATGGCTCCGCGTTGAAACGCCGCGCGTAATTGCATCACTCGTTGCCGGTGCGAATGATCCAGCGCTTCGGCAATCCTCAGAATCGCGGCGAGCCGCCGCGCAATCCTCTTGTCGGTGTTGTTTAGCGAGGAGTAGGCCACATGATGTCCTGCGGGCTCCGATTTGCGATTGTGATAGCGCACCAGCGCCGCGACGATCGCCCGGTCGCGGCCCTCGAGGCCGGGAATGTCCCCATTCAACACCAGATATTCACCATGCTTGTGATGCCCGCGATGGCTGATCATGTGCCCCGCGTCGTGCATAAGCGCACCTGCTTCCAGCAGCACGCGGGATTGCGCCGCAAGATGGTGCACTGGCTGAAGCTGGTCGAAGAGTAAAATACTCAACTCGCGCACGTGCTCGGCATGCGTTTGATCCTTTTGTACACGGCGCGCGAAACTCCTCGTTCCAACCAGAAGCTGCCGGGCCGCCGCATCATAGCGGTGGGGCTCCGTTCTGGAAAACGCCTCTCGCGCTATCTCCTGGATCACTCCCTCGCGCAGGCCAACGCTGGGAATCGAGAAATTCCGGATGTTCAAGTAGCGGCCCAGCGTTACAAACGTAATCGCCGCTATGCCGATTACCTCCGCGCGGTCCCGCCGGATTGCATAGCTTTTCATGCGCTCGCGAACATCGCGGTTCAAGAGATCCGGCAGCCGGTCGCGCAACAAGGACACCTCCAGCGTGGGCAGACCGTGCAGCCGCGGGCCGGGCGCGATGTTTGCCAGCGTTTCCGCGTTTCCTCCCAGTGCCACGGAAATCTGCTCGCCAAGATTCGGCCGCGAAGGCAGCCGCGATTCCAAAAGTGCGCGCACGTACTTGCGCACCTGTTCTGCCTGCACCGGACGCACCACCCCGGCAATATTCAGTGTGGTCATCAACCGGACCGCGCCCACCGGCAACTGCACGCTCTGCTCCACGTTGTGGTCGCGGAGCAGGCTGATCTCCAGGCTCCCGCCGCCCAAGTCCGCGATGCAGCGCGGTGGCGATTCGGGCCCCATCGCCGCCAAGACCGCTACGCGGCCAAGGCGCGACTCCTCCGGCGAACTGATCACCTCCAGAGCGATTGCCGATTTCTGCTTGATTCGCCGTACAAATGCATCGCGGTTGCGTGCCTCGCGAGACGCGCTGGTAGCCACCGCCCGGTAGCGTGTGACCCCAAACTCCTCCATGATTTCGCGGAAGTGACGAAACGCTTTGACGCCCTTTTTGAACAGCTCTTCGCTGAACCGATGCCGCAGAAAGACACCTTCGCCCAGCCGCAGCGAATATCTTTCATTGACGAGCGGTTCTATATCGAGCGCGGAATATGCCCGCGCCACGGCGAGGCGCAACCCATTGGAGCCCGCGTCGATGGCGGCAATGTGAACTGGCTCAGACATTTCGGAAATTAACGCCAGAGATGCGCTAGCGCAGAGGAAGGCGTGTATTTGGTCGCGCGGATCCCCAGTTCCTCGCCGATTCGCTGGCGCAATTGTTTGTTGACGGCCGAAACGCTCGCCTCTCCATCCAGCTCGATGAACGAGTGGCGCTTGGCCATCACCTCGAATTCGCGCTTGATCATGGTCTGGTAGCGAATGAAAGACCAATATAAATCGTGCGAAAGGGACATATCGCGGCCCGCTTCCCAGTAGCTGATAGCCTGCGCTTTTTTGAACTCGCGGGCGAAGGCGGTTTCCGGGCGCACGTTCAACCAGAAGGTTAAATGCGGGCGCAGCGCCATGGCGTACAAGCCATTCAAATAGTCGCGGTTGATGCCGCGTACTACGCCTCGCGCCACCAGCGTGAAGATAAAACGGTCGGCTAGCACGACGGTTCCGGAGCGCAGGGCGGGCAAGACGCGGTGCTCCACTTGATCGAAGAAATCCGTCGCGTACATCAGCGCCAGAGTCAGCCGCGTGACCGCGTTTTTCGCGAGCAGCTCGTCGATGTCGCGGCCCACGAGGTTCGAGCGCCGCAATCCGCTGGTCTGGACGGCGAACCCTTCCGATTCCAGCCATTCCTGGAGCAACGCAATCTGCGTCGATCGCCCGGAGCCGTCCATGCCTTCGATGACGATGAGGTTTCCGGTGATCTCGGTAGGATCGAAACCGACCAGCGCCTCGCCATAGAAAAACTGCGCTGCGCCGTCATCTCCCGGCGCAACTGGCTTTGCCGCTGCTGGTGGCGTGGCAGCAGGCAGCTGCGGCAACGGCGCTTCGGCTGCAACAACCTGCGCGCCCGGCTTTTCTTTCTCTTTTTCTTGATCGGGCATGCTTACTCCGGAACTTCAATGCGTGGAGCAAAGCGCTTCAAATCGATTTTGGAAGCCACTATCTCTCGCATCTGCTTCTGTAGTTTGTTCACCGGCAGAGTGCCATCCAGCACGACGAAATTATCGGAGTCCACCATCTTGTCGTACTCCTCGAGGATGCGCGCCTGAAACAACCGAAAACTTTCCGCGCGGTCGTAGGACAGCGCCAAATCCATTCCCGCCTCGTAATACTTCAGTTTTGGGCGGCCGCTGAGGATGCGGTGGACCGCAATATCCAGCGGCGCGCGAAAATAAAAGGTGATATCCGGAACCGGAGCGAAACGGTAAAGATTTCTCAGCCAGCGTCCGGGGCAGCCGCGTGCTGCATCGCGCGCAAACGCGGTGTAAATATAGCGGTCCGCGAGCACCAGATAGTCGCCTTGGAGCAGCGGCATGATTTGCCGTTCGCAGCGATCCGCAAAATCGGCCGCATGCAAAAGCGAAAACGTCGTCGGTGTGAGGAGCCGGCGCTGCTTTCCGCGCCTGGTCGCGGATTTCACGAGCGGCGACGAATTCCACTCCGTGAAATGCAGCCGGTATCCGCCGATCTCGAGCCAGCGCTTCAGAAGGTAAAGCTGTGTGCTTTTTCCCGAGCCGTCCGTTCCTTCCACTACGATGAGCGCGCCGGGATACGCGCGGCTCGGCACCGGCTTTCCCGGCTGCGGAAGTGTGGATTTGCCGGGTTCCGTGCGAGGCTGCTTTTGAGCGATGTCCTGATTTTCCATGAAGCTCTTTGCGAGAACCGATCTGGCGACTGAGCGTAAACCCGAAGTGTTACAAGAGCATTACAACACACCCCCGGCGTACCTGGCAAAGCGGCCTAAGGGCCAGCTCAGAACACAGACAGCTTGATGCGCAGGAATTTCTTCGGATTTTGGCGGAAGTCCCCGATGAGCAGCCGCATGTCTCCCGTCAAGCCGGTCACGCTGTCGTAGAGTTTAGGATCGGAAAACAGTTTGCCGACGGTCGTGGTGTTGTCGTTTAGTTTGGCGGTGGCGTTTGCCACGTTATCGCTGGTTTCCCGCAGCTTGGTGTATAGCGTGTCATCGGTCACAAATTTTCCAAGCGTACCCTTCCCGGCGCGGACATCGCCAATCATGGCGTTGCCATTGGTAACAGCTTGTTTTGCCTGATCATAAAGTGATGGGTCATACAGAAGCTTTCCGATGGTTCCTTTCTGGGAGCGCACGTCCGCCAAAATCACGTTTACGTTATCCAATCCCTGGTCAACTTTGTTGTACATCTCGTCCGACACAACCAGCTTTCCGATCGTTCCCTCACCGGCCTGAACTTTGGCCATCATGGAGTCGCTCTTGGCGAGAAGGCCGTTCAGATGGTTGTAGGCCTGATCATCGGTGAGCAATTTCCCGAGTGAGCCTTTTCCTTGTTTCACCCCGCTGATTAAGTCCTGGACGTTCTCGGATAGCGCCTTTAGATTCCCAAGCAAGTCTGCGCTGCGCTCGACCACTTCCTTCATCGCCTTTTCTTCGGTTCCCGGCACTTCTTGCCCATCCTTCAGAGGCACGCCCGTGAACCCGCGGCTGATGCTGACGTACCGATTCCCGAGCAAACCTTCTGTCACCAGGCTCGCAACGGAATCCGTCAGAATGTCGTTCTCGTAATGCTTGCCCACGCGCATCACCACTTCGATGTTCCTGTTCCTGTCACTGACTTTGCCCGGCGACCGCGGCGCAAGCCTGATGGATTCAACGTTTCCCACTTCCACTCCATCCAATCGCACCGGAGCTCCATTCGAAAGCAGTGATACCTCCGGGAGATAAGTAACTATCCGGTACTTTGGCCCAAGCGTGCCCGCGCCTGTCACGTAGAAAATGCCGGCGGCCAAGACCGACAGGCCAACCAGCACAAATAATCCCACGCGCAGTTCCGTCCAAGTCAGTTGTTTGCGCTGCGCCATTTTTTCGTTCCTCCGTTTCGTTTCACTCTCGGCTTACTAAAACCTCATACCAGGAACCGCTTCAGATAATCATCCTTGGTGCCTGCAAGCTCTTCCTGCCCGCCCTCGAAATAAACTCCGCCTTCGCGCAAGACAAGGAAACGCGTCGCCGCAAACTTAGCGCCCGCTGCCGCATTCCCGTTGGACACCGTATGCACCACGCGCTTCGCCGCCGGGTCGAAGCGAAAGTTCGCGAGAGCAAAACCATCCTGGAGCCGCTGCGTGGCAAGCAGGGCCGTGACGCCGTAGACGTCGCGCAGCCGCAAGATCAGCGTGATGATCGTTTGCGACGTAACGGGATCAAGCCCGGCAGTCGGTGAATCATACAGCACGATGGGCGGCTGATTGATCAAAGCGCGCGCAATGGAAACGCGCCGGCGCATTCCACCGGACAGTTCGGAGGGGAACAGGTCAACAGTGTGTTCCATCTCGACAAATCGAAGCACTTCAAGCACGCGCGGCTCGATCTCGTCGTCCTTCACTCCGTCTTCCTGCAGCCGATAGGCCACGTTGTCCCCGACGGTCATCGAATCGAAAAGCGCGCCTTCCTGAAAAACAAAACCGATGTGCCGGCGAAATTCGAGCAGGTCGCGCTCCGGCATGCTGGAAAGTTCCTTGCCGAGCACGCGGATAGTACCCTGGGAAGGCCGCAACAGTCCCGCGGCGAGTTTAAGCGATAGAGTCTTCCCAGTGCCCGTTTCTCCCAACAGCACCAGCGTCTCTCGCTCCCGCACTTGGAACGAGACATCGCGCAGGATGTCGCCTTCTTCGAAACCGATGCGTACGTTCTCGAACGTGATGGCTGGATTGGAGTCGGAACGCGATGTGGGGCTAAGCATCGGGTATGCCCGCCATTATAGCGGCAATTCCGGTGTCACGCCGAACCCGAAACACAAATCGCGCACGCGCGTGTTTGCGGGCGGGTGCGGGAGCTAGAAAAGCTTGTTGGCGAGGAACAACGCCACTTTGGTGAGAAATGCGTCCGCCACGATGATCATCACGGAAGACAGGACTGCGGCCTGCGTGGTGGCCCGGCCAACGCCCTGGGTTCCTCCACGAACCGTGAGTCCCTTATAGCAGCCAATCGTGGCGAGAATGAAGGCAAAGAAAAATGGTTTGGTGAATCCCTGCATTAAGTCAGCAAAATCCAGCGCGTCGATAGCGCGGCGCCAGAACTCGATGGCGCCCAGCCGCAGAGAAAAAATCGAAGCCACGCATCCCCCGAGCAAGCCCATAAAATCCGTCATGGCCGTCAACAGTGGTAGCGTCAACAGCGTGGCAATGACTCTCGGCGCCACCAGCTTTCGGATGGGGTTCGTGCCCATGGCGCGCATGGCGTCCACCTGTTCGGTCACAAGCATGGAGCCGAGTTCGGAGGCGATACCCGTGGCGCAACGGCCGGTCACGAGCAACCCCGTGAGGGAAGGACCAAGCTCGCGAACCAGGGCGATGGCCACCACGTCGCCGGTCAACGAACTTTGGCCAAAGCGGGTAAACTGCGATCCCGTTTGCAAGACCATGACCGCGCCGATGAAAAAGCCGGAGAGCAAGATGATGGGCAGCGAACCTGCGCCGATGTTGTCCATCTGCTGCAAAATATCTTGAACGTAGTATGGAGGCGTGAAGATGGCGTAGAGCGTGCGGCCGCAGAGTATGGCGTATTCCTGCACGTCGGCCACGGCACTTTTCGCGGCGTTTACGAATACTCCCGCGACGGTGATGCGCTCTTCCGTCTTGGCTTCGCGACCTGCGACCTGGAGAGGTGTGTCTGCCACGAGTACCTGTAATGTCATCCGTTCTGCTGAATTCCTGCGGCGCAAAACCCCGAGCGGGAAGCGTAACTGCGTGGCAGGGACACGTCAAGTAAGCAGTCCGCCAAACTCTCAGATAGCAAGACATCTTCCTTGCGAGGGGGCAAACTTTTCCTGAAGATGATGTCCCAATTGTAAAGCCAAGTGTGCACTACGATCAGAAGTGAAACCGAGAGGCGCTTGCATAGTTTCCGAGTTGCCGACCATCCGCCCAGAAACTCGCTCGTGCTATCTCCCCGGCCAGCCTGTTTGTCGCCGGAGATCAGGTTCTGGACAATTCCAAAAGGGTGATTTCCGGTCTGGCGCCAAGCCGGATGGGGAAGCCGGTGGTCCCGATGCCACGGTTGACGTAGAGCTGCTGCCCGCCGGGTTTTTCGTACCATCCGCTGACGTAGGGCGTCTCAAAGCGGCTGAGGCAGAGGCCGCGACGGAAGAACTCGAGCGACAATTGGCCGCCGTGCGTGTGCCCGGCCAACGTCAAGTCGATGCCCAACTGGGCCGCCCGGTCGAAGTTGTTGGGATCGTGGCTCAGCAGGATGTTAACGGTATCCGGCATCATCAGCGGCTTGACCACTCCTGAGCGCGAGAGGCTGTCATCAACGCCGATCAGATTTAGTGTTTCGCCGCGTACTTGGATGCGCGCGCGCTCTTGGCGTAGGATGCGGACATTCTGCCCCGCGAACAAACGCGTGATGGATTCTTCCGTTTGCGTCTCCGCCTCGTGGTTCCCGAGGCAGCCGAAAACGCCGTAAGGCGCCTTGAGGCCCGCAAGCGCCTGAACTACTGCCCTATCCGCCTCCGGGTCCCAGGCAACGTAGTCACCGGTCATCACGACCAAGTCAGCTTGCAATCCGTTAGTGATGGTGACACACCGGCGAATCTCGCTGGCGGTCAGGAAGGGGCTGATGTGAAAGTCGGAGAGCTGGGCGATGCGAAAGCCTTCGAACGCTTTCGGCAGGCGCGCCAACTCGATTCGCCGGCGAGTGACCTCTACGTCGAGCCGGCCGTAAAGAAGTCCGTAGCCTGCTGCTAGGAACGGGGTGGCGCTTACTGTGGCAACCGTCTGCTCGAGGAATCGGCGACGGGCGGGCGAGGGCGGGTCGAGGATGGGCACATCGGGCTGCAGAGCGGCGAAGCGACGGGCCGCAGCATCACGCGCTGTGCGGTAAAGCCACGCTGCGGAGCGCGTCGCGCGGTCTGCGGTCCAGAAAACTATCACCAAGCCGAAGCCCGCCCACGAACCCACCACCAGAAAGACCCTTCCATCAGAACGCTGCTTAGCCGCGTGTCGGCCACGCGGAGTATGTGAAAACTGGACGTCAGGGGGCCGAAGCTGTAAATGAAGAGGAACAGATAGACAAGGGTCGCGACGACCGCAAGAAAGCCGCGGCGGGGCTTCCCGGGGATGAATCGCTCCCCAAGGTCGAGGGCGCGACGAATCCAAAAAAGCTGGCTGGCAAAAATCATCACCAAGATGGCGATGAAGAGCAAATCAAGGTAGCGTCCGTCCTCGTCGGGGTGTACGACCCTGAAGGCAGCCCAAGCAACAACCAACAGACAACCGATGACGCGCGTGTAAGCCTTGAGGAAACGGATGATCTTAGCCATTTTCACCGCGGGATTCTTCGACTTGCGTAAACAGCAGCTCTTGCCAAGTTCGTCTCCATTTTAGCTCCGGCGCATAGTTCGCGGAGAAGAGACAGCCCAAAAAAAACGGCAAGTGTCTATGCGGGTCACGAGTGCCGCAGGTGCATCGGCCGGACAGGGCAGATTACCGTGACGGGCCGCAACCCTGGACGCAGGCCAGAGCTGCTGCTCGTGCGGCGGCTAGGCACGTCGGATCGCCATGACAGGCCTTCACCGCATTCGTATAAGTTTGCCGGCACGCATTCAAACATGTATTGGGCGGCCCCTGCGCCGCAAGGAACGATGCGAACAAAATCAGCGCCACTGGGACAACGAGCATCACAAACCGCTTTTTTAATCTGTCCATGATCTAAGTCCTCCTAAAAAAATTGTTTCGATCCAGCGTGAACCCTCCGCTAGCGGACCCTGGGCCGCATGCGATTCGACGAGATTAACCGCAAAACCCCCTGCAGCTCGTGCTGACACATTGCAAAGTGGTTTGGTTGAAATGACATCCTCCCGGGGCCCTGAATATTCTGTCGCCTACAAATCTGTAACAGCCGCATGAACTTGACCTCCCAAAAGCCGGGGCGACGCTGGCCGCGAAGGCTGCCAGGAGCGCCAGGAGCAGAAGCACTTTCGGTATTCGCCTCAACATTTCTTTTTCCCCTTCCTTCTTTTGATCTACGTCTTACTTGCAGCTTTTGGCGGACGTTTGGGACAGCTCGGACCCGCAGCCGGTTGTAATGGCACTAACCTGACTCCGGAGAGGAGAAGCCGTCTCCTGCCGTTCGCCAAAATATGTAAACATCGTGTTCCAGCCCGCCTGATCCAGACGTCCCGCCCACACCTTCTCCACTCTGCCCTCGGCTCCCACCAAGACAGTGTTGGGCACTCGCGCGAGCCCGAGTTGGGCAAAGGTTCTGTAGGGCGGGTCGGCCAGCGTATCGGAGAAGGGTATGCCGTGCTTCGTACAGTATTCTCTGGTGATTTCGACCGGATCACGGCTCACCCAAAGCACGCGGACGCCTTTTTGTTCGAGTGTGCTCGTCAGCCTCATCCAGCCGTCTTGATTTGCCTGGCAAGCCGGGCAGCCTGGAGAAAAAGTTATGATGAGGAGCTTGGAACCCGCCGCTGGAAGAGCCACTGGTTCCAGACGACCATCGAACGCTATTCCGGCGAGCCTCTGCAGTTGCGTACCCGCAGTGATTTGGGGAGCTAAGGCTTCGCTCAGGTGGCGGTTCTGCTGGAAAAGGAAGATGTTCTCGGCAAGCACTGCCAACCCAGCAAGCCAGAGAAGGATCTCCATCACCTTGCTGAATCGGCCTTTCGGTTGAGCGCCTGCCATGTTTGTTTCCTCTGAACGTTCGCCTAATTCACGGATCTACGGCTATCTATTGTGCGGCGATGCCGGCCCGTTTTTGATTTCGCCAGCTCTCCGACTTTGGCCGCCACCTTGCGCGGGCCTGAGATTGGAGCGAAATGCCGGGGGAAGTCAATCGCGCGCGTCTTGTGCCTTTCTCACTTCTACCTATCGGTATAACTGCTTGAGTGGATTGGGCTAATTCGTGTGTTCTCTGGGCCGGAGGACAGGGCTATACTCCCTCCAGTCCTCGCGGGAAGTTACGATGCCGACCGCAAAGCTGCGTTTCCGGGATTACGAGCTCGATCCAGATGGGTTCGAGCTGTGTCGTGCCGGGCACCGCGTCCGACTGGAGCGCAAGCCGATGGAGTTGCTGATCCTGCTGGCGGAAAACCAGGGACACCTTGTCAAGCGTGAAGAAATTATCGAGAAAATCTGGGGCAAGGATTTCTTCTTCGATGCCGAGAACGGAATCAATAATGTCATTCGCAAAATCCGTTCGGCGCTGCATGACAACGCCGAACACCCGCTCTATGTGGAAACCTCCTTAGGCAAGGGCTACAGGTTCGTTGCCCCCGTTGAACGCGTGCTCGAAACTGTCGGTTCGCCTGCCCCGGAGCAAGGTGTATTGCCGCGAGCGCTGACCAGTTTTCTCTGGAGGCATGCATGGGTCACCGCCCTAGGAGTCACGGCATTCATCGCCACTGTCTTTGCGTTTAATCTTGCTGGAATTCGTAGCCGTGTTCTCGCTCGAAGCGTGCCACAGATTCACTCTATTGTCGTTCTGCCGTTGGAGAATCTTTCAGGAGACCCTAATCAGGAATATTTTGCCGATGGGATGACGGACGCTCTCATCACCGAGCTGGCGCAAGTCAGCTCCTTGCGAGTCATCTCGCGCACGTCTGCCATGCATTACAAGGTTTCGCGCCAGTCCTTGCCTGCAATTGCGCGGGAACTAAATGTGGACGCCGTCGTTGAAGGCACGGTGACCCGCTCGGGCAACCAGGTCCGGATCACCGCTCAATTGGTTGATGCCCGCTCAGATCGTCATTTGTGGGCGAAAGCATACGACCGCGACATGCGAGAAATCATGTCGCTTCAACAGGATGTGGCCGGCAGCATCGTCCGCGAGATTCAGGCCAAGTTGACGCCCCAGGAAAATCTTCGCTTGGGCCGAAACCAGCAGGTTGACCGCGAGGCCTACGACGACTACCTCCGGGGCGTGTACTTCTGGCACAAATTCACCGAGCCAGGCATGAGACAGGCACAGGAGTACTTTGAAAAATCGGTGCAGAAAGACCCTTCTTATGCTCTCGGATATGCGTGGTTAGCGAATACCTATGGTCAGTTAGGTGACTACGTCGGACCTCGCAGGGATTTCATGCTCAAGTCGAAGGAAACTTCTCAAAAGGCATTGCAACTCGATGATAACGTCGCGGTTGCCCACGGCGCGCTCGGCTGGGTAAGATGGGCCTATGACTGGGACTGGTCCGGCGCCGAAAACGAGTTTAGGCGCGCGATTCAGCTCAACCCTGGCCATGCCCTCTCCCATGGAATCTATGCACGATACCTCGATTCCATGGGGCGCTTTGAAGAAGCCATTCGAGAGCACCGGATTGCTCGAGAACTCGATCCCCTCGACTTAGTTCTTATCTACGACCTTGGGGATCACTTCGTGGTTTCACGCGAATACGACAAGGCGATTGTGGAGTACCGCTTGGTGCTTGAAATGGATCCCAATTTTATCGGTGCGCACCGAGGATTAGCCGCTGCCTATAAGGGCCAAGGCATGGAAAAAGAGAGTATCTCCGAGTGGGAGCAAGAGGCAATGCTTGCTGGAGCACCTAATCTGGCCGAGGCAATAAAGATTGCTGCTGTGCGCGGCGGGTACAAGAGCGCATTGAAGGCCCGGCTGACATACGACCAACAGCGGCGGTCCGAAGGCTCTTATGTTTCTTTCTCGCGCTTTTCCCGGACGTACGCAGCATTGGGAGAAAAGGACTTGGCATTGCAAGCGCTCGAAAAAGCGTTCGCTGAGCGCGAGCCAATGGCCTGGTTGAATGTTGACCCTGAGTGGGACCCAATCCGCGCCGATCCGCGCTTTCAGGACCTCGTGAGGCGCGTCGGCCTTCCAGTGAATACCGGGGCAGGCGTCGCCGCGCATTAGTCACCCAGGCCTCTTTGAGGCTAACGGCGCACATGCGTAGGGGAATTTCGCATGAATTTCTTCTTGACGCGCGAAAAGTGTATGGAGTATACATACGCAGTACACTAGAATGTTTCTGACGATTGATACCACCGATCCGCGCGCGATCTATCAGCAGGTTGCCGATGGGATCAAGGAACTGATCGCGCGAGGGAAGCTGTCGGAGGGCACCTCGCTGCCGCCCGTCCGACAGTTGGCGGCGGACTTGGGGGTCAACCTCAACACCATAGCAACTGCGTATCGCGAGTTGCAGAAGGACGGGTTAATCGTAATCAAGCACGGATCGGGTTGCGTGGTTACATCGCGCACGACCACGGAACGCAGCCAGGACGAGCTGCTGCAGCCCTTGCGCACGGCGTTAACAGAGTTGGTCCTAGCCGGCGTGTCGTCGAGCAAGATTTTGAGCATGGTGATGCGAGAGCTGAGCATGGTTGGTAAAGGAAACAGATAAATGCACATCAACCAGTACGTCATAATCTTCTACATTTTGTTCTGGTTGGTTCGCATGAACGGTTGCTTCAGGCCAGTGATTCTAGGCAGCATATGCCTTCTTCTTTTGGCAGTAGTATCGGTCAGATGCTGCAGAATCTAAAGCCTTGAGCGAGCGTTGCGACCAGCAGATACCAGTATTCAGAAGAGACTATTTGTATTGTAGGGATAGAAAGCAGAAAAATGAACTTAAACCAGTACATAATCGTCTTATATATTTTCTTCTGGGTGCTCCGCATCAACGGTTGTGTACGTCGGGGACGTCAGCCGCTGCTGCGTGGTCCGGAATGGTTTTTCAACGTTCAGGTGCAGCCGGATTTCTACACGGGCGCGGGCAGGAAGATTCTGCATCGCTACTGGATGCGGATGTTCATTCCGTTCGCTGTAGACATCCCCGTGGCGACCGCTATTCTCCTCACCGGCCACCTGGTACTCTTGAACTGGCTGATTCTGGTGCTGTGCGCGTTGATCCACATCAACCACTCGTTCTCGGTGGATCTAGCGGAGCGGCAGGCGCGGCCGTTAGCGGTTCCGGAGGCTGAGCAGCCGGTTGCTTCCATGGCCTTGTCCTTGAAGCCTCGACGACTGCGCGATTACGCCAATCGCAAAGTGGAGTGGGCGCTGGCGCTGTCCTCCCTGATTGCTCTGGCATGGCTGGTGCGCTACTACTTCGCGGCGCCGGAACACCACAATCTGCGCTTGGTATTTGGTGTTCCTGCTTTCTTACTTTACATACAGGTGGGCATGTTGTTCGTGAAGCAAGTTGTGGTGGAGTGGCGCACACCGGTTCCGTGGGCCCAGGCAGCCGAGCACCTGCAAGCCCGCGAAGAAACTCGTAAGTATTACCTCAGGGTATGCGATTGGAACCGCGCCGTCGCAACAGCAGGGATCCTTTTCTGGCCTATAAGGATTAGCACGTCCGCGGCAGGTCTTGACCGCCTGTTGAGCATCTGGTTTGCAGCCTGGCTGGTGATCGGTGTTGCAGCTACCGTTTGGGTGGAGATCAGGAGAAAGCAATTGGTAAAGCTGGCCTTGCGCGCGAGTCCCGTGAAGTTGCCGGACTTTCTGCACCAGTCCGAGATGGCTAGATGGCCGGTGTGCTACCAGCCGTCCGCACCAATGTTAGTGCTGAAGGGCGCGCACGGGTATTCGCTGAATCTGGCGAATACGCTCGCTTATTTCGGGGCTGCCTATTTGGCCGGCTTGGTTGCGCTAGTTGCCCTGTTGCCACCGGGCCACTGACGAACGAGTTCTAGAAAACAGGTTGAAGCGGAGAAACTCGATGAGAACGAGACGGGAGAGGTGTGTCTTTATAGCTGCTCATGCAGCCACCGGGAACTCCGCAAGCGGGTGAGGCTGATCAATACCTCATCCATTCGGATTCCGGGGAAATGACGGGTGATTGAAAGCCAGTACTTAGAGCTTTGGTGCACTGGAAGGAGATTCGGAGCATCGCAAAGTAGGGAGGATGGCTATGGCAGAAACGGCGAAGCCGAAACTTATCAAGCAGCTGGCGTTGACGATTGCGATTGGCGTCACTTTGCGGTTGGTGATGACCAAGCTTGGGTGGCACCGGCCGTCGTTCGAGAACAGACTAGTCCCCGCTCTCGTACTATGGCTGATATTTGGGCTCTACTGGGGTATTGCGGGACTGGACGCTGCGCCAACCAAGAACTCGGAATCCTGGGTGTCGACCTATTTCCATCAATTCATACTCGGCGCGGCCTTCCTGCTGCTCATACTCCCCGTGCCGGGGCTGAACGGCTGGTTTCTGCCTCCGCAGCTTCATTTGCTCGTTGCCGCGGGCGCGATCGTCCAAGCGGGATTTCTGCTGCTGGCGATTTGGGCGCGGCGGCATCTGGGTCGCAACTGGAGCGCAGAAGTCAGAATCGCGGTGGACCATCAACTTGTATGCACGGGCCCGTATCGGTATTTGCGGCATCCCATCTACACGGCGATGCTGGGCATGTTTCTGGGGACCGCCATCGTCTCGGGCCAGTATCACGCGCTGGTAGGAATGGCGCTATTGGTGGTCGCTTACCTGCGAAAAACGCGGCTGGAAGATCAGATTCTAGCCCAGACTTTTGGCGATAATTACGAAGCCTACCGCCGTGACACGTGGGCGCTGGTGCCCTTACTGTATTAACGGGAACCACCTGGAGAGGTGTGTCTGCCACGAGTACCTGTAATGTCATCCGTTCTGCTGAATTCCAGCGGCGCAAAACGCCGAGCGGGAAGCGTAACTGCGTGGCAGGGACACGTCAAGTAAGCAGTCGGGCCAATGCTCGCTCGGCAGAAAATTTTCCGCGCAAAGACTCAAGTGTTGGCCGGCGGAAGTATGTTACACACGAGATAAGCCCAATGATGGTACGAATTGATCACATTCAATTGGCGGCTCCAAAAGGCTGCGAGGGTACGGCACGCGAATTCTATGGCACGCTTCTCGGACTGCGTGAAATCGAAAAGCCAGCTTCTCTCGTCGCGCGAGGCGGCTGCTGGTTCCAGTGCGGGGATCAACAGCTCCATATCGGCGTGGAATCGGATTTCCGGCCTGCAAAGAAAGCTCATCCCGCTTTCCTGGTGGCAGAACTCGACAAGCTCCGCGAAAATCTTATTGCGCACGGC
>JBGPLB010000084.1:0-20122 GCA_041486245.1 Candidatus Acidiferrum sp.
CGCGTGGCAGTGCGAAATCTGCTGGAGCTGGACTACCCGCAACTCGAGGTCATCGTCGTCAACGATGGCTCCGTAGACCGCACGCTGGACGAAATGCGGGAAGAGTTCCGGCTGCGCCCGGTCCGGACAGTGTACGTACCCGAAGTGAGGTGCGCGCCGATCCGGGGTTTGTACAGGAGCGAGAAGAGCGCAAGCCTACTGGTGGTTGATAAAGAATCCGCAGGCAGCAAAGCGGATGCGGTGAATGCGGGTTTGAATGCCGCGACCTCACCCTACGTCTGCATTGTGGATGCTGATTCGATCCTCGAGCGCGACGCGCTCTTGCGAATCATGGTACCCATTATGGCGGACCCGAAACGCGTGGTAGCGGTCGGGGGAATCATCCGCGTCTTGAACGGGTCGGAGATTGAAGGAGGACATCTGAAGCGCGTGCGATTGCCGCGCAAGAGCATCGAAGTGATCCAGGTGATTGAGTATCTGCGGGCATTCTTGATCGGCAGAGAAGCGTGGGGGCAGGGAAACATGCTGATGATCATTTCCGGCGCGTTCGGCGTATTTCGAACGGATCTCGTGCGCGCCGTGGGCGGCTACCGGTCGCACGCGATTGGAGAAGATTTTGACCTGGTGGCGCGCATGCACCGGCACTTGCTCGAAAGACATGTGGACTATCACATCCACTTTGTCCCTGACCCCATGTGTTGGACGGAAGTCCCGTCGGACCTCCGATCGCTGGCTAGGCAGCGAGCTCGCTGGCACAAGGGTTTGTTGGACGTGCTCTGGCCGAACCGCGATATGCTCTTCCGACCGCGTTACGGCAGAATCGGTTGCTTTGCGCTTCCTCATTTGTGGCTGTTTGAGTTGTTCGCGCCGATCATTGAGATCGCCGGGATCGCGACAATCGTCCTCGCAGCTTTTTTGGGTGTATTGAGCCGGCAATTCTTTCTGCAATTCCTGCTCTTCGGCTACGCGTTTGCCACCGTGATTTCTATCGGCGCGGTCTTGCAAGAAGAAGTTACCTACAAACGTTATAACGATTGGCAAGACGTAGTCCGGCTTGTTAGCTACTGCTTCCTCGAACATTTTCCGTACCGACAACTGCACATGATCTGGCGGCTCCAAGGTCTCTGGCAGTACCTTCGCGGCGACTTCTCCTGGAAACCCTTAAAGCGCAAGGGGCTCGAATCGGCCCAGATGTGATGGCCCGCACTGCTCCCAGGGGCAACTCCGGTCCAGACCGATCGTGCTTTCAACATCTCTCAAGAAAGGGATGCGATGCAGTTGGCATTTTGCAGGCAGCTTTCGCCAGCGATATGCAGCCAATCGACATTGCGTCAGCCAGGCAAACCGCGCCGAGACTTAAGATCATTGAGCAAGCGCTCGACCTCGTTGTCGCGGTCGAGGCGTATGAGCTTCTCGCCCACCTCGTCCGTTAATAGTTCGACCTCCGCGGTGGCCACGGATTCGGTGTGATGCACGCGGTCCTTGAGCCGGTCAAACGTCGCGCTCTTCGAGTTGTCGCCGAGCGCCGTCTGCGCCCGCGCCGCTTTGCCCAGGGCCACACTGCGGCGATGGCGCGCCAGCAGCAAATCGCGCTTGGACTTCGCTTCATCGAGTTTCTGCTCGAGCTTCTGCAACGCGCTCTTTAGCGCCTCGACCTGCGCTCGCTGGTCGTCCACTTGCTCGCGGTAGCTCAGCGTCAACCGTTGCGAGGTGTGGAAACGGTCCAGCGCAGCTCGAGCCAGGTCATCCTGCCCTTTGTCCACCGAAACCTCGGCTTTGCGCATCCAGTCCTTCCCCAGATCTTCGTTTTCACGAAGCTTTTTTTCGAGCATGTGCTGGTCGGCGATCGAAACCGCCACCTGCGTCTTGACCTGGAGGTATTGATTCTCCATGTCCATCATCACTTGCTTGATCATTTTCTCCGGGTCCTCCGCGCGATCGATCATGTCGTTCAGATTGGCCCGGATTAAAGTGCCTACTCGTTCCAAAAGTCCCATGATAATTCTCCTTTCGAACAACCTAAAACCTCTGGCGCCGCCCTCTCGCTAAGAACTCGCGGGTGCCAGCCCTGCATTCTGCACGAACCAAAACCGGCTAACGCATTTGGCCAATCAGCAGATGCAAATGGCCCGGCAGGTAAACAATGCTGAACGCGGCCGTTTGCTCTGCCAAATAAACTATGCCCCCCCAAAAATGCCGGGCGGCAAACGTAATCACCACCAAGCAGATGATCCAGAAGATCAAGAATTCCTCTTTCAACGTCATGGTGATCCCCCAACTGGCATCGAGCATCCCGGCAAGCTCAAGGCCTGCCGGGATGGAAGCGAACGTTACGCCTTGGGCGCGGCTGTTTTCTCCGGCTTCTCAGACTTCGGCGCCTTATCGCCGATCAACCGCACTTTACTGAGCAAATCCGACACCTGCATGCCGGAGAGCGCTTCGAAAAGCGCCGGCACTTGTGCGGCAATCTTCGTAATGTCGCCGGTGAGTTTGTAGGCGCCGGCGGCGTCGCCATTTCCCGTCGAGACGATGGTGACTTTGTCGACCTTGCTGAGCGGTTCGGCCAGTGCGCGCACGACTTCTGGCAATCCGCTGATGAGCTTGTCCACCACGGCAGCCTGGTTGTACTCCTGAAAAGCCTCTGCCTTGATGTTCATGGCCTTGGCTTCCGCTTCGCCCTTCTTGAAGATGATTTCGGCTTCCGCTTCGCCTTGCGCGCGAATGGCCGAGGCGCGGCCTTCGGCTTCGCTCATCAAGCGCTGGCGTTCGGCGTTGGCGAGCGTCTCGATGCGCTGGCGCTCGATCTCTGCCTGCTTCAGCACGGTGGCAATCAGTTCTCGTTCGCGGCGCGCAATTTCCGCTTCCTGCACCTTGACCTGCGCTTCGCGTTCGACTTGTTGGACCCGGACGGATTCCTCCACGACGCGCTGTTGCATGACGTTCGTCTCGATTTCATAGGCCTTGTCGGCAGTGGCCTGGGCCTTCTTGGTCATTTCGAGGTAGCTGGCTTTCTTGATGTCCAGATCGCGTTCCGCTTCGGCTTGTTTTGCCAAAGAGGCTGTTTCGGCGGCGACGCGTTCCTGGTCCGCCTGTGCTTTCGCAACGGCCGAAGCACGCGTCGCTTCTGCGCGCTTGATGGCGATATCGCGGTCTGCTTCGGCCGCGGCAACTTCCGCGTCGCGTTTGATTCTCGCGATGTCCGGCCGCCCCATGTTGGTGATGTACTCGTTCTTGTCGCGCACTTCTTTCAGCGTGAAGCTCACCACTTCCAGCCCCATCTTGTTCATATCATCGGCGCAGGTTGAGCGCATACGATCAGCGACCATTTCCGGTTCCTTAACGATCTGCTCCACCGTAAGCTGCCCGATGATTCCGCGCAGGTGGCCTTCCATGACCAGCCGGATCAAGCCTTCGCGCTGTTCCGGCCGCTTGGTTAGGAATTGTTCCGCCGCTGTCCGGATAGACTCCGGGTCAGACTTCACTTTGATCTGGGCGACGGCCTCAATCGTGACTGCCACGCCTTGCTTGGTATAGAGGCTCTGCTGTGGAGCGACGTCAAACGACATCAACTCCAGCGAGAGTTCGCGGCACTGCTCGATCATTGGAAAAATGATCGTGCCGCCGCCCTTGACGATTCGCGTGCCGCGCAGGCCGTAAATGATCAACGCCTCGTGTGGGCCTGCTTTTCTGAACATTCTGGCCAACAGAGCCATGCCGAGCAGGACCGCCAGAACGGCCAATCCGGCAATAACTGGGATAAATGGCAACCCGAACATAGAAACCTCCCTTTTCCACTCGTCCAGACTGTTTGTGTCGTGCGACAGTCTGAGAAGCCTTTACCGCGCGGCGGCATGCAAGCCTTGCATCGCTCTCAACGTGGGCTTTAAACCCGCCTGCTTAGGAGCGCGTGAACTCTTCCCAACGGCGCACGTACGCAATTCCCTTCTCGTACCGCTCGATGACCACTTCGGCGCCCTTCTCGATGGCTTTGCCGTCATCGCTGCGCGCGCCGGCGCCGCGGCGTACGCCGCCGAGCGAGAAAATCACTTCGCCTGTGCCTTGCTCGCGAATGGGCACGCTGATCGAGCCCACCGACCCTTCAATCCGGTAGTCCGCCTCGTTCAGCTCCGAGTCACCACCCCGCATCAGTTTCAGCATGAACTTGAAAACCATCCAGCCCGCGAGCAGCCCCGCAAGCGTCGCGAATCCCAGCGACGCAATCGCCACTAGATGGGAGCGCGTCGACAAGATGTAGCCCGTTCCTCCGAACCAGGCGAGGAACGCCAGCAGCGTGGACATGTTGAGCCAGGGGATATGCGCTGCCGCTCTCAGGCTGCCGCCACCGCCATGGTGCGCGACGTGAAACGGCAGGTGCAGACGAAACGGCAAGTGGATGTGGACTGCGCCCGCAAGAAAAGAAAGCACGCTGAGCGAGAATCCCACGATAAAACAAAGCAGATAGAAATCAGACCAGGTCATAAAACACCCCGAAACGCAGCACCCCGCTGCGCAGACTGGAATTCGAGACGCAGACCCTTCGGGTCAGTTATTCAGCGAACCGGGCGGTGGGTGCCCACTGCCCTGCTGCTTCCCCGAATGCAAAACTTCCCCGAGTCGTTCCGCCAAACCCGGCGCGCGAAGAATCTCCACCAGGAGCAAAAGCGCCTGACGCGAATCCTCATGCTCCGCGATGGCCAAGAGGGCCTGACTGAGATCCGGATCGGCGGCAAATTGTTCCGCACCGGCGTACAGCCAGGAATCGATCTTTGCGTCGACGGCGCGAAGAGCAGACTGCAACTCGGGCGTGTAGCCTTCCGGATCGTCAACCAGAAAACCGGGATAGACGCGGAAGAAGCGGGCCAGGAGCGTCCGCGTGCTGTGCGTCAGGTGCGGCCGCGTACCACTCTCAATCTGTGAGAGGTACGCCTGGCTCAGCCCGCGCCCTACTTCGCGCTTCATGGCCGCAGCCAGTTCCTGTTGGGTCATCGGACGGCCCAGGCCGCGCAGGGAACCTTCCACAGCGCGGAGCGAACGGAGTTTGTTGCCGAGAGTCATCGAGGAACCTTTGTATTGCAATCTGCAAAGAACATATTGCTTTTCGCTATTTATGTCAAGAACTATATTCGTCCTCTTTTCAACGAGTTACAAACTGGCTCATGCGTACGTGGATAGTTTTCGGTGAGAGCTGCGGCAAAAAAAATGGGGAAGGGGCTTAATCCGGTTTGCGTAGCGATTGCAGATCAATCCCAAGCTGCTGACACTTCTTATACAAGTGGCTGCGCTCCAATCCCAGCGCGCGTGCCACGTTGGTCATGTGGAAATTGTGCCGCTTGATTTCTCCGAGCAGCACATCTCTTTCGAAGGCTTCCGTGCGCTCCGCGAGCGTTCCCGTCGCAGCAGTTCCGGGAGTTGAGGAACTTGCGGCACCAGCGCCGGAGCCTTCCCCAGGGAGCACGAGCCGAACATCATCGGCGGTAATGGAATCTTCCGCGGAAAGGAGCACCAGCCGCTCCACCACGTTGCGCAATTCGCGTACATTTCCCGGCCAAGCGTAGCGGCGCAATTCCGCAAACGCATCGGCGGCGAAGAGCTTCTCTTTCCAACCGTTTTGCGCAGCCACCTGTTTCGCAAAATGCGCGGCAAGCTCCGGAAAATCTTCCGGCCGCTCACGCAGCGGCGGCAGCACAAGGGGGAAAACGTAAATTCGGTGAAAGAGATCCCGGCGGAACGCATTCTGCTGCACCAGTTCCTCGAGGTTCCGGTGCGTGGCCACGAGGACGCGCACATCCACGCGAATGGGTTTGTCGCCGCCGACGCGCTCCACTTCGCCCTCTTCTAGCACGCGCAATAATTTGGCCTGCATGGAGACGGGCATATCGCCAATTTCGTCGAGAAACAGCGTGCCGCCTTCGGCCTGCTCAAATTTGCCGAGATGCCTTCCCGCCGCGCCAGTAAAAGCGCCCTTTTCATGACCAAAGAGTTCCGATTCGATCAGCTCCGGGGGCACCGCGGCGCAATTCAGCGTAATGAAAGCATTTTCATGGCGTTGCGACTTCTCATGAATCGCCCGTGCTACCAGTTCCTTGCCGGTCCCGGTCTCGCCCAGAATGCAAACGCGCGTTTCGCTTGCGGCCACGCGCTCGATCTGCGCGAGCAGCTTCTTCATCGCCGGGCCCGATCCCACCAACTCGTGTTTCCCCAGACGATGCCGCAGTTCACGGTTCTCGTGTTCGAGGCGCGAAAGCCGCAGGGCATTCTCCACCGTGACGAGCAGCTTTTCCGTCGAGAGCGGCTTTTCAAGAAAATCCAGCGCACCCAGCTTCGTAGCTTTCACCGCCATTTCGACATTCGCCTGGCCGGAAATGAGCACGATCGGCGTCTTGACGCCGGCCTGTTTCAAGTCTTCGAGCAGCTCGATGCCGCTTTTCCCGGGCATAACCACGTCGGAGAGAATCAAGTCGAAGGATTCGGTGCGCAAAAGCTCCAGTGCGCGGGGGGCGTTGTCGCAAACTGTTGCTTCGTGGCCAGCAAGCCGAAAAGCCCGCGAAAGCGACGCCAGCGTATTGGGGTCGTCATCGACGAGCAGCAGGTGAGCTTTGCGAGGCAAGCGGTGTCCTTTGCAGGTGCGCGTCAGTCGGAAGCAGCCACGGTAAAGCTCTGCGGAGGTTTCTTCTCGGTCGCGGCCTCTTCCGCCGGGGCTGCAGGTCGCGCGGACTGGCGCTGTGGCAGCACGATGTGAAACGTCGTTCCGTGCCCCTCGTCGCTCGAAACGGAAATGGTTCCGTGATGGTCGCTGATCACCGACTGGATAATCGCGAGGCCAAGACCGGTTCCCTGCACCTTTGTCGTGTAATACGGAGTGAAGAGCCGCGAGCATTCTTCCGGGGTCAGGCCTTTCCCCGTATCCGCCACCTCGATTCGAACGCTGCCATCGTGCTCCGAACTGCGAATGGTCAGAGTGCCTCCGGCCGGCATGGCGTCCAGGGCGTTCAGCACGAGATTTTGAAACGCGCGGTGCAGAAGGTCGGCGTCCGCATCGATCTCGGGCAGGGGCTCCGTCAGAAAATATTCTGGAATAATGGGCGGCTTGCCCACTGTGTTGAACTGCGGTTCGAACAGCCGCACGGCATTGCGCAAGGCTTCATTCACGTTGACGCGCGCAAAATGCGGCGCGGGCATTTTTGAAAAATCGCTGAAACGGCTGACAATGGTGTTCAGATTCGCGAGTTCCGCCTTCAATGTGGCCGTGGATTCGTTAAAAACTTCCAGGAATTGCTTTGCGTCCAATTGCCGCGCCTTCTGCAAATTTTCTACCGTAATCTGCAGAGGGAAAAGCGGGTTGCGAAGCTCATGTGCCAGGCGGCGCGCCAACTCTCGCCATGCCGCCACTCGCTCCGTCTGCACAAGCTGCTCTCGCTGCGCCGCCAGGGTCTGCGTCATTTCATTGAACGCCGAAGCAAGCAGTCCAATCTCATCGCGCCCGCGCAGATCGATGACGGTATCCCATCGCCCGGAGGCCACTTCGCGCGCGCCTTCGGCTAACTCCTCGAGGGGCCGCGTAATTCTTGCCGAGACCCACAAACTAATCAGCAAACCGATCAAGAGCGCCGCTCCGGCAACCGCGCCTGCAATCTGTAGAATATGGCGCGTCAACAGCACGAGCTCCTTTCGCGAACTGCCGAGCAGCAGCACGGCAAACAATTCGTTGTTCCTGCCTGGCAGCGGAATGGCATGAAATGTTTCGGCGTCCGCGGCGTTCTGCGACCAATCGATGGTCTGCTCGAGCGGTTTCGCCTGCTTCTGGAGCTGCTGAATCAACGGTTCGAGCCGATCCGCTTGGTCGAACGTACCGTTCACGTCCGTGAGCGCTGTCGCAACGAACCCAGGCTCCAGATTGCGGTACAGCAGAACGCGCATCCCCGCGGGGGGCACCAGGGAGGCGAGAAAATTCTGGTCGAGTTTCCTCCCCCCAATGATGTACATGCTTTTGTCGTTGCCCCCAGAAAGCATCCGAACCACGGTCAGCGAGAGCGCCACGCCATCAGGCAATTCTTCCTTCTTGAGGAATGGCGCCGAATCATTCCAGTTTTTGTTCGTCAGTACCCAATCGTTCTTATAGCCGACCCGTGCGGGATACTGCGCGGAAGAGATCAGCGTCCCATCCCAATTTACGAATTCCACAAAGTCCAGCCCATGATCCTGCGCCGCTCCGGATGCATCGTGCACGAAGAGCGAGAGGTCCGGTCTAGCGCCTGCCAAATCGATTGCCACCTTTAGAGTGATCTCGGCATCTGTGATGTTCTTCACTTGCCGGGCAATCTCTTCGCCTCGTTGCGCGTATTCTTTGTTGAACTGCGCGACGAGCGCCTGGCTTCGCTGTGCGTCCGACTCCTCGAACACGGCTTGCGTATAGTGCGTCACGCCATAGGCCACGAGCGACACCGAAGCAAGCACCGTAATCAGAAAAACCAAAAATAACTTCGTGCGAAAGCTCATGGTTTTGCTCCGGTCGCGGCCGATCGCGATTGCGGGAAACTTGTTGACGTGCCGTTCGCAGGATTCGAAGAATCCGCTTGCGCAGGTTCGGGAAGATCCAGCCAAACGTCGGCCAGATGCCATTCGCCCCAGCGTGCCGGCATCCAGTCGCGCACGGTCGGGCCGAGACCAACGGATTCGGCTTCCATGACGAGCGGAAGCACTCGCCACTCCTCGAGGATCCGCCGCTCGCGCGCGTAGAGCTGCTGGTAATCCGTATTCGTGGCATTCACCTCCGCAGGCTCCGTTAGATTATATGCCGCAATCATGGAATCGAGTTCCGCGCGCGGAGATAGCGACGAACAGTGCCACGCAAACAGGTGGACATCGGAAGGCGGATCAACAAGTGTCGCCGATGAAGCGCCTGTGCGCGAAACGGGCCGGTTGATGACGCGCACGGGAATCGTAGCCTGGCGCGCGTTCAACGCCACGCGCTCTCCGAGAAGCTTAGCCAAATCACCGGCCAGATCGACGCGCAAGCGCAGCGGTTCCGCGCCGCCTGTCTCATTCGAAGAAAGCCCGCGTCGCAATTCTTTTACGCGTTCAAGGTTGGTGTCCACGCTGAAGAGGAAAGCATATCCTGAGAGCCATTGCGGCAAAAGGGCTGCAGCAGGTTCGGCTTGCCTCTGGAGCAATACGTTGGCCATGGTGCCGCGGTCGAGCGAAAGCGCAAGCGCCTCGCGCAAGCGAACATCCGATGCGGCCCTCTGCGCACCCTCAAATCGCAAACCGTACAAAGTTAGCGGCTCCGACGTCCAAGTACGCAGATTGGCCTGCTTCGCGCGGGGCACGAGATCGGGAGCCAGTTCGATCAAATCCGCCTTCCCCAGCTGCAAATCAAACATCGCGCGCAGCGGCGGCACTCCGAGCGTAACCTCAATCCCATCGACAAACGGCCGCCCCGACCAAGCCTCCTCATTCGCACGGAAGTAAAGATGCCCGCCCGTACCTCGCGACGCTGTGCCGCCGGAACTCTCGGCCCGCAACGGCGCAGAATTATTCTCCGCGTCCGGCTTCGCCCTGGCTGGCGCTTCACCCAGAACAAATGGCCCAGTTCCAACCAGAGCCCCGCTGGCCAGCACTCGATAAACAAAGTACCGCCCCGAAGCAAGCTGCTCCAGCAACTCGGGCGCCGGCAGGCTCGACTTAATCACGATCCCGTTGCCGGACACGGAAATTTGCTGCGTCCCCGGTAGCAGCGGCTGAATCGCCGTCATCACTTCCGCCGCAGTAAGTGTCGAACCATCGGAAAACTTCGCATCCGCGCGAATCGTAAATTGCCAGCGCTTGTTCGCACCATCGTGCGACCACTCCGCAGCAAGCACTGGCTGAAACCGCCCGTAATTATCGAGCGCGACAAGCCGTTCGAAAACGAGCTCCGCCAGCTTTTCATTCCCAGCCGCTTCGAGCGACCCGACTAGCCACTCGCGCGGATCGAGCGTCACACTTACGGCGTGCACCTCCACGCGGAGCGTCCCTCCATTTCTCGGATGCGTGGCGGCCGGTGCGGGCGAGCTCAAGACGAGATGCGTGGCCAGCGACAAAAAACTAATTGCCGCAGACAGCCGTGATTCGGTATACCTCATAGTCCCCTGTCGAGAGATTTTTCACCACCGCGAATGCTGCCTTCGAGTGTTCTGTCACGCTGATATCGAGTACCGGCCCCGGCATGTCCACCGAACCTGCATAACTTTCTTCCCGCGAGGCTGCAGCCCCTTCCCCCACTGGGCGAGTCAGCATGATCCGATCTGGCTGCGTATAATCTCCCTTGCCCGTCGAGAGATATCGCGGGGATTCTTCACAACTGGATGAAAGGTCCACTAACTTTCCACCAAAGCCGGTCTCGCTACACGAAAATGAAACGCGTCCGCTCGCATTGAAATCGCAAAGCATATTGTGGAGAACAAACCCGAGTTTCTCCTTTGGTTGACTGTAAACGAAAAACCCTTCTCCCAACCGGGGACGCCGGTTGACTGCCGGTAATTCCGTGGAATCCATCTCTCGCCAAGCGCCGTGGTCGAAACGACAGCGTATGAACAGGCCATCGCTCAACAAGAAAAGAAATCGCTCTTCGGTGGCTTGATCTTGCCACTCCACGGCGCTCTGGATAGGCTTTTCCTGCTGCCACAGCAGCTCCCGCCTAAGCTGCGGTGTTGGAGATATTTCTCTTGCAACATAAAGAGAGGCGCGAGGAAATTCGACCATGTAAATCTGTTGCCCGCCCGCTGCGTCCGTAACTTCGGCAATCAGCAAGGCTCTGGTGGCTGTCACACGAATTACGACAGTCAGGACCGGCGCGTCCGAATTCTCCGACACCGCCATCCCGCAAGCCGAAATCTGTTCAAGGAACACTTTTCTGCGGGACTCGGACAAATAGCCGGGAGAGTCGGCAGTTTCCTGCCAGTGGATTCTCACTGGTTGCTTGTGTGCAGACGCGCACACTTTCATCGCCAGTTCGTGCGCTGCGTCCTCAAGCGATTCCGCGCGCAAAACGGGCGCCACAAGAAATAGCACGAATCCCAGTAGCTGGCAGAGAACGGTAATGCCGCGCGGGCGCGGCAAAGACAAATTATGCTTGGCGGACACTGGCTTGCCGGATGATGATAGCACGCCTGCAATCCGCGCTATTGAGCGCGTCAATTCAGGTGTGCGTATCAATTCGATTTTGATTTGAGAAGCTGGCAGGGCTCGGCGGAAAATACTTGCTCCCCGCGAAACATTTTGCGAGGACGCACGTCCATCTAGGTAGTCGCGTATCCGGGGTAAATCTCTGTCTCCAAGGATGATCAGAATGAACCGAATCGCTATTCGTCTGAATGCAAATCTGTGGCTGGCCTTCGCCACTATGGTTTGCCTACCGGCTCTGCCGGCATGTGCACAGTCCACCGCCGCCGCGGATCAAGTGCCTCCAGGACCCACGCGCCTTCTGCGATTCGCGGACATCTCGAAAGACAGGGTAGCCTTCGCCTACGCGGGCGATTTGTGGATTTCCTCCCGCGAAGGCGGCGCAGCCCGGCGCCTTACTTCTCACGTCGGCGACGAGCTCTACCCGAAATTTTCGCCCGATGGCAAGTGGATCGCCTTCACCGGCGAGTACGATGGCAACCCGGACGTTTACCTCGTCTCCGCGGAAGGCGGCGAGCCCAAGCGCCTCACTTTTCATCCTTCGAACGATATCGTCCTCGGCTGGACGCCCGACGGCAAGAACATCCTCTTCCGCTCCGACCGTTTCAACGAGCCTCTCGGCCGCTCCACGCGCCTTTACCTTGTTTCGCCGCAAGGTGGTAGTCCCCATCCGCTCCCCGTTCCGCGTGGCGATCTCACTTCCTTCTCTCCGGACGGCACTAAAATCGCCTACCTCGAAACTTCGCAGGAATTTCGCACCTGGAAGCGTTACCGCGGCGGCTGGAGTCTTCCTATCGCCATCTACGATCTCAAGAAGAACACCTACGAAGAGCTGCCGAAAACCGCGGGCATGGACATGTTCCCCATGTGGCACGGCAGTTCCGTCTATTTCATCAGCGACCGCGACGGCATCATGAACCTTTACGGTTACGACCTCTCCTCTAAGCAAACCAAAAAGCTCACCGACTACAAGGAGTTCGACATCTAGTGGCCCAGCCTCGGCCCGGATGCCATCGTCTTCGAAAACGGCGGCCAACTCTACGAATACAATCTCAACAGCGGCAAAACGCGCGATATCCCCATCGTGGTTCGCGCGGAGGACACCGAAGCCCGGCCCGAATTTAAGAGCGTCGGCCAGAACATTGGCAGTGCCGCGCTCTCTCCTTCCGGCGCTCGCGCAGTCGTCGAGGCTCGCGGCAATGTCTTCACCATCCCCGCCGAACACGGCAGCGTCCGCACGCTAACGACCGAGCACTCCAGCATCCACGAACTCAATCCTGCCTGGTCGCCCGACGGGAAATCCATCGCCTATCTGTCCGACAAGACCGGCGAGTACGAACTCTATACGCGCCCGCAAATGGGCGGCCAAGAAACGCGAATCACTACGGACGGCAAAATCTACCGCTTCGGCCCAACCTGGTCCCCCGATAGCAAGAAACTCGTTTACTGGGACAAATCCAATCAGGTCTGGTATGTGGGCCTCGACGACAAGAAGCCCGTCCTCGTGGATACCTCCGAATACGGCCTCATCCAGGATGCTTCCTGGTCCCCCGACAGCCTCTGGCTTGCGTACTCAAAACCTCACCGCCGCGGGGCCAATGACGTTTTCCTCTATTCCCTAGCCGCGAAAAAAACAACGGAAGTCTCCACCGGCTTCTACAGCGACAACAATCCCGTCTTCGACGACAACGGCAAGTACCTCTATTTCATTTCCACTCGTTATTTCTACCCGAGCATCGGCCAGCTCGATCAGCGTTTCAATTACTATTCGACCGACGGCGTGTTCGCCGTCACGCTCAAAGCTGACGAGCCCTCCCCATTCAAACCTGAGAGCGACGAAGAAAAAACCGCCGACGAAAACAAAGACAAAAAGAAGGACGACAACAAAGCTGACGCAGCGAAACCAGGCGAGCAAAAACCCGGAGAAGAAAAAGAAGAGAAGAAAACGGAAGCCGTCAAGCCCATACAGATTGATCTGGACGGCATCGCCAACCGCGTTGCGCCGGTCCCTGTCCAGGCCGGAATTTTGAGCAATCTGAGTGCACGCAAAGACAAATTCTTCTATGTCTCCACGCCCGTGGAAGCCCGCCAATTTGCTTTGCCGGGAAACCAAGGCCCAAAGAACGTGCTTCACGTCTACGACGTCGCCAAACGCGATGACAAAGTTTTGCTCGAGGGCATCGACGGCTACGACCTTGATAAAGAAGGCAAAAAAGTTCTATACAAGGCTGGCCCAGTCCTCGGCATCACCGACGCCGTTCCCGGCAAAGCCAAAGTCGGCGCCGGCAAACTCGATCTTAGCGGAGTGCAGGCGCAGATCGATCCCCGCCAAGAGTGGCGCCAGATCTACCACGAAGCCTGGCGTCTCGAACGCGATTTCTATTGGGATCCCAATATGACTGGTCACGACTGGAATAAAATCGGCGCGCGCTACGAAGCCCTGCTTCCCTGGGTGGCCCATCGCAGCGATCTCAATTACCTGATCGGCGAGCTCATCGCCGAGCTCAGCACCTCGCACACCTATGTTGGCGGCGGCGACCAGCCCAAGAAGCCACAGGTCAGCGTCGGCATGCTCGGCGCGGACTTCGAGCCGGACAGTGGCTTTTACCGCATCGCGAAAATCTACCCCGGCGAAAACTGGAACGACGCCACGCGCTCGCCCTTAACCGATCCCGGCCTCAAGGTGAAAGCCGGCGACTATCTGATCTCTGTGAATGGCCAGGAAGCCCGCGCAGCCCAGGACGTCTATTCCTACTTCCAGGACCTCGCCGGAAAACTCGTCGCTCTAAAAATCAACAGCAAGCCCAGCGCCGACGGCGCGTGGGAAATCACTGTAAAACCCGTCGGCAATGAAACCGGAGTCCGCTATCTGGATTGGGTCGAAAGCAACCGCCGCAAGGTCGCCGAAGCTACTGGCGGCCGCGTCGGTTACATGCACGTCCCGGACACTTCCATTCCTGGAATCATTTCCTTCGACAAATTGCTAACCGGACAGCTCGACAAAGACGGCATCATCGTCGACGAGCGCTACAATGCCGGCGGACAGATACCCGATTTCTACATGGAAAAACTCAAGCGATCGCTTCTCGCCGTCATCTCCAGCCGCGATGGCAAGGATACTCCCTATCCTCCGGTCGCCATTTACGGTCCAAAGGTCATGCTCGTCAACGAAATGTCCGGCTCCGGCGGCGATTTGTTCCCCTGGCTGTTCCGCTTCGAAAAAATCGGTCCGATCGTCGGCACGCGAACTTGGGGCGGTCTCGTGGGCATCAATCGTGGCGCGCCGCTGCGTGACGGCGGTTTCGTCACCGCTCCATCCGCTGGATTTTATTCTTGGGAAAAAGGCGGCTCGTGGGCCGTCGAAAATTACGGCGTCGATCCGGACTTTGTAGTTCCCCAGCGTCCCGATTTCGTCGTCCAAGGACACGACCCGCAACTCGAGAAAGCCATCGAGCTGGCCAAAGAAGGCCTGAAGGATTACAAAGGTCTTCCTCCCAGGCCGAAATTTCCTGGATCAAATTGAATGCGCCAGTCCAGTTCTGAATTGACACACGCACAAAGAGGCTCCAATGAAAACGGCCGGCGATCAGCCGGCTGTTTTTCATTCTCTAGTAAAGGATAATTCAACCGCTAGCCGAGTGGCACAGTCCACGTCGCTGGAGAAGGAATAACCTCTGGCAAATTCGGCGAAGCGCGGCGGTGCTTGCCTGCATGCTCATGATCTTTCCTCCTTTCCAGCAACCCGTTCCGAGCCACCCACAGGGGTATTGGCTAACGGAACCAGTAGCACAGACTTGAGTCTGTGCAATTCTTCTCTGAACTCATCTACGGCCTTTTCGCCGGACGCCTCTGCGCGCTGACTGCGGGCGCCGCACGATCCGAATCCGCCGAGTCGTCCGACGCCGCATTGTTGTTCCCGCTCGTCACTCCGGAAAACGCCGAGTGCATCACGTCATTCGCAAAAAAATTCTTCCCATCCATCGGCACCATCATGATTTGCAGCTTGTCCGAAAGTCTTTCGGCAATAATCTTCTGAATCAACATCGGATTCTGCTTCAGCACGCTCGCTTCGAATTTCATGCGTTCGGCATCAGCCGCCGCGGTCACCCTGATTCGGTTGGCTTCCGCCTCCGACAAATTCTTCTGACGTTCGACCTCCGCCTTGCTGTCGATGATCTTCGCTTGTGCCGCCGCATCCGCGTTTTGCAACGTGGCTTCCTTGCGCGCCTGTGCTTCGAGCTTGGTTTGTTCGATCTGCTTTTGCTTGAGCGGCAGTGTGTACTGCATTGCGTCCGCTTCCGCCTTGGCCTGCAGCACGCGCACCGCCGCTTGCCCTTCGGCCTGTTTCACGTCGCGCGCTTTCTGCGCCTCCGCCTCCAGCTCCGCGATGCGCACCTCTTTCAGCTTGATCTCTTGCTCGGTTCCCAGGCGCTCATTTTCCTGCTCTTTCAACAGCAGCCCTTCGAGTCCCTTCGCGTATTCCGGCGGAAGCTGCAAATCGCGCAGCAGCACTTCACGCACCAGAATTCCATCACTCTCCAACCGTGTCGTAATCGCCGACGCGGCTTTGGAGCGCAGTTCCTCGCGCTTTGTCGCAAATATCTCCTGTGTGATGTAGTTCGGCGCAAGCTGCCGGTAGATCGTCGAAACGACTGGCGCGACGACCTCCTCGCCAACCGGCTGCGGCAAATTCGCGTGAATCGCGTCGAGCCGCCGCGGGTCCAACCGGTACCTCACCGAAACAGCCAGGCCGATGTTCAATCCTTCCCGAGCCTGCACGGTCAGCACTTCCTTCTCTGATTTGGCGGATGCGCTTGCCGACGTCGAGTACACCTGCTCGCGTGTATCGTACAGCGCCACGCTATCGACGAGCGGCGTGACGAAGTGCACTCCTGGATACAGCGTGCCGCGCCGCGCGCCCCAAATCTGGCTGACGCGTACACCGGCGGAGCCGTCCGGAATCACCACGATGCTCAGCGCGAGCAATATGGGAAGCACGCCCGAGATCGCCAGCCGCTGGGCCAGCCGCCAGCGGACCGGTCCAAAAGGGCGGCGCGCCGTTATTCCTGTTTCCCCGCCCGGTTCGCTCGTTTTACTGCGCGTCAGCAGCCTCCGCAGTTGCTCCGCGAGATAAATGTCATAAGCCACCAGAGCGCCGGAACTGCCGAAGAGTCCGAGTCCCAGAATCATTAGCAAATACTTCAAAGCCAGCATGGTGTTGCTCCCTTCCCTGTTACTCCCGGGCGTTGCCGCGAAGAGACGTTTTCTACTCCGCCGCTCACGTTAGGCCGGGGATCCCGCCTGATCAATCTCAGGCTGTCTCTTGCAAGTTGCTGCTCTCAACGATGCGGCGCGTAGGCCCGCGCCAACTGTGTCGTGCCTCGCACCAAGTGCGGCGTCGCGGGGATACGCCAGGCCGTCGCCGGCCGCATCAGAACAAACATCGCGCGCAACAGCATCCAATCGAATGCTACGGCGGCAGCCGCGGCAAAAATCGTGGTTACGACGAGTGTGGCGAAATGCAGCATCGCGATCATGGTGTGCCTCTCTGGTCCTGTGAAGTCCTGCGACAACGGAAAAGGCACGCCCCCTGCCACGCTACATGTATTGAAAATAAAAGACTTATTACCTCAGAGGAAAAGCTCTCATGTGTGGCGTGAAACACGCCGTGGCCAGCCAGACGCGCCCCCCGCGCCTCCGTTTTGCCAAGCGACCAATCCGAGCTATTGTAGTAGTGTTAGGGAAAGGGCCCGAAAGTCACGCATTAGGGCCCGAAAGGAAAGAAGGTCGCGAACCCGCCTCGCTGATGTCCAGCGGCGAAAGTATTCGCCTCCAGCAACTACTCGACATGGCGCCACGCCCCGGAATGCGCATCGGCAAGGTCCTCGGGATACCCATCTTTCTCCATTCGACATGGATCATCATATTTGCCGCTATCACCTACTCTCTGTACGAGCAGTTCAAGCTACAGAATCCCGGTTGGCCCCCCGCTCAGCAGTGGAGCGTCGGCGTTTTCACCAGCATTCTCTTCTTTGCTTCTCTTCTCTTCCATGAGCTTGCCCATAGCGTGGTCGCGCAGCACTATAAAATTCGCGTTCTCTCCATTACCCTGTTCATCTTCGGCGGCGTCGCCAGCATCGAGCGCGACCCTTCCAAAGCTATTCAGGAGTTCAACATAGCTATCGCCGGTCCCCTCGCCAGCGGTTTTCTGGCCGGAGTCTTCTTTGGCTTGGTTCACGCGTTTCCGTCAAATCAGGTGGTCAGTGCCGTTTTCACTTGGCTCTGGACCACAAATCTCTTGCTGGCGGTCTTCAATCTTCTACCCGGCTTCCCTCTCGACGGCGGAAGAATTTTCCGCGCTCTCATCTGGGGTGCAACCAAGAGTTTTTCCAAAGCCACCCGCGTCGCAGGAGCTAGCGGACGAATGATCGCCTACGCGATGATCCTGCTGGGTGGCTTTGCGGTTTTCAAGGGATTCATTGGCCAGGGCCTCTGGAGCGTCTTCATCGGCTTTTTTCTTTTGAACGCCGCGCAGGAAAGTGTCGCCCAAGCCGCCCTTCGCGAAACTCTTTCCGGCCTTCGCGCCGCCGACGTGATGAGCCACGAGGTTCCCACGATCGGCCGCGCCATTTCTCTCGAAGAGTACGGCGCCGAGGTCCTTCGCACCGGCCGCCGCTGCCACCTCGTCATCACCGACGATCGCCTCGTTGGCATGATGAACGTCCACACTCTCAATTCCGTCCCGCGGCATGAATGGGGTAGCACCTCCGTTCAGGCCGTCATGATTCCCCGCGAACGCATCCTCTGGGCTACTCCCGACGAACCATTGCTCGGCCTACTCGAGCGGCTCCTCACCGCCGATATCAACCAAATGCCCATTGTTTCTGGCTCCGACAATGGCGCCGCACAAATCATCGGCATGGTTTCCCGCGATTCCATTCTCCGCGTCATGCAAACCCGTACGGAACTCGGTCCTCTCTCTTACACCAGCGTCGCAGGCAAATAGCAGGCGACTCGCAAATCTTCGAGTCTGCCGCAAGTGAAATCACGATGCGCCCTAGCGCCGCCGGTTCCTCTCCTTCTCTTCATTAACTCCGGAAGTCAACTTGGGTATACGATGGATATCTATCCCAAAGGAGGACGAAGATGGCCAAGAAGAACAAGCTCACACGAGTCGCCGCGAGCATCGGTGGGGCAATTGGTAAAGCGGACCGCAAAGCCCATAAAGTTGTGGAAGCCGGATCGCTGGCCAAGGAGGAACTCCTGGCGATCTCAAAGCAAGTCGGAGCGCTCAAACGCCAATTAGAGCAGACCACCAAGCGACTCAAGCGCGCGCTAACCTAGATTCCAAGCGCACACCCCAAATCGAACAGATCAAATTGCACGCCGCGCCAGCTGCAAGCGAGCGAGGGCGCCCGCGCGTCTAGCGCATCTTTGATCTACGGGCTCCGCTTCCTGGCCAGACTGCTTCCGCAAGCCCCCATACTGCTCACACTGCCCATACTGAATGTCCGCCCGATTGGTTTATAATGCGCCGCCCGTGGGTGGAAAGCCTCAGCACGCATCACCAAACCAGACTGGAGGAAGCGTAGCCATGAACTCGGCGAATCTGTGGAACTCATTGTCGTCGCGTGATCACCGTTGGATTCGCTGGAGCTCGTCAGCTTTGCTCCTCTCTTCAGTTCTCATAGTTGTCAGCCTCTCCGCGCAAACTCCCGCCAACTCTGCCAGCGCAGAACCTCCCGCGGCAACGCCCTCATCTCCCGCGCCAATCTACGCTCCCAACTACGCGCTCGAAGCCCGTTTCCTCCCCGCCAACATGAACAAGCTCGTCTTCGACCTCTCCGTCACTCCCCACTGGTTTACTCTCTCCGACAAATTCTGGTACAGCTTCCGCACCACCAACGGCACGAACTACTTCTTGGCCGACCCAGCTAAAAAATCCAAGTCCCCTCTCTGGGACAACGCCAAGGTCGCCGCCGCTCTTTCCCTTCTCACCAATTTTCCTTATGACGCGCAACATCTCCCCGTTAAACGCCTCAAGCTCTTCGACAAAGACACTCGCATGCGCTTCGAAGTGGAAATTCGCAAGGACGGCGTCGTCCCCAACGAGCCCGAAAAGAAAATCCAAAACGACGGCAGCCAGCAAGGCAACGAAAGTGAAATAAAACAGAACGATGAAAAACAGAATGAGCAGCAGGGCCAGCGCGCCGATCGTTCCGGCCAACCCGCCGAGCCTCGCGAAGAGACCCGCATCCTCTCCTTCGAATACGAGCTCGCCAGCGGCAAAGTCACTCGCCTGGACAACGTCGAGCCCATGCGCAAAAAGCCATTGTGGGCTTCCGTTTCCCCCGACGAAAAAACTGTCATCTTCGCCCGCGGCCACAATCTCTATATGATGGACGCCGTCAACTACGCCAAAGCCCTCAAAAAGGCCGGCGACACTGCCATCGTCGAGAGTCAGCTCACCACCGACGGCGTCGAAAAATTCAGCTATGCCCGCCGCATCTTGCCCGAACAAGAGGACGAACTCAAAAAGGAAGACAAGGGCGACACAAACAAAGCCGGCATTCGCTCTCCCGCTATCATCGTCCACTGGTCGAAGGACTCCAAAAAATTCGCCGTTGTTCGCCAGGACGATCGAAAAATTCTGGATTTCTGGGTCATTCACTCGCTTGCGAATCCGCGCCCAATCCTCGAATCCTACCCCTATCAGCTTCCCGGCGGGGACGCCATGCCAATCTCTGAAATCGAGATTCTTGATGTCAGCACGAAGCAGCTCGTTGTTGTGCAAGCCAAAAACTACCCCGAACAGGAACTCCGCCTCGCGGACGCCCCGCTCCTCGAGCGCGATCGCGAGGAGCTCCGCGAAGAACAGGAAGGCAATCAGGAAGGCGCTCCGATGCCGCTCTCCCGCGTCAGCCCGCGCTGGCTCTCGGACACTTCGGATAAACTTTATTTC
>JBGPLB010000085.1:0-19947 GCA_041486245.1 Candidatus Acidiferrum sp.
GATCTTCAAATTCGTTGCGCCACTTCTGCACGATGATGATCGTCGGGAGCGCAGCGGCATCGCCAAGCGGGCAAAACGTACGGCCCAGCATGTTTTTCGCCAGCTCGCCCACGATGTCGATGTCTTCAGGACGGCCGTAGCCCGCATGGAAGCGATCCAGCATCTTCTTCAGCCAAGACGTACCCTCGCGGCACGGGATGCACCAGCCGCACGATTCGTGCGCGTAAAAGTGCATGATCCTTCGCGCCATGTCCACCATGCAGGTAGTTTCATCCATTACGACCATGCCGCCGGAGCCGAGCATCGAGCCAGCTTTGGCCACGGAGTCGTAATCCATTGCAATATCAATTTCGCCGGCGCTCAAGATCGGACAGGAGCTTCCACCAGGAATAACGGCTTTAAGCTTCTTCCCGTCGGGAATTCCGCCGGCCATTTCGTAGATGAACTTTTTCATGTTCATGCCTAGCGGGATTTCGTAAATCCCGGGCTTCGCGATGTGGCCGGAGACGCACAGCAGCCGCGTGCCGCCGTTTTTCGGCGTGCCGCGCTTGGCGTAATTTTCGCCGCCTTCCAAAATAATGGCCGGAACGGAACTGAGAGTTTCCACATTGTTGATAATCGTCGGGCAGCCATACAGGCCGACAACCGCAGGGAAGGGCGGCTTAATGCGCGGATAACCCCGCTTGCCTTCGAGCGATTCCATCAACGCGGATTCTTCGCCGCATTCATAAGCGCCCGCGCCTGTATGCGTGAGCAAATCGAAATCAAAGCCGGAGCCGAGAATGTCCTTGCCCAGGTAACCGTTCGCATAGGCTTCCACCACGGCAGCTTCGACAATGTCCAATACGTAGCGATATTCGCCGCGGACGTAAATGAAGCCGCGATGTGCTCCAAAGGAACGTCCAGCAATGACCATCCCCTCGATCAGCTGATGCGGATCCATCTCCATCAGCGGACGATCTTTGCACGTGCCGGGCTCGGATTCGTCGGCATTGCAGATCAGATATTTGGGCTTCGGCGAATCCTTGGGAACAAACGACCACTTCATGCCCGTGGGAAAGCCCGCGCCTCCGCGCCCGCGCAAGCTGGATTTTTTCACTTCGTCAATGATCGATTCCGGCGTCATCTCCTTGAGCGCCTTTTCCAGCGCTTTGTAGCCGTCGTGCTTCAGATACACGTCGATCTTGTGGGAATCCCTGATCCCCCAGCGCCTGCTGATGAGCGGCGTTTCGCCCGGCTCCCGCTCGTGAAGCGCGCCGGCTGTGACCGGCTCTGGCTTCGGGACCCTGCCGCCATCGAGTTCCTCAATGATTCGATCGAACTTGAGCGCCGTGAGGTTTTCGTGAAAGTCGTAATTGACTTGCATGGCGGGCGCGCCGGTGCAGGCGCCGATGCACTCGACTTCTTCGAGGGAGAAGACGCCATCCTCGGTTACTTCTTTGTGGCCGATTACGAGGCGCTTTTTCGCGCGTTCCAGAATCTCGTTGCCGCCCTTCAACATGCAGGCCACGTTCGTGCATACCTGCACGTGATACTTGCCCATCGGTTTTCGGTGCAGCATGGAATAGTAGGCGAGAGTTTCCTCGATCTGCACGTTGTTCAGATCCAGGCGGCGCGCGATTTCTGCAATCATCTCGTCGCTCACGCAGCCGTACTCGTCCTGCGCGTACATCAGCATGGGAATCAGAGCGCTGCGCTTGAAAGGATAAGCGGTTTGCAATTTTTCGAAACGCGCGGCGAGTTGAGCGGATAGTTCCATGCGATTAGCGGTCGACCTCTCCCAAAACAATATCAATCGTCCCGATGCAGGCGACCACGTCGGAAATCAACTGGCCGGTGACCAGCTTCGGCAAGGCCTGCAAATTGATGTACGACGGCGAGCGGAAATGCGCGCGTAGCGGTTTTGGCGAGCCGTCGCTGGCTATAAAGCAGCCCAATTCGCCGCGCGGCGATTCCACGGTCACAAACGCCTCGCCGGGCGGCGGCGAAAACCCTTCCGTAAAAATTTTGAAGTGATAGATAAGCGCTTCCATCTCCGTCTTCATTTTTTCGCGAGATGGCGGCACGATTCCCGGCGCTTCCGTCCGGATGGGGCCTTCATGAGTTATCTTGGCCATCGCCTGGCGGGCAATCTTCAGACTTTCCCGCATCTCGGCGACGCGGATCATATACCGCCCGAAGCAATCGGAATCGGTGCGTGTCGGGACGTCGAATTCGAATTCTTCGTAGCTCGAGTAGGGGAAAAGTTTGCGGTTGTCATACGCCACTCCCGCGGCGCGCAGCGTGGGCCCTGTCATGCTGAGCGCTATCGCGTCTTCCGCGGAAATATACCCAACGCCCTTCGTGCGCCCCATCCAGATGCGGTTTCCAGTCAGCAGAGATTCGTAATCGTCGATTCTGCTCGGCATCATTTTCAGGAAACGGTCAACCGCCGCGCGCCAGCCCGCTGGTGGCTCCAGCGCAATACCGCCGATGCGGATGTAGCTCGTCATCATCCGCTGGCCGGAGAACATCTCGAAAATTTTCAGGATCTCTTCGCGCTCGCGGAAGCAATAAAGAAAAACCGACATCGCTCCCAGGTCGATCGCATGCGTTCCCAGCCACACCAGATGCGATGAAATTCGCTGCAGTTCTACGAGAAGTACGCGAATGTACTGGGCGCGCTTGGGAACTTCGAGACCCAGCAATTTCTCCACCGCAAGGCAGTACACCAGGTTATTGCCGAGCGGATTGAGATAGTCCATCCGGTCCGTAAGCGTGATCGCCTGCGAATAGGTCTTGTCTTCGCAGCTCTTCTCGATGCCCGTGTGCAAATAACCCAGATCCGGAACGGCTCTAACGACCGTTTCGCCGTCCAGTTCCAGAAGCACGCGAAGCACGCCATGGGTCGAAGGGTGCTGGGGACCCATGTTCAGGACCATCGTCTTTGTTGCGCCGGTAGCGGTCTCGACGGTGGTCATACAGAGCTCTTTCTGAATCCTGAAACCATGGGAACGTCGCGATAGCCCTCGACCGGATAGTCCTTGCGCAAGGGGTAGCCTTCCCAGTCCTCCGGCAACAGGATGCGCCGCAAATCAGGATGCCCGGTGAAACGAATCCCGAAGAGGTCAAAAATCTCGCGCTCCAGCCAGTTTGCACCGGGCCAAACGGGGACCAGTGTCTCGATGACTGCGTCCGATCCGGACAAACGAACCTTCAGGCGAATTTTGTCGCGCCGGGGAATCGAAACCAGATGATAGTTTAGTTCAAAGCGCGGCTCATGCGGGAAGCGGTCCACGCAAGTCGCATCGGTGAGCAAGTTAAATTGCAAATCCGCGTGATCCCGGCATCGCTCTGCCATGGAGCGAAGGGTTTTGCGTGGAAGAACCAGGGTGGTTTCCCCGCGGAATTCAATGACTTCCTCGATGGCGTTCGGATTCCAGGCGCGCAGGTGCTCGACCACAACATTAGCTTTTTGGCTGGTATTCTCTGTCACCGTTTCGAAACCCTCAGGCGCATGCTAGTACTTATGCCAGTCGAGCGCGCCTTTTTTCCACAAATAAAAGTAGCCGACCAGGAGTATGGCGATATAGACCATCATCTCCATGAACCCGTACATGCCGATACTCGGAGATATTTTTATGAAGTCGCGGTAAATGTAGGCCCATGGATACAAAAAGATGGCTTCCACGTCGAAAAGAATGAAAACCATCGCGACGAGATAAAATCTCACGGATACCGGCGCGCGCGCGTCTCCCGTGGGTTCCATGCCGCATTCGTAGGGTTGTTGCTTTGCCCGGCTGGGCCGGCGCCAGCCCACCAGCACCGAGGCAGCCGTCAGCGCCCCGGCGAGTGCCGACGCAATCAGCAGGTGTAAGAGAAGCGGGGTGTACGCTTGTAACCCTGAATCCGTCATAGGCGAAGCGCTATAATATCCATTCACAAGCCAGTCGGTCAAATGGAGCGAGAAAAATCCTGCGGCTGACGGTGGCAAATCCATGGCGAGCGCGCCGCGGGGGAAGTGGACCCAAGATGCTCTTCGGGCATAACTCGGATGTAAAGGTGGGGGAGACGGTCTTTCATGTGCAGACCGAGGACCGCGGCACCGCGAATGCTCTCATCGACACCACCGTCTATTGCCGCGGCCGCGTTTTGCACCGCCGCACCAATAATTATTTTGATTTGTTGCCGCTCATTCCGGAGCATGAGAATTTGCTTCGCAAGCGGATTGACGACCAGCATCGCACCGTGGTCGAAAAGATTCGAACTGGCGCTCTGCACCTTTTCGCGCCTCCCCAACTGGCTCAGGAAAGCCCTGCCTCGAACCAGAAAGCCGATTCCGCGGCGCAACCGGGCGCCTCTCCAGCTCAGGCGCTCGCACTCGAGTTGCTCAATGCGAAAAGCTGGCTTGTGGGCAAGCGCGCGAATTTGCACGTTGCCGTCCGGAACAAGCAAAATGGAGCAGGCGTTCCCGGCGCGCTAGTGACTGCGCGCATTGACGGCGCGGCGAACATCACGGAATATTCGACGGAGACCGGCGCCGATGGCCAGGCGCGGCTGGAATTCGAAATGCCCAGGCTTGCCGGAGCCGACCCCGCGTTAGTGATAGAGACAACGCAAGCGGACTCGAAAGGCCAGTTGAAATTCCAGTTGCGGGCAAGGCCGCGCGTACCCACGGCGTAAAAAGGAAAATGGACACAGCAATCTCGATTGTCGTGAATGGAGAAGAGCGCAAAGCGAATCCCGGCGCGACGGTGGCCGATTTGCTCGTTGTGCTCGGCCTGGACTCAGGCCGCGTTGCCATCGAGAGAAACCTCGAAATCCTTCCGCGCTCCGCCTGGACGCAAACGCCGGTGGCACCCGGCGACCGCTATGAAATCGTGCAATTCGTAGGCGGCGGATAAGACCTAAGCGCTATTTCTTCTTTTGCGCGGCGAGATATTTCTTCCAAGGCTTCCAGTAGTACTTCGGCCAGCCATTCCGCACGCCCTTTTGATCGTGTTGCGGCACGCCTGTGTGAACAATCTCCACGGCCGCCCCGCCTGGCGCTTTTTCAAAAGTCATAATGAGGATGGACAATTCGCTTTTTTTCCAGAAGCCTGCGCGCCAGGCTTGAACAATTTGCTTTCCGGGAATGATTTGCAGGTTTTTGCCGCCGATCGCCCCGCCGTGCGCGTGCCAGGCTCCGCCCACTTTGCGGCTCAGCTTCGCGGGCGCGCCGGTCGCGGCAGAGTGCTTCCCGGAATCCATGTACATTTCGAAAAGAATTTTCGGGGACGCGGGGAACTTGACGCGCTGCAGGATAATCGGTGTCATGGTTTTGAATCCTCAGAGGCCCTCGAGCAGATGGCCCATTTTACTTTTCTTGGTCTGCAAATAAGCGCGGGAAATTTTCGAGACGCGAGGCTGGCAGGCGACACGCTGCACTACCCGAATTCCAGACTGTTCGAGTTGTCGAACCTTTTCCGGGTTGTTCGAAAGCAGCCGTATTTTTGTCGCGCCAAGTTTCTTCAGGATTTGCGCCGAAAAATCGTAGTCTCTTGCGTCCGCAGCGAATCCCAACGATTCGTTGGCCTCCACCGTATCCATCCCTCCATCCTGCAGCTCATAAGCGCGAAGCTTGTTCATCAGTCCGATCCCGCGGCCCTCTTGGGGCAAATAGAGCAATATCCCGGATCCAGCCTGCCCGATTTTCCTCAGCGAAAGCTCGAGCTGCGCGCGGCAATCGCACCGCAGCGACGCCAGAACGTCGCCGGTAAGGCATTGCGAATGGACGCGCACCAGCGGCGCCGTTTTTCCGTTAAGTTTGCCGCGCACCAGCGCGATTGCTTCCTCTTGCGCACCGCGCCCTTTGAAACCATAAATAGTAAAGCGGCCGTAGCGTGTGGGAAGAGTGGCCCTGGCGACGAGACTTACTGTTGCGGCTTTCTTCGATCGCTTGGTTCTACGCGAATCCGTTGGCATATGGAACGAGAAGTATAACAGGTACGTCACGGAGCGCTTTACATCGCGCCTGTGATTGGCTAGCGTTAGCCAAGACGACCTCGTAATCCAATTATGGACACGGCTACGGCAGTTCGCGACCTCCTCTTCACCTTGCTGCTGAAGGTAGGCGTAGCTTCCTCCATCGCCGCTTTGCTGGCTCGCTGGAATACTTTTCGGCGCGTCATGTTTACGGAAGAACGCGATCCCGACCAAAAACTGAAGTTGATGCTGTTCATGACGCCGCCTCTCATTGTGGGAGTGACGCTGCGGCTTGTGAATTATCAGTACCGCTTCGCGGACCTTTCGCTCGAAGGCGCCTTTTTGATGGGCTTGCTCGGCGGCCGCGTGGTTGGCCCCATCGGCGGCGCGATTATCACCATTCCCGCGCTGATTTCTCACGAGTGGCTGGCGATGCCTGCCGCCTCGACCGCGGGTTTGCTCGGCGGATTGATCCGGCAAGCGAGTCCCAACAAAGAAGATCTTTGGAACTTTGGTCCGTTCACCTTTCTAAACATTCCGAAAGCCGCTGTGCGCATGTTGAAAAAAGCGCAATTGTCCTGGGAAATGGCTCCGCTCGGTGTGTGCGTCGCGCTCGAACTGGGCCGCGTTGGCCTTGTGCACGCCACGAATCCGAAATGGCTTTTCGCGATTCATACGCAGTGGGACTGGTGGCTGGTATTGACGGTGATTGCCACGCTCATGTCCGTCGCCGCGCCGCTCAAAATCTGGAACAACACCCGCATCGAGATGAACCTCGAGCGGCACCAGCAACTGCTCTTGAAAGCGCGCATGGACGCGCTTTCCCGGCAGATCAACCCGCACTTTCTTTTCAACACCCTCAACACGGTTTCCGCGCTCATCCGCTTCGATCCCGATAACGCGCGCGGCGTGGTGCTCAAGCTCAGCAATATTTTGCGGCGGCTGCTGCGCAAGCACGAAACATTCGTTCCGTTGCGCGAGGAGCTCGAGTTCATCGACGACTATCTCGACATCGAAGTGGCCCGGTTCGGCCGCGACAATCTGGACATCATCAAGCATATCGATGAAGAAACGCTCGAAGCTTTCGTGCCCAGCATGCTTCTGCAACCCATCGTCGAGAATTGCCTGAAACACGGCCTTGCCCCCAAGCTCGACGGTGGCAAAATTCAGCTCCGCACCACAAACCGCGATGGCCGTCTTCACATCGAAATCGAAGACAACGGCGTGGGGATCTCCGAAGAGAAAATGCCCCACGTTTACGTCGAGGGTATCGGCCTCAGCAACGTCCGCGAGCGTTTGCGTGTGCTCTATGGCGCGGATTTTCATTTACAAATCGAAAGCCGCACTGGCCTTGGGACGCTGATCAAAATCGACATTCCAGAACTGGTCTCCACGATGCAGCCAGTCGGATAGGCGGAATCAACTCAACAGGCAGCAAGCAGTGGAGTAAGGACGAGGCCCCTGCTTTATCGCACGGACTTCCATAGGGTCTCGAATTTTGCGTGCCAGGATACTCTCTGACTCCTGCTACAGAAATCTCCAGCACCGAGGCGCTCCGGGCGATTCGCTCCTCCTGCTCCACGCAAAATCCCGCGAATGCGATTTATGCTAGATTGTGGTAGGGGACCGTCTTGGGCCAAATTTTTCCCGCGCGGAGTCTGGGAATTTTCTTCCTTCTTGTCGCCGCGCTTCCGCTTCATGGACAGTCCGAACAAAGTTACGTCGGCGCGGAAGCATGCGCGAAGTGCCACGCGAGTGTCCATCACGAGTGGGCGGGATCGCTCCACGGCAAAATGATGCAACCCGCGACGCCCCAAAGCGTCAAAGGAGATTTTGCGCAGGGCAAAGCCGTGTTGCACGGCTCGACGTATCTTTTGCAATACCGCGACAATAATTATTACATCACTGAATCTGATCTGACCAGCAAGCCGCGGGAACACCAGGTGGAGTACACGCTCGGAGACCGGCGGTTTCAGCATTACCTCACAACACTGCCCGATGGGCGCATCATCGTGATGCCGCCGACATGGGATATCACTCGAAAAAAGTGGGAGTTCGATCTTGATATCGGCAATCCGGAAGAGGGTTCGGGCGATCCGATTCAGGTGTGGAACAAAACCTGTTACTCGTGCCATGTAAGCCAGGCGAAGAAGAATTTTGACCTTGAGAATTTTCGTTATCACACCACCTGGCAAGACTTTGGGATCAATTGTGAAAGCTGCCATGGCCCAGGAGAGGAACACATCGCCAGGGCGGCGACCGCGAAGGTTGCTGCGAAGGTTATGAACGCAGAGACCCGCGCCCGCGTAGACGGGGCAATCATCAATCTTGCGCGGCTGGACCCGGCTGGCAGCACGATGATTTGCGCCCAGTGCCACTCGCTTCGCGACATCTACGCCGATAATTTCAAGGCCGGCGCAAATTATTATGATTTTTTCACCCCTGTAATGGAATACCGTTTGCCGGCCTCCGAGAACCCTGCCTATTGGCCCGACGGCCGGCCGCGGCAGTTATCGAATGAAGCCTTTGGATTGTGGCAGAGCCAGTGCTTCCTGAAGGGCGGCGCTACCTGCGTCTCCTGTCACTCTCATCCGCACACTCCCGATGTGGAGCGCAATCCCCAGCTTCGCCCGAACAACAATGCCCTCTGTACTGGCTGCCACACCAAAATTGCATCCAACCTTTCTGCGCACACGCATCATGCTCCGAAGAGTTCCGGCAGTTCCTGCATGGATTGCCATATGCCAGCCACGGTTGCCAGCCTCACGACCCGGATGCGCGATCACTCGATGAGCATTCCTGTTCCGGAGAATACGCTCCGGCATGACATTCCGAATGCGTGCAATCTTTGCCACCGGGATAAGGACGCGGCCTGGAGTTTGAAGCAACTGAACGGCCGGTACGGCGACAGATCGCGGCAGAAGCTCATTCGCCGCGCCGATGCATTCACACAGGCTCGACAGGCCGATCCGGCAGTCATTCCTGCCTTGCAACAAATTCTATCCGATGCATCCGGTGGGCCCTTGATTCGGGCCAATGCGGCCGGATACCTCGGTGGGTTCCCAAACGATCCTTCAGCCTATGAAGCGCTGCTCCATGCTTTCGCCGATCCCGAACCGCTTGTGCGTGCGACCGCGGCCACGGCGATAAAACCTAGCGCGGCGCAGCGGGAAGCACTAGCTCCTGAACTCGTGATGCTGCTGAGAGATCCGATACGCACGGTTCGTATGAGCGCGGCGATCGCCATGGTTGCAATGGGAGTGCGGCCGTTTCCGGGCGAAGACGGTGAGCGCTATGAGCGTGCCAAGGAACTTTATCGTGAGCGTGCCGAACTCAACTCCGACGATGCGCAACAGCAGTTAGCGGCTGGGAAGTTTTTCTTTTTGGCAGGCGACATGGCAGGCGCGGCGAACGCTTTTCGCGCCACGTTAAAACTCGATCCTTCGATTCCAGCGCAATACTATCTGGGCCGGTCTTTGGCGGAAAAGGGCGACTACCCATCCGCTCGCGAAATTCTGAATGCCATTCCGCGTGACGACCGCCAATACGACTCTGCGCAGCGATTGCTTGCCGAGATTGCAGCGAAAGAGCCTGGTCATGGCGAAACGCAACCGGAGAGCGGAGCGAGTCACGAAGCCGCCGACGCCCAAGCGCAGTTTCTTGACGGCCAAGTTCGGTTTCAAAGCGGACAATATGGCGCGGCCCTGAAGGATTTTGAGCGGGCGCTTCAGCTCACACCAAAGGCGGAATGGACGGCCAAAGCGCAAATCTATCGTGCCATCAGCCTGGAAAAGTTGGGACGCACGGCCGAAGCCGAAACGGCCATGCAGGCGCTTTCTGAGCAGCCCGAGGCTCGCGAAAATGTTGATCTCCAGCTCTCGTTTGTCGAGTTGCTCTACGAAACCGGACGCCCCGAGGGAGCGCTGAAGAAAGTTGCCGAAGTCATCGCGAAAGTTCCGAACACCCCAATGGCCCAATTCTGGCGCGCCAAGGTTTTGTTAGAGCTCAATCGCACCGGCGAAGCGGCGAGCGCAGCGGAAGAATCCATACGCCTGCTTCCTGAGCTTCCAGAAGCTCACAACCTGCTCATCAAGATTTATCAGAAGCAAGGCCGGACCAAGGAGGCCGCTCAGCAAGCGGAATGGCTACGCGACTACGAACGGCGCATGGAATCACACTAATCTTTCTGCTCGCCGCGGCAGCCTCGGGCGCGCGAGCGCAAATTCGCTTCGAAGAGGTGGCCGCCAAAGCGGGGCTCAAATTCGAGCTGCGCAACGGCGCTATCGGCGAGTTTCACCAGCCGGAGCTGATGCTCGGAGGCGTGGCCGTCCTCGACTACAACAATGACGGCTGCATGGACATTTTCTTTACCAACGGCGCAGCGATGCCCTCGCTCAAGAAGACCGGTCCGCAGTTTTTCAACCGCCTGTTCCGAAACAATTGCGACGGCACGTTCACGGACGTGACCGACAAGGCCGGCGTGGCGGGTGAGGGCTATTCCATGGGAGTAGCTGTCGCCGATTATGACAATGACGGTTATCCGGACATTTTCGTCGCTGGCGTAAATCGAAACATCCTGTATCACAACCGTGGCGACGGCACATTCGAGGACGTCACCGAGAAGGCGCACCTCGGCGGAGTCGATTCGCATTACGGCAAGCTCTGGTCGGTTGCTGCGGCTTGGGTTGACGTGGATAACGACGGCTGGCTCGACCTGGTCGTCAGCAATTACGTCCAATGGAACCCCAAGCTCGAGCCAACTTGCGGCACGCCGAAAAAACCTCTCTATTGTCACCCCAGCGCCTACCACAACACGCCCAACCAGCTCTTCCGCAACAACCATGACGGCACCTTTACCGACATCACCGAATCCTCCGGCCTCGGCGCGCAATTCGGCAAGGGCATGGGAGTTGCGGTAGCCGATTATGACGGCGATGGCCTGATGGACATCTTCGTGGCCAACGATAGTGTGCCCAATTTTCTATTCCACAATCTGGGCCACGGAAAATTCGAAGAAGTCGGTATGCTCGCCGGCGTGGCCCTCAATGACAATGGACGGCCCGTGGCCAGCATGGGAGCGGATTTTCGCGATTTTGACAACGACGGACGTCCCGATCTGATCTTCACGGCCATGATCAACGACACTTACCCGCTTTTTCGTAACACCGGCAATTCTCCTGCTTTCGAGGATGCCACCGCGCGCGCAGGCCTCGCCGTTGCCACCCGTGCTCTGACCGGCTGGGGAATCGGCTTGTACGATTTTGACAACGACGGCTTCAAGGATGTCTTCACGGCGAACGCCCATTTTCCGGCTCTCGAGGAATCCCTCGGCTCTGAAGTAGCCCTGCCGAACTCCTTGTTTCGCAACAAAGGCGATGGCCGTTTCGAAGACGTCTCTAAAACCGCCGGAGCCGATTTTCAGCTTGCGGGCCAATATCGTGGCGTGGCTTTTGCCGACTTCGACAATGATGGCCGTCTCGATGTTGTGGTTTCCAATGTGAATGGGCCCGCGCGGCTCTTCCGCAATGTTTCTTCAAATACGGGGCACTGGTTAGCGCTAAAACTCACCGGCACTCGCAGCAATCGCGATGGTATCGGCGCCAAAGTCGAAGTCACCTTGCCGAGCGGCCGCAAGTTCTACAACCATTGCACCACCAGCGTGGGCTACGCCTCCTCCAGCGAGCCGTTGGTACGCTTTGGCTTGGGCCAGGAGGCGGTTGCCAAGCTAATCGAGATTCATTGGCCAAGCGGGCAGGTGCAGCAGCTTCATGACGTAAAGCCCGATCAAGTTCTAAAAGTTCGCGAGCCCTGACCACATCGCATTGACGCGCCAGGAACAGGCGAACTGTCCTAAAACCGATGTTGTACGCAGCGCGCCCGTAGCTTAGCTGGATAGAGCATCTGGCTTCGAACCGGAGCGTCGGGAATTCGAGCCTCTCCGGGCGCGCCATTTCTTCGTTGATTTCGCTTCAACGAGTTCCGTTGACGCTCTTTCGCTTTGTTTATGTTTTACCGCGAGCTTCAGCATGGACCACCGCGCGCCCGATGCAAGCGAAAATGAAAAGGGCCACGCCACCAATCCAACCGCCCAAACTGAATGATCCGGGAAAGTAATATGCAAGGATAAGACCGCTGCTGACGAGTATCACGCCCAAGGGGATGAACATGCGCATGCCGTAGAGAGAAGCAAAAGGGAGATAGTGCGCTCCAAGCAGGACCATTAACGCGGGATAAAACAAGGTCAAGCGAAACTCTGTTGCAGGAATGAGCAAAGGCATGGATAGCCCCAGCGTAAACGCGATCTGCATCCCAAGATTGCCCAATGGGTTGTCTTTCGAAAGAGATGCACGGCCGCCTGTTAAACGCAGGAGCGCTTGCGTGAGCGGGAAGATGAAAAAACCACCGACGACCGCTGTGAGTATAGCCGCACGTGGAGTAACCCAAGTTCCGAGAGCGGCTGACGCTAACCAGATGGCGGACGAAACCAGTTGACCCCAAAAGCCGCCGACGAAGACTGTACGCACTTCGCGTTGAGCGTCCTGCACGAGCATATTCCAGCCCTCCGAGGAAGATGTTGGATGATGGGAAATGCCTGCGAAGTCTACCTTGCCACGGGTGGGTGGCAAAGACGTTTAATCCGAGATGATTTTGGGTAGCAGGTGGCGCAAACGCTAAACCTTCGACGATTTTGGGTGCCGGACCCTTCGGTTTTAAGGGTCCGGGTTTAGATTCAACCTCCTGCTCCACTCTCGCTACTTGCCTGCAATCCCAGCGCCGATCCGTTGATTTGCATTTGCTAGCGACGTAAACTCGGCTGAGATATTACCGGCATACTGCTGAAAGATCTTGAACGAGAAAAGTTCTAAAATCGTCTCTCCTGATGCTCCCGTTGTTGAAGAGTTCCTCCGCCTGAAAACGGACCCACCAGCTTCAATCCAGCGGCAGCATGTATCCGGGCGTTCCGCCCAATCTCCCTCCAAGAGCTTGGGCGTCCAGCACAGCCATGTCCCACGTGGTCCACGAAACGGGCGTGAGCCGTATGGTGACATCATCAAACGATGCAAACACAGGTCCAACGTGAGGATCGGACAATGCTCCTGCACTCAAATACCGGCTGTGTATACGCAGATTTATTTCTCGGGACTGGTCGCCTGAAATCAATTCCGCTCTTCCTGCAGCGGTTACGCCGCGCTCGGTCCCCGGCTTTCTCAGGTCCACCATCAACGAAGCCTTCGGTCGCGTCGCCAGATTACGCGCTTTTCGGCTCTTGGAAGACGTCGCAACGAACAAGCGGCCGGACTCGAAGAGATACCATACTGCCGTCAGGTGGATGGTCCCATCCTCGTTCTCGGTCCCGAGTGTTGCAATGTGGCGTCCTCGCAGGAATTCTTGCAGAGTCGGGTCCAGTGTTTGAGTCGGCATTTCTCCTCCGTGGCGCTCGGCTAATTCGGCTGAGGCAAGATTCTCTCACTTCTTCCAGAACTGGGAACCAGAAATGACTACCGCTCGATCCTTGCATAGGCTGTCCGGAGCCTCACATGCCCGTGCTAAACGACATCCGCCCGCACCGGTGATCAGACGAGTCGTGACTTCTTAGTGTTGAATTCTTCGTTGAGTTGCGTTGGGGCGGCCAAGCGCCAGGCGGCGGCCATGGCTTTGCGCACTGTGGGCTTTTTGGCGGCTCTGAGGTTGACGGTAGTACTGCCCTGGCGTCCCCAAGCGCCCTTCGCGGGGACAAACACATTGGGTTCGGCTTCAACTAGCATTTCTTGTTCTACCGGTGTGACCTTTACCATGCCCCACTCCTTGTTTGGGTACCCCAGTGTGGCGAAAATCTTGCCGGCCACGCGAAAGTCGGGATGGCTCATGTGGGCGTGCTCCGCGGTCTCCGGGAGGCTGAGAGCTAACTTGCGAAAATCGCTTGGAGTCATTGCGGATCTCCTGCGCTGCAATTATTTATGACAGCACGAATGGCTTACCGCGACAACGGATTTTCGGTGTTGTGACAGATTTCGAACCGTCGAGCACACTCTCGGCCCTAGAACCACAGTCGGACCGCGCGGCCTCCAAAAGACTGGCATAATGCCTGCCGCCGAGTTCTCATCTCCAGAGGAACTCGAGTTTCCCGCGCTAGTGAACGAGGTCGCATGAAAGCTGCCGTCTTACATGAATTAGGGAAGCCTCCCCGGTATGAAGAGTTTGCCGAGCCCGCAGCGGGGAAGGATGAAGTTATCGTCAGAGTTCGTGCCGCGTCGCTGAAAGCCGTGGACAAGCAACTTGCCAGCGGCTCGCACTTCGCGAGTCCGCGCGAACTCCCCGTAATTTGCGGGACGGACGGTGTCGGCGACCTCACCGATGGAATCAGGGTGTTCTTTGGCGGGCCGCGCCGTCCCTTTGGCGCGATGGCGCAGCGTATAGTAGCGCCCGCAGCGTTTTGTTTTCCCATTCCGGACAGTCTGGATGACGCGACGGCCGCGGCACTCCCTAACCCCGCTGTATCTGCTTGGCTCGTGTTGAGCCAGCGCGCAAAGGTAGCAAAGGGCGAGACCGTGCTCATCCTCGGCGCCACGGGCGTTACAGGAAAGTTAGCGGTGCAGATTGCAAAATTGCTGGGCGCGGGCCGTGTGATTGCCTCCGGGCGAAACGCAAAATCTCTGGATAAACTGCGGGAACTCGGAGCGGATGTAACCATCCGGCTCAACCAGCCTGATGATGATTTGCGGAAAGCATTCGCGCAGGAAGCTGGTGACGGTGGCTTCAACGTTGTAATTGATTACGTTTGGGGCCGGCCCACCGAACTTCTCCTTGCTGCGATCACGCGTCCGGAATTTGCCGTGATAAAATCAGAGACGCGCCTGGTCCAGGTGGGAGAGAGTGCAGGCCCAAACATCTCGCTTCCCGCCGCGGTGCTTCGAAGCACTGCGCTGACCATCCTCGGAACGGCCGGAATCCCATCGCGCGACATTCTTGTTGCCGCGATGCAGCAAGTTATGGACTGGGGCGCCAAAGGCGGGCTTCAAATCGAAACCGAATCCGTACCTCTTTCCGAGATTGAACAAGCATGGCAACGGCCGGAATCCGGTGGCCGGCGACTCGTCGTCATTCCCTGAGTCATTGCCGGCGCGAATAGGCGCTCGCGTTTTGCCGGTAACCCGCAAGATTTTCAGCACAAATCTTTCTCTGCGTTTTGTGGCTACTGCTAGGGCCGATCAGCTGTGGAAGGCGCAGCCGTCAGAGTCGATGCCGGTGCGGACGGAGACGTGGCCGAATGCCACGCGATGCCGTGTTGTTGCAGCAGAGCTGTGGCATACCGAATCGGAATAGCTGCTCCGGGTGTATTAGTTGGCAGAGCTGCCGGCTTGGCCGACGAGAGAGATACGCCTCGCAGCCAAAGGCCCTCTATCAAACCGACGGCAGCGTGGGGGTTGATCGCGAGCACAGGTGACCCGCTCTGGCCCTTCTCAACCGGATGGCTCAGCAAGAATACCTCAACGGTGGGGCTGGGCTTGTTCAGTTGCGTGGATTCGAAGGAGAGCACAGTTCCCGGCGAAAAAGCTTTTCGCTCATATTCGAAGCTGTAAGCGTTCTGCAACCGTTTTGGGCCGAGCGACAGCGCAAGCACAGCCTCACCGCGAAGCGCAGGCGCTGCGGCCAGCGGAACGAAGGCAACTCCATACTTGCCGGCAAACGGATTTGGCGTCGCGCGAAGAATTGCCACATCGTGGTCCAAATCCTTGGCTATGACGGTGACTCGCAGCAACTGGGGCGGAGCATTCGGACGATTCACGAGAATGTATGGCTGGCCACCGTCGCGAAAGTCATCAAGGACGTGCGCGACCGTGAGCAAGTACCCCTGCTCGTTGATGAAGAAGGTGTTGCCGAAAAAGGTGTAGTGGTAGCCGCGCGAGCCCGGAGTCTGATCGTTGGGGTAGACGATGGGGCACAGCGCGGCGGTGGCTGAGTCTTCGGCGGAGTTAGCCTGCGAGAGCGCCGACTCGGCCGCGAACGTGGCGAGTATGCAGGCAAAAGCACACCCGAACGCTCGGGCAAGGGCCATCAGCGCTTCGCGCGCGGCGCAAAGATTGCGAATCCTTGAGTATTTCGCGCTCACGATTTCCTCAGCGCCAATACTTTGACAAAGCGGGACGCTGCGGTAAATGGCAAGTAAGGCCGAAAAAAGGACAGGTGTGTGGAGAGATGGGGAGAAGGTAGAGTGGCAAAAAGGACTTGACAAGTGGCTGTATCTACGGTATATTCTGTACAGAGAGAAATACCAGAAATGACAGTTCCTACAAAAGCTACGCTTTCGCCTGTTGCTCAGAAATTCATCCTGCACTGGGGCGAGATGGGCACCCGGTGGGGCATCAACCGCACCGTAGCGCAGGTCCACGCGCTGCTGTTCCTTTCGCCCGTGCCCATCCCCGCGGATGAGATCTCCACCACGCTGGCCGTGGCGCGGTCGAACGTGAGCACCTGTCTGCGCGAATTGCAGGGCTGGGGAATCGTGCGCGTAGTGCACGTCTTGGGAGACCGGCGCGACCACTTCGAGTCCCTCAAGGACGTTTGGGAGATTTTCCGAATCGTTTCGGAGGAGCGGAAGCGGCGGGAGATCGATCCGACGCTGCGCGTGCTGGCGGAATGCGTTGCGGAGTTGAAGGCAAACGCACAAGGCGATCCGTACACGCGGGAGCGGCTGGAGAGCATGCTGGAATTCTTGACGGTCATGACCGGGCTTTTTGATGAGGTGCTGCGGATGCCGACTTCAGCGCTCAAGGGAGTCGGGAAGTTGCGGGGGAAAGTGGTGACATTGCTGGGGAAGAAGGCGGTCAACAGCTGACAGTCAACAGTCGACAGCCGAAGAAAAGAAAAGAGCTAACGCAGAGGCGCAAAGTGCGCTGAGATAACGCAGAGAAGACAAGAGCAGAGAAAGAAAGGAGACAGACAGGAATGTCTGTCCCACAAAACCATGATTTCGCTGACATCGGAATTCACGGACGGAAAAGGGCGGCACGCGCGAGGGTGGTTGTTTTTTGACGCGGAGTGCGTGTTTTGCACGCGAATTGCGCGCTGGCTGGCGCCGATTTTGGAGCGGCGCGGACTAGCGGTTGCGCCGCTGCAGGATCCGCGGGTTGGGGCGCTGTTGGGAATGTCGCGCGAAGAGTTGCTCCGCGAGATGCGCCTCTTGCTTTCAGACGGCCGGCAATTTGGCGGCGCGGACGCGGCAGTGGCGCTGGCGCGCGAAATTTGGTGGGCGCGGCCGCTGGTGTGGCTCGCATGGTTGCCGGGGATGATGAATTTGCTGCGGCGTGGATATGCGCGGCAGGCAGCGAAAAGGAATTGTGCGGCAGTGAGTTGCGAGAGAGCCGCGGTGGTGAAATGAAAGAGACCGAGTAGGAAGCCAGGAAGTGACGAAGCACGGAGTGAAGTCCACGGACGGTCGCGGCCGGAGCTGAGTCTCGTAATCGTAGGTGCACAGCCAGTATTGGCTGTGCCACGAGGTTTGCGTATGGCGATGCGGTTTGCGGAAATGTGGCGATGGCAAGGAACGGTGGGCCGCGGGACGTACGCCACGGTTGGAGTGAGCGCGCTGGCCTTGAAGTATTTGCTGGACCGGTGGGTAGCTGCAGCATTTTTTCATCGCGAGTGGCTGCCGTGGAATTACCTCGTTCCGTTGGGACCGCAGGTGCATTGGAGTGCGGCGCGGGCGGCGGGTGATCCGGCCTTTGCCGCGACGATGCTTGCGGTGGCGCTGCCATTCATTTGGCTGGGCGTGACGCTGACGGTCCAGAGGTTGCGGGATGCAGGGCAGCCGGTGTGGCTGGTGGTGCTGTTTTTCGTGCCGGTCGTCAATTTGCTTTTCTTGCTGCTGCTGTGCGCGATCGGCACGCATCCGCGAGCGGAGTCGAAGCAGGCGGCGCCATGGCCGGAGACGAAGCCGCTCAATAGTTTCATCCCACGGAGCAAGTTCGGGGCGGGTGCGTTCGCAATTCTGGTGACAGCGCTGGTTGGTCTGGTGTTTACGCTGTTCAGCACGCAGGCGTTGAGGATGTACGGGATGGGACTCTTCGTGGCGGCGCCTTTTTGTCTGGGAATGTTCGCGGTGCTGGTGTACAGCTATCACGAGCCTCGTAGTTTTGGCAGCTGCCTTGCCGTTTCGCTGACCCCACTGGCGATTCTGGGCGCTGTGTTGTTGGTTGTAGCGATCGAAGGGCTGATTTGTATTTTGATGGCGGCGCCGTTCGCGGTGGGATTGGCGGCGCTCGGGGGCACGCTGGGATATTCGATCCAGGCGGGATATTGGCGGGCGAAAGAGGCGCCGGCGATGCTTTCGATTGTGCTTCTGTTCACGCCATCGTTTATTGGCGTGGAACGGCTGGCGAACGCACAGCCGGAAACGTTCGTGGTTAAGTCGGCAATTGAAGTGAATGCGCCGCCGGAAGCGGTGTGGAAAGAGGTGGTGGCATTTGCGGAGATTCCCCCGCCGAAGGAGCTGATCTTTCGCGCGGGGATTGCGTATCCGATTCGGGCGGAGATTTCCGGCCATGGAGTTGGGGCAGTTCGGCATTGCGTGTTTTCGACGGGAGCGTTTGTCGAGCCGATTGAAATTTGGGATGAGCCGCGACTGCTGAAGTTCGGTGTGACGGAAAATCCAGCGCCGATGCGCGAGATCACACCCTATGCGAGCATCGAGCCGCCGCACCTGCATGGCTATTTTGTGTCGCATCAGGGCCAGTTCTTGCTGACGCAGCTGCCGGGAGGCAGGACTCGGCTTGAAGGCACGACGTGGTACAGCCACACGATTTGGCCGGAGACGTATTGGCATTTGTGGTCGAATTACATCATTCATCGGATTCATGTGCGTGTCCTGGAGCATATTCGGGCAGAGACAGAGAAGCATTCTTAAGTGAGGCATTGAGTGGCAACATTGCCTTTGGAATCTTGCTAAAGCTGAGCGGGAGAAAGACTGAAGTCTGTCCCACTCGCGGCGGTGACTGACCCTCCCCCCTCTTTTTCGTAAGTCTTGATTCAAAACGATTTAGCGCAAATGTAAGTTGTTTAGAATCAGCAGTTGGAGGCGATTTTGTAAGTGTTGATTCTAAATGAGTTGTGCGATAAGAGGGCAGTCGTCGTCCTCAGAAGGACGACCCCACATTGCTTCACGACAGGCGGATCGCTTTGGGGCTGCTATTCGGGATTATTGGTGGTGGTTTTTGGGTTTGACGGTCGCTGTAGGCCTGGGACTCTTTGCGGGCATGGTAGAAGCAAAAATGCGGATGAGAGCCGGAGCAGGGAGTGCGGCAACGGCGGCCATCGGCAAGCGTGAAGGTACACAAGGACGCGCGGTCCTGTAAGCGAAGAGAGGACATGGATGTCTCCTAAGAGTTGAATTTGGATTGGTAACGGAAAGAGCCGGCAAGGATGCCGGCGCTACAAAAAAGAAAAGCCTCGCTGGAGGCGAGGCGCAATGCTAACCAGTAAGAGTATACCGGAGTAGTAATGGGATTGTCAAGCGAAGTTTGAATTGAACTTTGAAGTGTGGGGGTGAGGGAAAGGGAGGCTGAGGGTCGACAGCCAGAAGTTGCGAAGAGCGGACCCACCCTCGCAAGAACAAAATCGCGAGGAGGGGGCACCCGACGATGCGGAAGTAACCGAATTACTTCCGGGTTGCCGACAATGCAGAATTAACACAGCGGCAAGGCCAAGCATATATTCAACGAAGCGAATCGCCGCGTTCCCCTGAGGAGTCCTTGTATCTCGGTACACGCGCGGCGGTGGAAGGTTTCCCTAGCGTTCGGCAACGCGCGGCTCACTGATAGGCGCGCCGGCCGGCGATGGTTGTTTTGCCGGGAGGAGTGCAAGCAGCGTGACTCCAATCACGCCAAAGATCACAATGTCCTGGGGGCTATCCTTCCTGTGCATCCCGTGCGCCACGGCCTGCGCCGACATGATTGTCATCGTGAACCCATGGGCAAGGCTTGACCACGCCCCATAGGCGATCATCAA
>JBGPLB010000086.1:0-19612 GCA_041486245.1 Candidatus Acidiferrum sp.
AACACGTCGATAATTCCCTGCGCGCCGCCACGGTAAGCCGGCCAACCAGCACCTGTTTTGAGGTGACTCAAGCTGCGCTGCTGACCGTCACGGCCAAATAACCCCGGGCTTAATTGCATACCTATGTACTAAATTGAACAGAGTGCCGTTCCCTTCTCTATTAGTATAAGTTTGGAGGCTTAGCCACTGATGCCGAAGAACCGCATTCTTCTCGTGGACGACAACGAGGACGTTCGCGCTGTGTTCCAGGAAGGTTTGGAAAGCCACGGATTTGAAGTGGTATCCGCCGCAAGTGTGAACGATGCGTTACGGCTTATTTCCACGGAAGACTTCGACGTGCTGCTCTCCGACCTGCACATGCCCGATGCCGGTGACGGTTTTACCGTCGTCAGCGCCATGCGCCACGCCCACCCGAAAGCTGTAACTCTCGTTCTCAGCGGTTACCCGGCGCTCCAGGAAGCCATGTCCGCCATCCTTCTGGAGGCTGACGAAGTCCTCGTGAAACCTATTGGCTTGTCCGAGATTACTGAAATTATCCAAAAGAAACTGTCGGCTCCTTCCTCCCGCAAGGCGATGAAGAAAGAGTGCGTCGCAACGATTCTGTCGCGTGACGTGGATCCAATCATCAAGAGTTGGCTGTCCAGCGTGGAACGCAACGACGAACTGACTGCTCTCTCGCTGAACTACCAGGAACGCACCGGCCATCTTCCTCTGCTTTTGGGAGATCTCGTCCGCCGCTTGCACCTCGCCTCTAATGTTACAGTTCCCATTTCCAGTGCCGCGCGCGACCACGGAATACTGCGGCGCATGCAAGGCTACTCGGTCCCCATGGTAGTGGAAGAGTCGCGAATGTTGCAGGTCAGCATCTTCAATAATCTGCAAAACAATCTAAGTACTGTGGATTTCAGTTCCGTCTTGCTCGACGTGATGGTCATCGCCGACGAAGTGGATTCCCAATTGAAGCAGGCCGTGCTGGGCTTTATGGCACCCGCACTAGCGAAGTCGGTGAATTAAGGGGCGCGCCACGCACGAGGTCTAAGGCTGTTCCGCCATGCGCTCGCGGCTCAAGATGATCTTTCCAACGCCGATCGCTCTCTCGCACGGGCTGGCTAACCTTGCCTTTCCCCTTCTCCTGGTCATTGTTCCCCTCTGCCTAGTTCTAGAACGCCTAGCCTCTTTTGCCTACGATTTGTGCTCCGCCGGTTTGATTGCTTCCCCGTACCTCGCCGCGTATGATTAGCGATTCATGCTCCCGGCTCGGCCTCATCTGCCCATGACCCGCTTCCTCCCCCGCTTCCTCATTCCGTGGGCCCTGGTAGCTGCCTTGGCTCCGTCCTTTTTCAGTACCCACGCTCAAGCTCCCGCCACCGCCGAAATCCTGCCCCTCAGCGAAATTCGTCCCGGCATGCAAGGCTACGCCTACACCATTTTTGCTGGCAACCAGGTTGAAAAGTTCGACCTCGAAGTCGTCGGCGTTATGCCCAATTTCCTCGGCCCCAAGCAAGCCATCATTCTCGTCCAGCTTAAAGGGCCAAAAGCCGAGCACACCGGCGTCGTCGCAGGCATGAGCGGCAGCCCCGTCTATTTCGAAGGCAAACTCGCCGGCGCTCTTTCCCTCAAGCTCGGCGTTTTCACGAAAGAACCCATCGGCGGCGTCACTCCCATCGAGGATATCCTTCATCCCCAGCCGCAACCATCTTCAGAAACCATCGCGTCACAAGCCCCCTCGCCGCAGCTTTTGCTTCCGCAAGACGCGGCTTCTCGCACAAGCCTGCCCACTGGCTCGGCCCTCGAGCCCATCGAAACTCCTCTCGTCTTCTCCGGCTATCAACCCGAAGCCCTCCGTCAGTTCGCCGGCCAACTCCAAAGCTACGGTTTCGTCGCCGCGCAAGGCGGCACCGCCGCTCCCAAACCCGACGACGGGAATCTCGTTCCCGGCGACATGGCAGGCATGGTCCTTGTGCAAGGCGACACTTCCATCAGTTCCGCATGCACCGTCACCGCCGTCCGCGCCAACCGCGTCTATCTCTGCGGCCATCCCTTTCTGAGTCTCGGCGACGTGCAATTCCCCATGGCTCGCACGGAGGTTGTCACAACGCTCTCCTCCGACCTCGCTTCAACCAAAATCATCAACGTCGGTGGCTCCATCGGCACCATCACCGGAGACCATCTCACCGCCGTCACCGGCAAGCTTGGCGCTCCGCCTCCGATGATCCCCATCGACCTCACACTCGCCTTTGGCGGCGCCGAAAAGAAGCTCCACTTTGAAATGGTCAATCACCCCAAGCTCACTCCGCTCCTCATCGGCCTCACCGTCTTCAACGGCCTCACGCAAAACTCTCTCTACGGCGAAGGCACGACGCTCCACCTTTCCGGTGAAGTACTCGTTCATGGCCACGCCCCCGTTCAAATCGAAAACACTTTTGCCCCCGGAGACTCTTTCACGCCAGACGGCCTGCCTATCGCCCTGAACATTCAAAGTGTTTTCTCGCGCCTTTTCACAAATACACGCGAAACTCCTGTCTTCGACCGCATCAACCTTCGCGTCGCGAGTGTCCTCGGCCGCCAATCCTTCAGCATTGAAAGCGCCTGGCTGGAAAAGGGTGAAGCTGCACCCGGCGAAACTCTCCGTGTGCGCGTTTTGCTCCGGCCGTATCGGGGCCACGAACGCATCGAAGAAACTACCGTGCGCGTCCCCGAGCAAGCTACTCGCGGCACCACGCTCCGCGTCCTCGTGACGGACGGCGACATGCTCAACCGCGCCTCGCGCGGCTTCGCATTTGGAGCCGCTGGGGGCGGCTCAACGGGCCTCGATCAGCTCATCGCTCTTCTCAACCGCGAGCGCCGCAACGACCGCCTCTACGTCGGCCTCTTCGTCCCCACTCCTACCATCCTTTGGGACGACAAAGAACTCCCCAACGTCCCGCTCGATCAAATCAATGTCATCGATGGCCGCCCTACTCCGGGCAGCGTTCAAGTCTTGCGCGAATCCCTCGCCAGCGAATCTTCCATCCCGCTTGGCGGGCCTGTGACAGGGATAATCTCCCTCAATCTCCAAATCCGGTGACCATGCCAATGCCAAATTGCGATCTGCCCGATCTCTCTCCCACTCGCCGTTCGTCACTCGCCACTCGCCACTCTCTTTTCCTTTACCTCCTCTACCTCCTTTGCTTCCTCTACCTCCTTCCCTCTCCTCTCCACGCCGAACACACCCGCCGCTGGCTCCAAACCACTTACGAAGAATTCCTCAAAGGCACCGCTCACGGTGTTGCCGTTCGCAGTGACGGCCGCCTCGAGCTCGCTCCAAAATTTACTCTCCTCGCCGACGCCGACGCCTCTTATCTCTGGTCGCTTCGCCTCGATCTCAAAGGCACGCTCTACGCCGCAGGCGGCTCTCCCGCAAAAGTTTTTCGCTTCGATGGGGCAGGCAAACCCACTGTCGTCTTTGACTCGACCGATCTCGTCGCCCAAGCCATCGCCTTCGACTCCAAAGGCACTCTTTACGTCGCCACTTCCCCCGACGGCAAGGTCTATCGCGTCTCCTCGAGCGGCGAAAAAACCGTGTTCTTCGATCCCAAAACAAAATACATCTGGGACATCGCTTTTGGCTCTGACGGCGTTCTCTACGTCGGCACCGGCGACAAAGGCCTGGTCTTCGCTGTCGCGCCCGACGGTAAAGGCGAACTCTTTTACTCGAGCGACGAGGCCCACATCCGTGTCCTCGCGTTCGACGCAAACCAGAATCTTCTCGCCGGTACTGAACCCAATGGCCGCGTCCTTCGCATCACTCGCCCCGAAGCCAAACCCCCGCGCAAAGGAAAGGATTCCGGGGCAACCGCATCCTCCGCGGAAGGCTTCGTCCTGTACGAAACCTCGAAGAAGGAAGTCACCGCTCTCTCCGTCGCTCCAGACGGCTCCATTTACGTCGCCGCCATCGGCGAAAAACAGCGCACCACCGCTCCAACACCCACTACGGTCATCACCTCGCCTCAAGGAACCGCCTCCATCACCACGGGCGGTGTCGCTGGCGCGATATCTGGTCAGCTGCAGCAGCAACAGCAAGTCCCGTTTCTCTCCTTCCCTCCTCTTCTTTCGAGCAGCATTTACCGTCTTTCCTCCGACGGCGCACCTGATGAACTTTGGACTTCCCGCGAAGACCTCGTCTATTCCCTCGGCCTCTCTTCAGATGGCCGCGTCCTCGCCGGCACCGGCAACAACGGCGCTCTCCTCGCTATCGATGGCCACGGCGTTTTCGCGCAACTGGCCAAGGCCGGCTCCGCTCAAATCACCGGCATCGCTCGCAACTCCGCTGGCAAAATTTTCCTCTGCACCGCCAATCCTGGAAAAGTTTTCTCCGTCGGCCCCGAATACGAAGCCGAGGGTACCTACGAATCGCACTCCTTTGACGCCCGTCTATTCTCTCAGTGGGGACGCCTCGACTGGTGGGGCCCGCCTTCCGCGGCGGCTCCCCGTCAATCCGCAAAAGCATCCAGTGAACCGCGCCTGGAATTTTTTGTGCGCTCCGGTAACACCGATGATCCCGGCAAGGAATGGTCCCGCTGGTTCGGTCCCTATTCGAAGCCCGGCAGCACCGTCGAAGCCCCGAGCGCCCGCTTCTTTCAATGGAAAGCCGTGATTCACGATGGACGGCCCGGGGACGGCGTCACCTGGGTCAGCCTCGCCTACCTTACTCGCAACGTCCCCCCGGTTATCGACGCCATCGTCCTCCAGGATTCCGGAGTGCGCGCGCAGGGCGCCACCATCCTCTCTACGGGCCAATCGCCGAGCGTCGTTCTCAAGATGCCGCCAACTCCAAACACTCCCAATGTGTTCATCGCACAAACCATCACGCCCGCGAAATTCGAACAGCCTCCGCAGGGCTTCCGCGACAGAGGCTTCCAATCCGTTCTGTGGAGCGCCCACGACGACAACGATGACGATCTGCAGTACTCGGTCTACTATCGCGGCGAAAACGAACACGAGTGGAAACTGCTGAAGGACAAGCTCGACCAAAGATTTTATTCCTGGGATACCACCACTCTTCCCGATGGCGCCTACTATCTCAAAATTGTGTCCACCGACGCCCCTTCGAATCCCCTCGCCATCGCTCTCAAGACCGAACGCGAAAGCGAACGCTTCGAAGTCGATAACACTCCCCCTCTGATCGAGGGCCTGGAAGCGCGAACGTTTATGAGCATTGTCGGTCGAGGAACCACAGGTGGCACGAACTTCAAGTTTGTCGCCCGCGACATCGCAAGCAGCATTGATCGGGCTCAGTACAGCGTCGATGGCGGCGAGTGGTTCCTTCTCGCTCCCATCGGCAATGTCAGCGATGCCCTCAATGAGAATTACGAATTTACGTTAAGCAATCTCGCGGCAGGCGAACACACCATCGCCGTGCGCGCTTACGACCGCTTCGATAACGTAGGCAGCGCTAAAACTACATTCGTGGTTCAAGCTTCCAAACCCTGAACAACTCTTTTGGCCCAATTTCTAATTTGATATTTTAAGTTGCTCGAATTTTGGAGATTCCACTAGACTTGCTCCCTACAACGGGTTCCGGGTCCTTCTCAGGAGGGGCGTATGATTTCCGGTGCTCACGTAATCGTTTACACCAGGGACGCTGAAGCCGACCGCGCTTTCTTTTGCGACGTTCTCGGCTTCAAGTCCGTGGATGCCGGCCACGGCTGGCTGATCTTTGCGCTTCCCCCGGGAGAAGCCGCGTTCCACCCCTCCGATAAAAATGGTCCCCACGAACTCTTCCTAATGTGTGACAACCTGAAAGCTGAAATCGCTGCGCTCGCGAAGAAGGGCGTTAACTGCTCTGCGGTTCGGGAAGAAAGATGGGGTTCAATCACGAGGATAAGGCTTCCTGGTGGCGGCGAAATTGGCCTCTATCAACCGAAGCATCCGACCGCCCTGGGTCTCAGCTCTGAAACAAATCGTCGTTCAAAATAGCCGGAATCCTGAACTCAATGGCCTTCCTCTACAATCCCTATGCTTGCCAGGGTTGGCACGAGTCACGAGTCACGAGTCACCAGTCACGAGTCACCCGGTTCTGTCATTCACTCTGATTTGGAATTCGAACCTAGGACATCCACCGCTCTTGCACCGGCACCGAGCTGAACTTCACGATCTCCGCGCCAAACCCGATTCGCCCATCTGCATACGCCTCGTTCTTCACATGGACGACACGCGCGCTGCAGTGCAGCTCCTCCGTTTGGTTTCCCGTCACTTCTCCGGGCATCCGCAGAGTCACCTCCATCGGCATCCCGACCTGTAGCGGGGCCGACGAGGCAAAGTAAAATCCCCCGCGCGAAATATTCAACGCCTCGGTAAAATGCTCGCTCTTATCCGCAGCCACACCCGTGGAACGAAACCGCAGCGGTGTGCGGAGGTTGTGGCGGGCCAATTGTCTTCGTTCTGCACTCTGCATGCTGCACTCCCGCGGGCAAGGAAGCTAAGGACGCGGCCCTCGCGCCACTTGAGAAGGGGTAACTCAGCGTAGCAAACCTACCCGCGCGGTCAAGCATCAATCCTTGGTACTAGGGGTACTCAGTTTACTGCCTACGGCTTTGCGGATAGTTTGTCGAGCAGTTCGTACTGAGGACGCTGCCCGTCCTTTTCTGCGTGCTGCTTGGCGGCCAGATGCATCACCTCGTACCCATCTTTTTCCGTGTAGCGCGGCCACTCCGCAAGTCCCTCGCCATTGGGATTCCCTGTCTTTGCGAAGTTCGTCCAGTATGCTCCCATCTCCTCCGACAACTTATAGTCCTCGGGCCTCCACGGCAGCTTCTTCGATTTCAACATTCCAAACACAAATTCGATTTCCGCCGAGTGATAAGCCGTCGGCGTCGCTCCGGGAGGCGCTCCGCTCTCCGCTAGCGGCGGTGCGTCGTCAAATTCATACCGGTAAACCGCGGCATCGCCCGTCTTCGTCTGCATCTCGATCCACTTCCACGTGCTGTAGCCGATGAAATTCGCCGTCGCCAGGAGCCCTGCCGATTCCTTCGACTGCTCTTCGGTTCCTCCCGGGAAAAGTTTCAGGACCTCCGCTGCCTGCTCTCCATACGTCTGCTCCACTTTCTTGACATAGTTTTCTTTGGTCGCTTCCTCCTTCCCAAAGAACGTGTGGTAATTCCCCTCGTCGTGATTCCATCCCGCCAGCAACGCAACGTGCGCCTGCTCGCCATTGGCATAGATCTCCGCGGGACTCTTCGGGAAAAAGTAACCGTCAATGTTCGGCCCGAACCGGAAGGAATCCTTGTCCTTCATCGCCGCATCCAGCACCTGTTGCGCCGGCATACCGCGCAATTTCTCAAGCGTATCTGCTCCATTCGATTCAGCCCACTTGGCGGCATCCTGCTCGCTCTGCGCCAGAGGCTTCGCCGTCAGAGTCCTTCCAAAGAACGCTCCGCTCTCTCCAATCGCGCGGTGAATCAGCGCCTTCGAGCGCGGCGAAGCCATCAGCGCGCTCACGGAAAACGATCCTGCTGATTCTCCGAAAATCGTCACATTCTCCGGATCGCCGCCGAACGCCGCGATGTTCTTGCGCACCCATTCCAACGCCGCCACCTGGTCCAACAACCCATAATTTCCTGACGCATGATGCGGCGATTCCTTGGTCAGCTCGGCGTGGGAGAAAAATCCAAAAATTCCCAGCCGGTAGTTCATGCTCACTAGCACTACGCTCCGATGCGCCAAGCCCTCGCCATCCTGCCTGGGCTCGGACGTGGCCCCCGCCTGAAATCCTCCCCCGTAGATCCACACCATCACCGGGAGCTTGGCATCTGCCGAAGTCTTCGGCGTCCACACATTCAAATAGAGGCAATCTTCGCTCGGGCCGGCATCGCGAAACACCATGTCGCCAAACACATTCCATTGCATGCACCGCGCGCCAAACTCCGTCGCTTTTCGTACGCCTTTCCAGCTCGCCACCGGCTGCGGCTCTTTCCACCGCAACGCGCCGACCGGCGGCGCGGCATACGGTATTCCTTTGAATATTTGCACCTTTCCATCCGCGCTCGTGGATCCCTCGAGGGCCCCAGCTTCCGTCTTGACCTGCCCCGCTGCGGAAACACTCAGTCCTAACAGGACAATCGCAACCGCCACTGCTGCCCGTCGGATACTGTTTGCATGAATTCCCATAACTCTCCTCGGTTCATCATCGTTGCTCTGGCTGAAAACCCAAAGATAGTACCTCTCCACAGCCGCGGCGAACAGTTCCCTTTCTTTCTAAATTCCTGGTGTGGCGGTAATCTCCCGCGTTTTGCGGGTTCGCATTTTTCTTTCGCGGCCACATTGGACTGTTGCCAACTCTCCGAGCCGCCGACGCTCGCTCCAGAAGATTCTCTCCCTATGCCATAATGACTCTCGTCTCAAAGCGTCGCGCAAGTATCCGTGCAAACTTCGCAATTGCACCAAGGCAACTCATGAGCACCGCGCCACAAGTCGAATCTGCAAACTATCAGCCGCCCACCTGGGACGCCATTCGCGAGGCGCACGTGCGCATCGCGCCCCGCATCCACCGCACTCCCATTCTCACTTCGCAATCGCTGGATGCGATTGCCGCCGCGCAATTTTTCTTCAAGTGCGATAACTTCCAAAAAACCGGCTCGTTCAAAATTCGCGGGGCGGCAAACGCGATCCTCTCGCTCACGGACGCCGAAGCCGCTCACGGCATCGTCACTCCCTCGAGCGGCAATCACGGAGCCGCCGTGGCGTGCGCCGCTGCGTGGCGCGGCGTGCCTGCCTATATCGTCATGCCCAGGAACGCCCCGGCCGTGAAGTGTCGCGCCGTTGAAAGCTACGGCGGACGCATCACTTTCTCTGAACCCACGATCACTTCTCGGCAGGAAACTTCCACGCGTGTCCAAGCCGAAACTGGCGCTATTCTTATCCATCCCTACGACAACGACGGCATCATCACAGGGCAAGCCACTGCCGCAAAGGAGCTTCTCGAAGAGGTCCCGGACATCGACGCCGTTTTCGCGCCTGTCAGTGGTGGCGGCCTTCTTAGCGGCACTTGCCTCAGTGCAAAAGCCATCCGCGCCGATATTCACATTTTCGGCTGCGAACCCGCTCGCGCCGATGACGCCTACCGTTCGCTTACTACCGGCACTCTGCAAACCCTAGATTCGAGCGACACGATTGCGGACGGCCTGCGCGCCTCGCTCGCCCCGCGGACTTTTGCAATTCTCCGGCGCCATCTCAATCGCGTCTTATTGGTGAGCGAGGAAGAAATCATCGCCGCCATGCGCCTGGTATGGGAACGCATGAAAATTATCATCGAGCCCAGCAGCGCCGTGGCTATCGCTCCCCTTCTCCGCCCCGGTGCGATCGCAAGTCTCAACCTGCCCGCTCGGGCAGATGGTGCGCCGCCAAAACTTGGCGTGATCTTCTCCGGCGGCAACGTGGACTTCTCCGCGCTACCCTTCTGACCGCAGGGGCCACTCGGATAGCGTGTCATCGATCTGGGGACAAACTCTCGTTGATTCGTCTGCGGAAATAGGGCTGGCCGATCGCTGTTTATATCTATCATTCTATCTGTCACAGATAGAATGATAGAACTGGAGAAGATTTTGGGGGACGGGAAGCAGAGAGAGTGGAGGTGAGTTGGTTGCGGGGAGAGCGGTGGTACGGCGATGGGGGAGAGCTGGAGAACCATGGGGAATGGGAGCATGGATACTATATTTTGTCAATAGCTAACTTAATGGTACTGATTCGAACGAGAAGGCATGACCGACGGGGTGGGTGGAGGGGCAAGAAGAAGAAAAGAAAGGGGTAAGAGAGAAAAAAAGTGGCAGGCCACGTGCGTTGAGACGATTCGTGAGAATCTTGCGGAAATTGGCGGCGCGGAAAGGTACTTGGCATCGGTTAAGGCCGGGCGGAGAACGGAAAGGCTGATGAACGGGGCACGCGGACGGAGTTAAGGAGCGGGAGAGGGATGCCGGGATGGGGACTTGGGTTTGGCTCCATCTGCCACAAATTGCTGGAGTTGGAAGAGCATCCGGCGAGTATTTTTCGCCATCTAAGTGTTTAGGTTAGTAGGCCGAAGGCTGAATCTCGGCAAGGCCCCGGGTCCAGGAGAAGACTATGAGATTTTTGCCAGCAAGCGTGAGAGGTTACGGATGGTTGTTTCGAGGGGCTGGTGCAGCGACGCTGGCGTTATCCCTCAGCGGCCTCGCCCTTGCCCAGCATGAGCAGCCGCCCCAGCAGGCCGACCAACCTCCACAAAGCCAGCAAGCGCAGCCTCAAGATCAGCAGGCCCCGCCGCAGCAAGACAGTAATCGTCCGCCAACCTCCGTGGACCGGGTGCCGCAGAATGCTCCGCAGTCCAGGCAACAGGATCGACCTCAATATTCGCCCCAGAACCCTCCGCCGCCGAATGGTCCGAACGACCCGTACGAACCGCCGCCCGCTATACTCACCATTCCCTCGGGAACGGTGCTTATCATGCGCCTCAATGAGCCGCTTTCGAGTGACCGCAATCAGGTTGGCGACCAGTTCAGCGGCGTTCTGGAACAGCCCATCGTTGTAAATGGCTGGGTCGTGGCACGGCGAGGCCAGGTTGTTATGGGGCAGGTGAAATCCGTACAGAAGGCCGGCCGCGTCAAGGGCGTGTCGCAGTTGGGCGTTGAGCTAACAGACTTGACTCTCGTGAATGGAGAGCAGGCCCCGATCCTGACCGAATTGTGGAAGGGCGCTGCTGGCACTTCTCACGGCGCAGATGCCGCCACCATCGGCGGCGGCACGGCCTTGGGAGCGATTATTGGCTCAGCAGCGGATTGGGGCCGGGGCGCGGCGATCGGCGCCGGTGCAGGCGCGGCAGCGGGGATTGGAGCTGTTCTGTTGACGCGCGGGCGTCCTACGATTCTGGAGCCGGAATCTCAGCTAAGCTTCCGCCTGGTCGATCCCGTGAAGGTGGACACCACGCACAGCGAGCAAGCCTTTTTGCCGGTATCCCAGGAAGATTTTGGCGGGGGCCGAGGTGACCGGGCGCGAGTGCGCACTGGAGCGGGCTACTATGGTGGCTATGGCCCCTACGGTCCGTGCGGATACTACTCTCCGTGCTACTACGGTCCCCGCTTTGTTGGGGTTTATTCGGGATTCGGCTGGTGGGGCCGCGGTTACTATGGCCGCGGCTACTACGGCCGGCGCGGTTTTCGCCGCTATTGATTCTAGCCCCTACACAGGCAGTTCGAGAGATGCGGGCGCCGCGGCCGAACCGAGACGCCCGCTTTTGCAAATAGATTGAATTTTTTCATATTTTATCCGAAACAAATGCGGTGCCTTCGGGTTCTAACTCTGTTACAGACCCGCAGGCAAACATTTACACGGATGCCGTGGGAACTTCGCGAGCAATTACGCGGAATAAGGGAATAAAGGCCGGGCAGTTACGGTTAAGTTGAGTGGAACTCGCACTCTTTGTAAGTTTGGGCATGAATCGGGGCCGTGGGCCAGAGAGTTTCGGGCCCTTGTAATTTCGCCAACATCGGCAGAATGTCACCGGAAATGCTGCATGCCCTTTGTGTTAGTCTCTCCGGTAGTTTGCAGGGGGAATACGTCTTCGTTCCTGGCCCCCAGCCAGAGCAACCATTTCGTTACAGAAGTAATCATTAACTATACGGTTGCTTCCCGTGGACCGATGGCGGTTTCTTAAAGTGCGCGCCAAATATGCTTCGTGGATGGATCATGAAATCTAAGACTAGAATTATTCGCAATGCGATTTTGTTTTTTGCCGCGGCCTTTGTGTTTTGTGGTCCTCGCGCTTCGGCGCAGACCACTCAGCAGAACGCGGCGACAGTTTCCCAGGCGCCGTTTGTTCCCGCGCGCATTACAAAAGCGATCGATGAAACGCAGCGCGTCACGCTGAAGGGAAACGTTCATCCCCTCGCGCGGCCGGAATTTGAGCGAGGCGCTGTGTCTGACAATACTCCGATGAAGCGGATGATGCTGCTCTTGCAGCGGAGCCCGGAGCAGGAAACAGCGCTGCGGCAGTTGATGGACGAACAACAGAGCAAAGACTCGGCTAATTTTCACAAATGGCTTACCCCGCAACAATTCGGCCAGCAGTTCGGGCCAGCGGACGCCGACGTTCAGGCCATCACGGACTGGCTCACCTCGCAAGGATTCCATGACATCCGGGCGGACAACGGACATCTGACGATCGAGTTCTCCGGAGACGTGGGGCAGGTGCGCAAAAGTTTCCACACGGAGATTCATCAGTATTTCGTGAATGGTGAAAAGCGTCAGGCAAACAGCGGCGATCCACAGATTCCCGCGGCTCTGGCTCCCGTCGTGGCAAGCTTCGTTTCCCTGAACAATTTCCCGAAAAAATCCATGAGGCATACAGTAGGTGCGTTCACGCACACCGCCGATGGCCGCGTCATTTCGCAGCTAACTGGGAGCACCAACCAGTTCTTTGCGGTGGGGCCTGCGGACTTCGCCAAGATCTACAATATTCCCTCAACGCTTGACGGCACGGGATCGAAGATCGCGATCGTCGGGTTTTCCGACATCAATGTTCAGGATGTGCGGGATTTTCGGACCTTATTCGGACTGCCTGCCAATGATCCAGTGATCGTTCACAATGGGCCCGCTCCGGGAATTATTGGGGAAGAGGGCGAGGCGGCCCTGGATGTGCAGTGGTCCGGGGCGGTCGCACCGAGGGCTCAGGTCGATTTCGTGGTTTCCGAAGACACCCAGACAGCAGGGGGCCTCGAGTAATCAGCGCTGTACGTGGTGGACAACAATACCGACGACAACATGAGCCTCAGTTTTGGCCTCTGCGAAGCGAACCTTACGTCGGAGAATGCGTTCTTCAATGGTCTGTGGGAGCAGGCCGCAGCGCAAGGCATCACGGTAACGGTCGCTGCGGGCGATCCGGGTTCCGCAGGATGCGACGACTTCAATGCGGAGAGCAGGGCTACCCTGGGGATCGCAGCGAATGGCATTGCCTCGACTCCGTTCAACATCGCCGTCGGCGGCACAGATTTTGATGACGTGGGCAGCCAAGCGACATACTGGAATCAAAGTCCGGGCGCAAACGACCCGGTCACGAAGCTATCCGTAAAGGGGTACATTCCCGAGACTACCTGGAACGACTCTTGCGCGGCCACGGCCACCTCTCTAAACCTGAATACCGTTTGTGCGACGGCTACGAACATCGTAGGTGGCGGTGGCGCGCCGAGCACCTTGTATACCAAGCCTTCTTGGCAGGTTGGAACGGGAGTCCCCACAGCCAATGTCCGCAACACCCCGGACATTTCTTTGTTTGCGAGCGATGGACTGCAATCGCAGAGCTTTTATGTGGTGTGCGAAGCCGACGCAGTGCCGAGCAATTCCTGCAGCTCTACAGGCCCCTTTAGCTTTCTGGGCGTCGGGGGAACGTCGGCCTCAGCGCCGAGTTTTGCGGGGATCTTAGCGCTAATTGAGCAGGGTGAAAGCAATGCAGGGAGGAGCAGGCGGCAGGGCAACGCCAACTTCGTCTTGTACAAGATCGCGCAAACAGCAGCAGGCAAGTCGTGCAATTCAAGCCTGCGCACCGACCCAACGCAACCGGCTCCGGCAGGATGCGTGTTCAACGACATCACAAAAGGCAACAACTCCGTGCCGTGTGCCGGAGGCTCACTGAATTGCAGCAGCACCACAGCCGGGACGAATGGAGTTCTCTTCACCACCATCGGAACGACAAAAACCCCTGCCTTCACCACTACCGCCGGATACGACTTAGCCACTGGTCTCGGCACTGTGAACGTCACGAATCTGCAGCTCGCTTGGGGTGCCGCGCTGGGTACGTTCAAAGCCACAGCAACGAGTACGAAGGTCAATGGGGGCACGACGGCGGTAACGGTTAACCACGGCACAGCAGTCACCCTCTCGGCCACGGTTACGTCCGGTTCTGGTACTCCAACAGGCGACGTTTCGTTTCCCGTTCCGACGGCAGTAAATGGAGGGGTTGGCAATGCAACGTTAAACGTTAGCGGAGCCGCAAGCCTCAGTACGACTTTCCTGCCGGGCGGCAATTACACCGTGAAGGCACACTATGCCGGAGACGGAAATTTCGGAGCGAGTGACGATCCCACGGGAGTTCCGGTAGTAGTAAATAAGGAAAACAGTAAACTCCAGTATGGAATTGTGTCGTTCGATCCAATAACGGGAAATATCACTAGCACAAACGCAACCGCGTTGACATACGGTTCCCAGTACATCCTGAGAATCGACATTCTGAATAGCACAGGAACAGCAACCAATTGTCAGCCGGTTGTGTTTGGTGGGACAACCACGGGGTGCGCTTTGGATGCGACCGGAACTGTCACCATTATGGACAATGGAAGCCCGCTTGACACTGGAACTTTTGTAATAAACAGCGCGGGACACGCGGAAGATCAACCGATCCAGCTTACGGGTGGAACTCATCCGCTCTCGGCAACCTATTCGGGCGACATAAGTTATAACGCTGTCACCATTCCAGTGACCGACACAGTAACTGTCTCGAAGGCTGCGACTCAAATTTCTGCTCTCGCAGCTAATCCTGCGACGGGAGTAACGACAGCAATCCCCGTGGCACTGACCGCGACGATCGCTTCCAACAGCAACAGCGCGCTTGGGACGACTGGCACGGTGACCTTCTTTAATGGCGGGGTGCAAATTGGTTCCCCAGTAACTGTGACGCCCATCGCAGCTGGAAACGTCGGAGCGGGCGGGACGGCGACGTTGACGACTACATTTACCACCGCGGGAACGAAAACGATCACCGCTCAGTACAACGGCGACGGGAACTACGTGGCGTCCGCCGTGTCGCCGCCTATTACGGTTACCGTGACGCAAGCGCAGGTTGGGAGCTTCACGGTGGCGGAGAGCGCGGTGACGCTGAGCTCGTCAACGGGCGCGGCAGTGAATTCGACGGTTACCGTAACGCCGAGCGGCGGATTCATCCAGGCCGTTGCAGTGACGCCGTCAACCACGACGCCAGGCGTGACATGCACGCCGTCTCCGCTAAACATTAACGTGATAGCTGCCTCGGCGGTCACCGGACAGTTGAGCTGCTCCGTGCTTGCGACATCAACAACATTAACTGCCTCAAACCCTGCGCAGAATCAGATGCTGGAAGCAAAGGCGACTCCTTCTGTAACGGGTGGCAAAGGATGGTGGGCGTTGAGCGCCGGTACGGGCTTTGCTGCGCTATTCCTGGTCTTCGTCCCAGGCGGACGCAAACGGTATCGCGCGGCACTTGGCCTCGGCCTGGTGTGCGTGCTCAGCTTTACGATGGGATGCGGCGGCTACGGAGGAGGAGGTGGTGGCGGTGGCGGCGGACTAACCCCTACGGTTACAAAATTGACCGTAACAAGCGCTAGAGTTGCTTCCGGGACAGCGTTCACGTTCAGCGTGGCGGTCACGGGCGGCACTCCGGCCGGTCAAGTCGCGCTCTTCGACAATGGAACGATGATCGGGACGGCAGCCACGGTGACAGGTGGAGCCGCGACTCCCACCGCCACAGCACTGGCCGTGGGCACACATTCGATCAGCGCGCACTACCTCGGAGACGCTTACACAATGGCGTCAGCGAGCGGCACGATCAACATGACGGTGACGGGCACGACGACCGTGGCGATTACCACGAGTCCGGTTGCCTCGCCGGCAGCCCCAGCACTCAGCGTCACGATCAACTAACAACTAACTCTTCGACAGGAGATGGAGCGGCCCCGAAGTTTCGGGGCCGCTCTTTTTGGATTTGAGAGGGAAAAAGTCAATCTCAGGGCTTGGAGAATAAGGACAGCAACGATCAGGAGCAGATCCTGCCACTTGTTGGATTCGACCGATTCTAGAGCGTTGAGCTCGCGAATCTGAGCCCTTCCGGGGAATGCTTGGCAGAGCGTCAGTTGACAGCGGGAGGAAAGAAAATTCCCCAGAAGTTTGGAGAGGGCGAGGTGAATTCGACGGGAACGAGCGCGCCTTCATGGGCGACTTGTGGGGGACGCACGACGCGTGATTCGACCTTGAGCTGGGTCTTGGGGTTTTCGACGACAACTTTAGTTCCTTCCGCGAGAGGCTCCGGAATAATCAACATGGCGCCGCTGGCGCTCACCGTATGAGTATGGCCTTCGAGGGGCTTCGGCTGGCCGATGACGTGAACCAGGACCGGCATCCTGAGCAGGACACGCTGGGCGCGACGGCGTTCTTCCGCCGTTGGCGGCCGGGAAGCAACGACTTTGTGGGTGCCGACCGGTTTGAAGTTCGGTTGAGGTTTCACAGCTCAAGTCCCCAAAAGTCCATCTCCGGCGCTACGAGCTCGACGCCGTACTCCCAGCCATCGGGGCGCGGAATGCCGCGCCAGACAATGACGGCCGCGTTACTGGTGTCCGTGGCAAGATTTGTAAGCGCTAGGCGGTGTTCAAGCTGAAGCTCCTGCTGCAAAACCACCATGCAGCCGTAGGGATTAACGACGCGGGTGTGCGCTTCGACGGAGATGCGCTTTCCGGAGTCGACGTCCCATTCCAAGCGGACGGGGACTCGGGAGTTCATCCGGCGGCCGCGGCGCTTATCATCGTAGCGCCCGCCTATTGGCTTGGCTTCACGCGTCTTAACCTGCATTTTTGCCTCTAGTAGGCATGCTAAAGTTGAGGGGAAAAACGGTCAATGGTACGGTCGAGTGGTGGCGCACGAAAGGATAGCTGTACCAAAGGACAGGCCCGCACGAAGGGACAGGCCGGGACTTGAGAAACCTAATCGTAAACGCGAATGACCTGGGCTGGACGGAGGGCGTCAATCGCGGCATAGCCGAGGCGCATCGCAACGGAATCGTCACGAGCGCTTCCCTGCTCGCCAATGGCGCGGCATTTCCGTCGGCCGTGGAACTCGTGCGGACAACGCCGGCGCTAGGAGTGGGAGTGCATTTGAATTTGAGCGATGGCGAGCCGGTGGCGCCGCGCAAGTTGGTGACCAGCCTTTTGAACCAGCGCGGCGAACTTGAAGGAAAACCGGAGAGCCTGCTGTTGCGCCTGGCGAGGCGGAGCGTGTCGCTCGAGGAAGTGGAGCGCGAATGGGACGCGCAAATTTTGAAGGTGCGCGACTCGGGAATTCAGCCCACGCACCTCGACGGGCACAGGCACGTGCAGATGCTGCCGGGATTGTTTGAGATTGCGCTGCGGCTGGCGAAGAGGCATGGGATCGCGGCGATTCGAATCTCGCACGAAGCGTCGAGTCTGCGCGCGGCGCTTTCCTTTGGAACGAAACAGAAGGGTACAGTGGTGATGAGGCAAGGAGTGCAGGCGCGTGGCCTGAAACTGCTGGCGCCGGACGCGCGCGAACAAGCGGAACGCGCGGGAATCGCGACGGCGGATTATTTTTGCGGAATCGCGCAGACGGGAGAAATGACGCGCGAAGGCGTGCTGAGGCTGCTGGAAATTTTGCCGCAAGGCGCCACTGAACTGATGTGCCACCCTGGATACGTGGACGCGGAGCTGGCAAAATCCGGGACACGGCTGCAGGCTTCCCGACAGAAGGAAGTGGAAATCCTGACGGGCACAGAGGTACGAAATCTTGTCGCGTCGCAAGGGATTCGGCTGATAGACTATGCCTTCGTAGCCCAAGAAGCCTGAGGAAGCCCAGAACAGCAAGCATGAAGAACGATCCGCCTATCCGATACTCGATCGTCGTTCCGTTTTATAACGAACAGGAAAATGTCTCTCCACTCTACGTTAAGCTGACGGAAGTGATGGATGCGATCGGCGAGCGGTATGAACTGGTGTTTGTGGATGACGGAAGCAAAGACAAGACGTTCAAAGTGCTCTCTGACATTTATGAGCACGATCCGCGGGTGAACATCATCCAATTGCGGCGGAATTTCGGCCAGGCGCCGGCGCTGAAAGCGGGATTCGACTTTGCGCGCGGCGAGATCATCATTTCCATGGACGGAGATTTGCAGCACGACCCGGACGAAATTCCGCGGTTCCTCGAAAAGATCGAAGAAGGGTATGACCTGGTGAGCGGGTGGCGCGTGACGCGCACGGATCACTGGTTGACGAGACAACTGCCGAGCCGGATCGCCAATAAGATGATGGCGAAACTTTCCGGAGTGGATTTGCACGATTTTGGGACGACATTTAAAGCATACCGGCGCGAAGTTTTGTCGGAGATTCATTTGTACGGCGAGCTGCACCGGTTTATTCCAGCGCTGGCGAGCTGGGCAGGAGCATCGGTGGCCGAAGTGCCGATCTCGAATATTGCGCGCAAGAATGGGGAGTCCAATTACGGGATTTCGCGGACGGTGCGCGTGCTGCTGGATCTGATGAGCGTGAAGTTTTTATTGGATTATTCGACCAAGCCGCTGCAATTTTTTGGATTGTTGGGATTGTTGTGCTTGAGCGGGGGCGGAGGAATCGGATTGTGGGTGTTCCTGCGCAAAGCGCTCCTGGATGAAGGGCTGCTGGCGAATCACGGACCGTTGATGCTGCTGGGAATGGCGCTGGTGATGGGCGGAATTCAGTTCATCGCCACGGGATTGATCGGCGAAATGCTGGCCCGGACATATTATGAATCGCAGAATAAGCCAGTCTACAGTGTGCGCGAATTCCGCAGCCGGCGGGAAGCCATGGCTGGCCGCGATGAACCTCCACGAACGGCGGGAGCCGGCGGCTGGTAAGCCATTAGAAATTGCGCGCAACCTCCCACGATGATTTCGAGAGCATGAAAGTCGAAGCGCCCGCCGAAAGCAGACCCGCGCCAAATTCTACCTCGCCAAAACGCACACTACTTTACCTGCTGGGTATCGTGGCGTTCTGGGCGTTGATTTACATTCCCGGTCTGGCGTCGCCGCCAATGATGGACGACGCGGATTCGGAACATGCACAAATCGCCGTGGAGATGTTGCAGCGTCACGATTACGTGACGATGTACGTGAATGGCGTGCGCTATTTGGAGAAAGCGCCGCTACCCTACTGGATCATGGCGGGAATTTACTCGGCTGTGGGCGTGTCGGAATTTTCCGCGCGATTGGAGTTCTCGTTTTTTGCGCTCTTGACGCTTCTTGCGGTGTTCCTGCTCGAGCGTGAAATTGCTGGCGAGGAGGCCGGCTTTTACGCGGCGGTGGTGCTGGCGACAGCCATCGGTCCATATATCTACACGCGCTTTATCATCCCGGACATCATGATCTGTTTCTGGCTGACAGTGACCGCCTATCTTTTCTGGCGGAGTTTGGAAGCGCCTCAGCCTTCGCGGCTAGTGTGCTGGTCGATTGGGGTGGTGACCGCACTGGACGTCCTGACGAAAGGACTGGTCGGATTGGCCTTCCCGGTCGGGATCATAGCCGGATATTTGCTGATCACGCGCAATTGGCGGCACTTGCTGAAGATGAGGCTAGTGTCAACGACTATCGTGTTCCTGGCGGTGGCGGCTCCCTGGCACGTTCTGGCAACGATGCGCAATCCACCGGTCGGGCAGGCCAAGGGCTTTTTTTGGTTTTTCTTCATTAACGATCAGATCTATCGCTACCTGAATATGCGTGTCCCGCGGGATTACGACAAGGTGCCCCTCGTGATTTTCTGGGGATTGCTGCTGGTGTGGACCTTTCCCTGGACGTTTTATGTGGTGAAGAGTTTGAAACAAGTGC
>JBGPLB010000087.1:0-19386 GCA_041486245.1 Candidatus Acidiferrum sp.
CCTGAAATCCGCAGGAACGCGCGGAGGCGAGTTCGTCGTCCGTCCAGCCACCTTCGGGGCCGATGGCGAGGGCGGCCGTTGTCGGATTGGCTTTCGATGCGTCGACGTCTCTCCCTAAAGCCTTACGGAAGGAGGGCGCGTCGCTGCGTTCAGAAAGCACCAGCCGAAGATTCGCGGAATGAGCCGCAAAGGCCAGGGCGGGCTTGACTGGGTCATCGAGGAGCGGCACCCGCAGGCGGCGGGATTGTTGCGAGGATTCCAGAAGGATTTTTTGCCAGCGCTGCGACCGCTTCGTTGCGGCGGCGAGCAAACCCTTTTCTGAGCGATCGGCGGCCAGCGGGACGATTCGGCTGACGCCAAGCTCGGTGGCTTTTTCGATGGCCCATTCGAAGGCGTCAAACTTGACGATGGAGAGCAGGAGCGTGGTTTCGACGCCGCGCTGAGGCGCCGCGAGTTGCTCTAACAGAGCAAACTCGACGCGATTTCGCGCGACCGTTTCGATGCGAGCGAGCCACGCGCTAGTCCCGTCGCTCAATTCATAGAGCTGGCCTGGCTGCGCCCGGAGAACGTGGCCCAGGTGATGCGCCGCGTCGCCTTCGATAACCGCGGCGTTTCCGTTGAATTGTTGGACAAAGAATCGTCGGCGCACGCGTGGATTCTATCGCAGGAGCGCCAAACTAGCCGAAGATGTCTTTCACTTTGTCGAAGATTGTGGAATTGCGGTCCGCAGGTTTGTTTTCCACCTTTAGAGTAGCCCCCAGCTGTTCGAGGAGCTTGCGCTGTTCACGCGTAAGCTTCGAGGGCGTCAGCACGCGGACGTGATAATAGAGGTCGCCCTTGCCGCCGCCCCGGGGATCGGCAAGGCCTTTGCCCTTGATGCGAAAAACCGCGCCGCTTTGCGTGCCTTCGGGAATTTTTAGTTTTTCCTCGCCGTTCAGCCCGGGAACCTGGAGCTCCGTGCCGAGGGCTGCTTGGGTGACGCTCAGCGGAATCGTGCAGTAGAGATCCGCGCCGCGGCGCTCGAAAAAGGCGTGTTCTTTCACGTCAAGCACGACGTACAGATCGCCGGGCGCGCCGCCATTGGGCGCAGGTTCTCCCTCGCCGGTGACGCGCATGCGGGTTCCGGAATCGACGCCAGGCGGAATGCGCAGCTCGATCGTTTTTTCGCGCTCGATGCGGCCTTGGCCGCGGCAGTCCGGACAACGCTCGCGCACGATTTGTCCGGCGCCCTGGCATGCGGGGCAAGTGCGCGAAATAGTGAAGAAGCCCTGCTGATAGGCAAGCTGGCCGCGTCCGCCGCAGGTCTGGCAGGCGACAATGCCAGTTCCCTTCTTAGCACCGGTTCCGTTGCACGTTTCGCAGTATTCCTGGCGGGGAAGTTTTATTTGGGTGGTTACGCCGGTGGACGCTTCTTCAAACGTGAGCGTCATGTCATAACGCAGATCCGCGCCGCGTTGCTGGCGCCGCCGGCCGCGGCCTCCGCCGCCCGAGAAAAGATCCTCGAAGCCGAAGAAGTCGCCGAGGATGTCGTGGAAGTCGCGAAAGACGGTGCTGTTGAAGTCCACGCCGCCGGCTGCGCCGGAAAGACCCGCGTGGCCGTAAGCGTCATAGACTTCGCGCTTTTGCTGATCGCTCAAGACGCTATAGGCTTCCGAGCACTCGCGGAATTTCACCTCGGCTTCTTCTTTGTTCTCCGGATTGCGGTCGGGGTGCCACTTCAGGGCGGCTTTGCGGTACGAAGACTTTATTTCCTCGACGGAAGCCGTGCGCGAGACGCCCAGCACCTCGTAAAAATCTCTTTGGTTCCCCTTTGCCATGCAATCCTCTCGATTGGAATTAGTTTTTGTCGCTTCGCACTAGTTCGCAGCTTCTTTCGATGCGCCGCCGGGATGAACGGCTACGCGCACCATGGCGGGACGCAGCACGCGCCCGTGAAAAATATAGCCCGGCTGAAAAACTTGCAGGATCGTGCCGTCTTCGTGCTGGACGGTTTCGGTGCGGTCCATGGCCTGGTGGAGATGCGGATCAAACTGCTTGCCGAGCGGATCGATGCGCTCAACTCCAAGGCGCGCGATGTTGTCAACGAGCTGCTTGTAAATGAGCTCGAAACCCTTGCGATAATTTTCGTATTCGGCTTCGCGATGCGCAGCGAGAGCATGCTCGAAACCGTCAATGATAGGAATCATGCTTTCGATGACCCGCGCCGTGTGGCGCTTGGCATCCTCGGCGCGTTCCTTTTCGATGCGCTTGCGGTAATTGTCGAAGTCGGCCTGGCGGCGCATCAGGGTCTGACGCAATTCGTTCAGGTCGCTGGCGAGCTTGGCGACTTCCGCATCGGCGGCGACGGAATCCGCGGCAAGCTTGGCCTCTTCGGATTGGTCCGCAGCGGCGCTTTGCGCGCTGCCTTCTGTGTTGAAAGGTGAGTCCTTGTCGGGCACTTTGCCGCCCCTCCTATGAAAAAAGTGTTTCAAACTTTGCTCAACGCTTCGCTGAACAGCTGCGCAACGTAAGCGACCGCGGTCATGGCGCGCTCATAATGCATGCGTGTGGGGCCGAGCACGCCGAGCGAGCCTTGCACAAGGTCGTTGCGCGTGTATGGAGCGCTGATGATGGCCAGATTTTCGCCTGCTGGCGAAATTTCCTTGACGCCAATTTGCACATGCACCGGTTCCGGCGTCTCGATGCACGCGTTGAGAACGGTAACCAGGCGATGCTTTTCTTCAATGGCGGCAAGCAGCTCGCGGAGCTGCGCTTGATTTGTAAACTCCGCGGTGCCTACGATCTGGGCCGTACCTTCCACGTGGACCTGGCTCGATTGGCCTTCGCCGAGCATGGCCGGATCCCATAGCGTGAGAGCGCTACCGATAATTCCTTCGTACTGCTCGCGATCCGTGGCCAGTTTTTGGAGGAGGTCGCCGCGAATGGCCTCGAGAGTCCAGCCGGAATAGTGGCGGTTCAAGAACTCCGCGGTAGCGTCCAATTCGCTTTGTGCGAAGGGCCGAATCGGACGAAGAATTTTGTCGCGCGTATTTCCACCGGGGGAAATCAGGACAACAACCACGCGGCCGTCAGGAAGCAGCCACATGCGGGCGTGCTCCAATACCGTCTTGCCGAGCGGCGGTGAAACAATGATGCCGAGGCCGTTCGATACTTCCGCGAGGACGTGGCCGGCGCGCTCGGTTATTTCCGAGGCGGTTTTCGCACCGCCCATTTCACGTTGAATCCAATTGCGATCGTCGAGAGTCAACGTGGCCTGCGAGGCGATCTCCTGCGCGAAGAAGCGGTACGCGGCCGAGGTGGGGACACGGCCTGAGGAAGTATGCGGCTGGTAGAGAAAGCCACCGTCTTCGAGATCGGCCATGACGTTGCGGATCGTCGCGGTGCTCAAGGTCTCTTCATACCTCTTGGAGATCGCGCGCGAAGACACCGGCTCGCCGGTCTCGATGTACGTCCGCACGAGATCCGCGAGAATCTGGCGGTTCCGCCGTTCTTGTAAGGCTGGATTCCTCATAGCAGCACTCTACGCTAAGCGCTAAAGAGCGCTACCTCTATTGTAGAAAGCGTGTCAGGCAGCGTCAATGCAGGTTGTCCACCAGTTTCGCGGGGACAGGACTCTATCCACTTAATTGTTGTCGATTTGTGCGCGTTGCAGTTTGTCGGAATAGTCGATGTAAATGGTCTTCCATTCGGAGAAGAAATCGATGGCGGCGATCGCGGCTTCGCGGTGGCCGTTTCCGGTCTGCTTGGTGCCGCCGAAAGGCAAATGCGTTTCGGCGCCGATGGTCGGAGCGTTCACGTAGACGATTCCCGTGAAGAGATCGCGCGTCGCCTGGAATGCTTGATTTACATTGCGAGTGTAGATCGAAGCCGAGAGCCCATACGGCACGCCGTTAGCCACTTCAATTCCCTGCTCGAAGCTGTCGATAGGAATCACGGACACGACGGGGCCAAAAATTTCTTCCTGGGCGATGCGCATTTGCGGCGAGCAATCGCCAAATATCGTTGGCTCGTGGAACCATCCTTTCGCATGGGCGCCACTATCCAGACGATTTCCTCCAGTTAACAGCTTGGCTCCTTCGTTTTTGCCAATTTCGACGTAGCTCATAACGGTTTTTAGTTGCTGTTCGTTGATGCAGGGGCCCATGTCCACACCAGAATCGAGCCCGTTGCCGACGCGCAGCGCTTTCACCCGATCCACGAACCGCGTCACGAACTCATGGTAAATGCTCTTGTGGACCGCGACGCGGCTGGCGGCCGTGCAACGCTGGCCCGTTGTCCCGAATCCGCCCCAAACCGCACCGTCCACCGCGAGATCCAGATTCGCATCATCCATCACGATGATGATGTTCTTGCCGCCCATCTCGAGACTGCAATGCTTGAAGGATGGCGCGCAAACTTCAGCAATGAGCCGACCTACAGTCGTTGAGCCCGTGAAGCTGACCACGGGCACGTCTTCGCTTGCCGCTAATGGCGCGCCCGCACCCGGTCCATCGCCGCTAACGATGTTCACAACGCCTGGTGGGATTCCGGCTTCGGTAAGGACCTGCACAAGGTGATACGACGACAACGGCGTATCCTCGGCTGGCTTGAGCACGACGGTGTTCCCGCTGATGAGCGCGGGCGTCATTTTCCACGAAGGAATGGCCATCGGGAAATTCCACGGCGTGATCATTCCGCACACGCCAATCGATTGCCGAACGCTCATAGCAAATTTATTTGGCAGCTCGGAAGGAGTCGTCTGGCCGAAGAGGCGGCGCCCTTCGCCCGCCATGTAGTACGTCATGTCGATTGCTTCCTGGACGTCGCCGCGCGTTTCCGCCAGGACTTTGCCCATCTCCCGAGTCATGTCCTTCGAATATTCCTCTTTGCGCTGAACAAGAAGCTCTGCCGCACGAAAGAGAATTTCGGCGCGCTTCGGAGCCGGGACCAGCCGCCACTTTTTGTACGCGGCCTTGGCGGCGTCCACAGCCGCATCAACGTCTTCCGAAGTCGAGGAGACAAACATTCCGACCAACTCATCCGAGTTCGCGGGATTGCGGTTCTCGTAGGCTTTCCCACTGCGCGATTCCACCCACTCGCCATTAATAAAATTCTTGAAAACTCGAGGCGCTACTGCCGTAGCCATACTCTTTCCTCCGTTGCCCTAAGATTCCAGTCTGAAAGTCTCGTTGTGCCTGCGGGATTCAACACGGGGCACCACCGCGCGGAATCTAAATTCTACCGTTCGTTGCAGATACCGTCAAATCGGGCTTCCTCGAATTTGAGAATTGTCCCATTTCGCACAGATTGTTCGCCCATCTTATGGCCAAAATGACATGAAAACTCGGAGCCCATGAGGCTTCATCCCAAGGATCCAAGACACTCCGGTGTCATTCAGGACTAACATGAGCGGGAAAAACCTGCGAGACGTCCCGGCAGACCAACGGACCAATGCCGAGGGGAAACAAATATTAAACAAAGTGCTGTTGGCCATGCCCGATAATGAATATGAATTGATGCGTGCTGACTTGACCTATATCGACCTGCCGAGTCATCTCAGCCTTCATGAGCCGACACAAAATATCGAGTTCGTTTATTTCCCGAACCGCGGAATGGTTTCTCAAGTTGTAGTGACCAAAGATGGCCGAACTGTGGAAGTGGGTGTAGTGGGCAAAGAGGGCTACGTCGGGGCAGGCTTGGCAGCTGGCGTGAGCAGAAGTTCAGTGCGGGAGATAATCCAAATTGCCGGGGATGGCTTCCGAATGAAAGGGAATGCGCTACAACGCATTCTCCAGTCGGCGCCACAATTGCACGTGATACTGAGCAGGCATACCGGCCTTCAAGGCATGCAAGTCGCGCAGACAGCGGCGTGCAATCGCCTGCACGATATACAGCAGCGCCTCTCCAGGTGGCTGCTGATGACCCAGGACAGGGTGGACGCCGGACTGCTTCCGATCACCCATGATTTCATTGCGACCATGATGGGTACTGACCGGTCCACCGTGAGCTTGGCAGCTTCAGTGATGCAGAAAGACGGACTCATAGATTACGTCCGAGGTGCAGTGAAGATTGTAAATCGCAGGAAACTGGAAAAATCCGCATGTGAGTGCTACAGCGTGATTCAACAGCTCGAGGATGAACTCGGACTGAGGTAGCAGTTCTTTTTAGTGTTGGATACCCCACAGACAACAACCCCATCTATTGCTACTGTTTTCACCTTGCGTGATCACTTCCGTTTTGATGCGTGTTCAAAAGCGCTGACCTGGGTGGAAGCGCGTTCCAGGCAATCAAAAGACTTGGTATTGCCGTCGTAGTGTCGTTGAAGACCAGCGTCAGGCCGCTTTTCGAAGAGCCATAACCGCAACAAGTCTCGAAAGGTTCCATGGTGGCGATGAGTCGCAAACTAGTGTGGGTCGAAGGCCAGAATTTTCAAGGCTGGGGTTGCTCCGGATGCACATGGGCGTTCAAGCCCGAGGGGCTGCCCGTCGGTGAATCCATCGACGAAATGAAGATGCACTACGAACGCCAGCGCGAAAAGGAGTTCACTTCTCATGTTTGTGCCGAGCACCCGAGAGGCACAAAATTCCCCCTCTAGCCAGGTCACTCGCGCCGGGCCAACCTCAAAGTAAACCGAGTTTTTGAAACCCGCTATTGCACTCCCGCGCAGGACGGCCGTTCAGAACAATTGTCAGAAGGATCGCCGTGATTAACAGATGTGGGAGATGATTGCGAATTAGAATCAATGGCGATCCGACCTAACCACGACGGGTGATAAACTTTTGGGGTTCTCACTTCCGTAGACCATGCTCCAGGATCTTCAGTTCGCGCTCCGCCAGCTCCTGAAAAGTCCGGGCTTCAGCCTTGTCGCGATTCTGACGCTTGCACTGGCGATCGGTGCAAACACGGCAATTTTTTCGGCTATAGATGCAGTGCTGCTGCATCCGCTTCCCTATCCAAATCCCGACCAGCTCGTCATCGTACAGGAGACCCTGCCTCGCTCTTCATTGCGCGGCATTGCGCCCACAGCTGCGGATTACGCCGAATTTCGGCGCCAAGCCACTTGCTTCGCCCAAATCGCAGCGGTAACCGGAGCGGTTGCGACTTTGACGGGCGACGGTCCGCCCGAGGATGTCCCGGCACAGCGGCTCACCTCCAGTGCGTTTCCCATGCTCGGGGTCGTCCCGATTCTGGGCGGGCTGTTTACCTCCGATGACGATCAGCCTGGCAGAGACCACGTCGCCATCCTCTCGGAGGGCCTGTGGACCCGCCGCTACGGCCGCGACACATCCATCATCGGGAAGAACATTCAAATCAATCGCGAAACCTATCGTGTCGCAGGCGTGATCCGGCCGGTTCTCGACTATCGCGTTGCCGCCAATATTTGGATGCCGCTGGCCTTCGATCCCTCCGAAGCTGCACCCGGAACGCGGGGCCCACATAATATTGATGTAATTGGGCGGTTAAAGCGCGGCGGCACCATCCAGGAGGCGCGTGATGAATTTCACCGCATCGCCGCAGGTATCGTCGAACAGTATCCCAACCAGGCCGCGATGGATCGTGGATTTTCCATCGAGCTGAAGCAGTTGGCGGAAAGGCAGGCAGGCGATTTGAAGACACCATTGCTGGTGCTGATCGCCGCGGTGGGCGCGCTGATGTTAATCGCCTGCGCTAACGTTTCCAACCTTCTGCTCGCCCGTGCGACGATGCGCCGGAGAGAAATCGGCATTCGCTCGGCGTTGGGCGCGTCGCGCATTCGCGTGATTCGGCAGTTGTTGACGGAAAGCCTGTTGCTTGCCTCCCTCGCCGGCGCTGGGGGAACGCTGCTCGCCCTTTACGGACTTCATCTTTACGCCCGGTTCGGTCCCGCTGATCTGATTCGCGGACGCCACCCTGCCATCAACGCATGGGTCATGGGCTTTTCCATTCTTGTATCGATCGCAGCGAGCGTGTTATTCGGGCTGGCGCCCGCGATCGAGACTTCGCGAATCGATCTTACGGAACCACTCAAAGAAGCCTCGCGCGGATCGGCCGGCGGACGCAGGTTGTTGCGCGAATCCCTGGTGGCCTTCGAAGTCTGCGCCTCGCTGGTGCTCTTGATCGGCGCCGGGCTTCTGGTAAGAAGCTTTGTTCGCTTGGAGCGCACCAGTCCCGGATTCCAGTCTGAAAATGTGCTGACCGCGTTCGTATCCTTACCCGTCGCGCAATACCAGGAGCCTGCGCAACGGGCTGCCTTCGCACGCTCGGTACTGGAACGCCTACGCGCGATTCCTGGCGTGCGCTCTTCCGCGACGATCGATTTCCTTCCCTACAATGGCGGCCCGGGAAGCGGCGGAGTCGAGGTCGCGGGCCATCCTCGAAATCCAAATGAACCTCAGGAAATCATCTGGCAAACGCGCGCTTCACCCGGGTTCTTCGGGACTCTCGGAATCCCGCTCTTGCGCGGGCGCGACATCTCCGCGTCCGATGAGCAGGGCTCGCCTGCCGCGGCAGTCATCGACGAAATTACGGCGAAGAAACTATTCCCGAACAGCGACCCCCTCGGCATGCAGATCAATGTCCCGCTGGCCAAAGGCACATTCACTGTCGTCGGCATAGTTGCCGCGACGAGATCCCGCAGCTTGTCTGCTCCGCCCGAACCCCGAATCTACTATTTCGGCCCCCAGGTTCCCTTCGAGTCGTTGGCGATAGTGATGAAAACCGTGCATGACCCTCTCGCGCTGGTCTCCGCCGTCCGCCACGAAGTTGCCGCGCTCGATTCCAATCTGCCGGTGGACCTGCTTACCATGGATCAGATCCTGGCCGATTCGTTCGCCCGGCAACGATTCTCAATTCAGTTGATGTCCGTATTCGCCGCGCTCGCAGGTCTCCTTGCCGCCATTGGCATCTACGGCGTGCTGGCCTATCTGGTCGATCAACGGCGGCGCGAATTTGGAATTCGCATCGCTCTCGGCGCACGATCCGCCGACGTGCGCGCATTGGTCCTGCGACAGGGCTTGGTCCCAGTGGCCGTTGGGCTGACCGCGGGGATTGCGGGTGCGCTTGGATTGACGCGGCTGCTGAAAACGCTGCTCTATGAAGTCAGCGCCACGGACCCGCTGATCTTCGCCGCTGTTTCCATGGGGTTGATCCTTGTTTCGCTAGCGGCCATGTTCATTCCCGCGCGACGTGCCACGCGGGTGGATCCGTTAGAAGCGCTGCGTCACGAATAGTTGCCGCATGGTCTGGTACGCTGCGAGTTTGCATACGAAACCAAGGTTTGAGATTTCACCGCGGCCGCGAAGGCCCCAAGACGCGGGGACGCCACTTAGACTGTTGGTCAGAAACCGAAAGTAACTCATAACACACAAATCATTTAGGTATCGCGTTCTGATCACCGATGTGTTACACTTTTTTTGCGCTTAATACCTCGGTTGTGTTGTGCGGTCCCTCGAGTTGAGTTGTTGATCTGAGATTGCCCGCCTGCAGTTTTCTCCGTACGTTTTCAGCGTAATCTAAAACAAGACTGGCAATGCGAATTGCCGCGCTTGCGCCGAACTTGTGCGCGCGCGGCGATCGCTCCAGCCAGCAAGAAAGCAATACGAATGCAAAGTTTTACAGAATTACCGATCTCCGCCTATATGAAGGAGAGATTGGCACATGCGCGATTTTCGACGCCGACCCCCGTGCAAGCCGCGGCCATTCCGCAAGCGCTCGAGGGTAAGGACGTGCTCGCAACCGCGCAAACCGGAACCGGCAAGACGCTGGCGTTTCTGATCCCGGTGATCGAGCAACTGCTCAAGAGCAAAACGACTGGAATTGCGGCGCTGGTCCTGGTGCCAACGCGCGAACTGGCCATGCAGGTGGTGGCGCAGTTCAACGCATTGCGCGGCACGCAGCTTGTGCCCGCGGGGCTCGTGGTTGGCGGATTGGCGGAGGGCGCGCAACTCAATGCCATCCGCAAGGGAGCCCGCGTAGTTGTCGCTACTCCTGGCCGCCTGGAGGATTACCTGGATCGCAAACTTTTCAATTTCAACTCGCTGCGCATCCTGGTCCTCGACGAAGCGGACCGCATGCTGGACATGGGATTTCTTCCGGCCATCAAGCGCATCGCGGCGATACTCCCGAAAGACCGCCAAACGATGTGCTTTTCCGCGACGATGGAAGCATCCGTCGCTCACCTCGTAAAAGACTATCTGCGAAATCCGGCGCGGCTCGCGTTCGGATCCACGCTCAAGCCCGCCGAGAATGTGCGTATGCAAGCGTTTGAAGTATCCGTAGACCGGAAGCAGGAAATGCTGCAGCGTTTGCTTGCCAAAGAAACCGGGCGATGCCTGGTCTTCTCTCGCACTAAGCGCGGGACCGAGCGCATTACGAAGAGTCTTAACCGCGACGGTTTTTCCGCGGCCATGATTCACGGCGACCGCTCGCAATCGCAGCGCACCGCAGCACTGGCGGGCTTCCAGCAAGGCCGCTATCGCGTGCTGGTAGCAACCGATCTGGCTTCGCGCGGGATTCACGTGCAGGACATCGTTCACGTCATCAACTACGATTTGCCGGAAGTGGCGGAAAATTTCATTCATCGCGTCGGCCGAACCGGTCGAGCCGGCGGACACGGAGTTGCGACCACTCTTTTCTCGAGAGAACAGCGCTCGGAGCTGTTTCAGTTGGAGCGGACACTTGGCATTCGCATCGAGCGGCTTGGAGCGGATGCGAGTTCCGCACTCCATAGCATTTCAGGAAAGATGCAGGATCGTCCCCAGTTCCGGACGGAATCTGCCGTCCCGCAGAATAGGGGCGAGGTCAAGCCCACCGTCAGGCCAACGATGATTGCGCTGCCGGGAGAGGTGCTCCAGGGACAGATAGAGAGTTAAGTAGTATTTAACCGGATGGTTAAATACGTGGATTCGAGGAGCGGGCCGAAGGGTTCCGCTCCTCGTCATTTAACCGCTGTTTTTTGTGTGCCTTGCGTGCTCGGGGAATATTTTTCGTGGCTGGGGAGTCTCTGCAATAACCGATGTTTCTCCTGGAGCGCGCGAACCGGCTCGGCAAATCCAACTGGGTTGGTTCGCGCGCGAGATACCGAGGTGTTTGGGAGAGTTCGCCGCAGTCTGCGAATACCCTTTTTACCCCGCTGGCATGAAATTCCCCACTAGGTGCCAGGGCCCTATTTTCTGTGCTTTCACAGCGGCGTAGTTTGCGGAGTAGCACACACTTCTCCTACTCCTCAACGGGTTCCCAATTTGAGTATCGACCCGAATTAACTAGTTTATGGCTGTCGTGGAACGATGGTTGATGGGCTAGTAGTTAGAGAAGAGGAGTTGACCGGGGGCATGGGCGGCGCGAGTCCAGCGGTTTGGGAACCGAGCCCCAGCTTCTGCAAAGTCTTGGCGTCGAGCTTCCCCGAGGGGTTCAGGCCGTGTGACTCTTGAAATTTCTTCATGGCGTCAACGGTCGCGGAGTCCCACTTGCCATTGGGCGCGCCACTAAACGAACCATCTTTGCCAAGAGCCGTTTGAATTTCTGAAATCCGGTCGGAAGCCGGCTCTTTTTGACCTCGCACTCGGCGAAGCGATCTCTTGGATGTTTTCCCGTGCCGCATCTTGGTTCCGCGTTTGACCGCGGGCGACTTCGAGGATTTTGCGGTCTGCGCGGCTGCTACGGCACCAGCCACACTCATATCTGCTGCAACGAGCAGCGTCAGAGCCAGGAGTATTGCTGTTCTCATTCGCATAGGTCTTCGTTTAGAGCGCAGAGAGGGAGACGCTTGCGTCTCCCCCAAACTAATAGCTGCTAGTTCTCCGTGGCCGGAACCACGCCGGACAGAAACTCGGTCAAGATGCGGTCGCTGTCCTGGCGGCGCAAGACTTTGAAAACGACGTTATCGCCCGGTTTCAGCTTCTTAACGGCTGCCCGGTAGTCGTCCAGAGAGGAAATCGGTTCATGGTTGATTTCGGCAATTACGTCGCCGCGGCCGAAATTCAGGTCATCAGAGGCAAAGCTGGCGGGATCCACATCGGTCACGATGACGCCCTTCGCGCCTTCCACGCCGAAACGCTGAGCGCGCTCTTTACTGAGATTGTCAACATGGAGGCCGAATTCGCTCGGCGCAACTTCACCGGGCTGGTCGCCCATGCGCCCCGCGGTATTCGGGAAGACGTGCGTGCGGTCCTCAACGGTGGCAGTGGTATCTTTCTGAGCGCGATCGCGGACATAGGAGAGCTTTACCTTGCTCCCGATAGTAGCTTGAGCGATGGGATTGACGAGGTCATTGCCGGTCTTTACGGGCTGGCCGTTCACACTGGTGATAACGTCACCGCCCTTGAGGCCGGCCTTTTCCGCTGGGCTGCCGGGCTCGACGCCCGCGATTACCACGCCATACGGCGCGCCCAAAGATTTCAAAGTGATGGGATTGGTGCCAAGATCTTCCTGGAAGCTCACGCCAATCGAGCCGCGCGTCACTTTACCATTGGCAATGAGTTGGTTGTAGATACTGATCGCGGTATTGGAGGGCAGCGCGAAGCCAACGCCTTCATAGCCGCGACTGCCGGTGATGATGGCGGTGTTGATGCCGATGACCTGTCCAGCCAGATCGACGAGCGGGCCGCCGGAGTTGCCGGGATTGATAGCCGCGTCCGTCTGTAGGAAGCGCTGAAATTGTTTGGCAAGGCCGAGGCCGCCGCGGTCTTTCGCGCTGATGATTCCGGCGGTGACCGTGGCTTGCAGGCCAAAAGGACTACCGATGGCAAGAACCCAGTCGCCGACTTGCACGCCGTCCGAATTGCCAAGCTTGGCAATGGGAAGTTCCTTGCTCACATCAATCTTGATAACGGCCAAATCCGTGTCGTCGTCGGCGCCGACAACCTTCGCGGTGTAGCGTGCGGTGTCGTTGTTGAGCTGGACTTGAATTTTCGTGGCGTTTTCGATGACGTGATTGTTGGTGAGAATGTAGCCGCGCTTATCAACGATGACGCCGGAGCCGAGGCTGCGTTCAGCCTGAGGAGGAGCGTCCTGACGGCCGTCGAAGAAGCGATCGAAAAAGTCCTGCATGGGGTCGTCGTCCTCACCGGGATTAGCCGGATGAGCGCGGCGTTTCTTACCGCTGGACTTACGCTCGAGCACTTGCGTAGTGGCGATGTTCACCACCGCAGGCTCGACGCGATTCACAATTCCGGAAAAGGAGCTAGTGGAGGGAATGGGATCCGGTACGGCGAGCCTCGCAGCGTCCGTACCGCCGAACGATTTCATTGCGGAAACGCGGCCCGAAATGACCGAGCCAATCATGATTCCGAGAACGAGAGTGAACGCTACAAAAAACGACGCCAGATATTTGCGGCGCCGCGCCCAATTAAAAATCTCTTTCACTTGCTCTCCCATGTCCCTGCACCTAACTTTCTTGGCCGCACAAGTTTGCCCCGCCATGCCGACAGTTCAACGATTCCACGCAAACCAACTGCCCAGCAATCCCCGCACTAAGTATAACACCGCGAATACAGGAGAGTTGCCATGGAAAAGGGATGCACCGGAAGCATCACTGTCCCAGAGGACGGGTTCTCAAACGAAGCTTTGTGGCCATGTGTCTCATTGTCTCAGGAAGGTTAGACGCAGGAACCCATGATTTTGTTGTCAGGGGATGTGGGCTTGCCATTGCCATTAGGTGGCGGTGGCACTCCATCCTACTTTGGAGGGTACTGCGTCAGTTTCCGATTGGCACCTTAACCGTCCAAGTGACAACAATTCGTGAGGCCGAGTTTTGCTGTGAGCGCTAGTGATACAAGCCTGCAAGTTCGTTGCGGGCAAGCATACCTTTGCCAGAACGCTTGTGGGTGTCGCGTAACCGGTGACTAAGCTCGACCCGACAATCCACGGACCGATTCGCGAATTGGAAGTCAGGACACCACTATACAGACGTCTCTGCTGATCATCTGCCGTTGAGGTGACGATCAAAGCCTGAATAAGAGCCGCAGCCACTCCATCCGCACAAACAAAGTTTTCGATTCTTGTTGACACCCGCACTCGTAAGGAACAGTATCAGTTCGAGGTTTCGTTGTTTGAGGCGAAACTCCCGCTTCTCAGTCCATTCGCGGTTTCTTTAAAAGGACAAGCTCCGCATCGAGCGCCATCAGGGCAGAACCAACTGGGTTCTTTTTATTCCCTCGCGCGGGGCCCTACCTCCTGTTCGACGTGCAGGTTTACACACCCAGACGCCAGCGGTTTCAAGGTAGATCGCTCAAGCCCGGCTCGCTACATGCGAGTAGGAAATTCGTGTTTTTCAAAAAGGAGATTCACCATGTCTGAACAAAATAAAACTAACATCCGTCGTTTGTTCGAAGAAGTTTGGAACAAGGGCCACGTGCCAGTGGCAGACGAGCTGTTCGCACCCACATACACGCATCACGACAGCTCAACGCCCGATGTTGGGCGAGGCCCCGAGAGTGAGAAAAAGAGAGTGACTCTTTACCGCAATGCCTTCCCCGACATTCGATTCACGATCGAGGACATGCTTGCCGAAGGCGAAACAGTTGTGGCTCGCTGGTCTTGCCGCGGCACCCATAAGGGCGAACTCAACGGTATTGCGCCAACTGGTAAGCAATTCAACATCACCGGCATAAGCATTGCCCGCTTTACGAACGGCAAAATGTTCGAAGGCTACATCAACTGGGACGCTTTGGGTCTCATGCAGCAGCTCGGTGTTGTCCCTGAACTCGGAAAAGCCAAAGCCGCCGCCGCCTCCGCCCCCGCTAGGTAGCCGTCTAGAGTTCGTCGAAAAATCGGAAGGCCCGATCATACATCGGGCCTTCTGTTTTACGTTCTCTTTCCATCGTTGAGACTTCCTACCCGGGCGTTTAACTCAAACACAAACTCACAACACGACGCAAGGATTGTCATCGCCGCGCCAAAGTTATTATCGGCTCTCAGCTGCGGTGCCTGTGCGCTTGTGGGACAAACGTGTCACCAAGCCGGAACAGAACACTTGCTTAACAGAGGTGCTGCTTTGCAACTTGCTATCAATGCCCGGAAACTTCCTGTAGCGGGGAGCCTCTCTTACAACGTGGCGATGGACCCGAAGGGCTGCAGAGCATTTTTCTGTATCCGATTCCTGGTAGCGAACCTGGCGAATCTAAACTAGAGTACTGACCACACAAAGCTGCCAGATCGTATCGAGGCAGAAACTAGTTGGAGGGTCACCTCCGTGGTGCACATCGCGGCATTCAAAAGCGTCGGCTACGACCTATTTGCAAGAACTTGCAGGGCCGTGGGTGCTCCTGTATGTGCTCGCATTTGCGTTGGTCCAGCTAACTATCACGGCAGAGGCCGCAGGTTCGAGTCCCGTCGTCCCCACGATTCTTTCAAAAACACTTGACCATGATCCGAAGTTCACGCAGCGCACTCATCTATGCGGCCACCCTCGGAGTAAGCATCGGTACCTTTTTCTTGATTCGATCGTTCGGAGCCGCCCTCGTAGCCAACAGACCCCAAGCGCCCGTCAGACCACAGACAACCGAGACGCCTGGCATCTTGCTTCATATCTTACTCGCGCTAGTTGTCGTTCTTGTCGTAGCTCGTTTGCTTGGCGCGATGTTTCGCAGGCTGAATCAACCTCAGGTAATGGGCGAAGTGGTCGCCGGGATTCTTCTGGGACCATCCTTTCTTGGTTGGATTGCGCCGGGGGTTGCTTCTCAAGTCCTTCCTGTTAATACCGCGCCGTATCTCGCGGTGATCGCTCAGGTCGGCGTGGTGTTGTACATGTTCCTGGTCGGTCTCGATCTGGATACTGATCTCTTGCAAAAGCGCACCCAAGCTGCCATTGCTATCTCTCACGCCAGTATCGTCTTGCCCTTTTTGCTAGGGGCTGCATTCGCGCTCTGGTTGTTTCCACTGTATTCGACTGGTGTGTTCTCCTTCACCACATTCGCACTTTTCATCGGGGTAGCGATGTCCATAACCGCGTTCCCGGTGTTAGCACGCATCCTTACCGATCGAGGCATGCAGAAGACGCGCCTGGGAGTGCTTGCACTAGCGTGCGCGGCGATCGATGACGTCACCGCATGGTGCCTGCTTGCCTTCGCTATCAGCGTCGCGCATGCGCAGACCGGAAGTCTTTTGTTCACTTTGATCACGACTATTGGGTTCATCTTCTTCGTGTTGCTGATTGCGAAGCGCGGTGCTTTGTGGCTCGTGCGGCGGCAGACCGCGAGAGGCCGAACTACACAGGACATGTTCGCCATGGTCTGCGCTGCCTTACTGCTATCGGCATTGGTGACAGAGCGAATTGGTGTGCATGCGCTTTTCGGTGCTTTTCTTCTAGGAACAGTGATCCCGCACAATTCTGTGTTAGCGCGTGATATTCGGGCGAGATGTGAAGACCTGGTAGTGGTGCTCCTGTTGCCCGTGTTTTTTGCCTTTACGGGCATGAGAACTCAGCTAGGTCTGGTGCATGGAACTCGCGATTGGATGGCTTGTATTTTGATAATCGGCGTGGCGTCGCTCGGCAAATTCGGGGGCAGTTTTCTCGCTGCGCGATGGACCGGGTCGGATTGGCGTGAAGCTGCATCGTTAGGCGTGTTAATGAACACTCGCGGGTTAATGGAGCTAATCGTGCTCAATATTGGTTTGGACCTGGGCGTACTTTCGCCGGTCTTATTTACGATGTTCGTTTTAATGGCCCTTGTCACGACGCTGGTGACCACACCGATACTGCATCAGTTGACGAAATCTCGAGGTCAATGCTCAGAGCAGTCCGCCAAAGGATATTCCGGATGAACAACGGCGTCGTCATGCCCGACCGTGTGAGTTGGGGCATGGTCCTGTCTGCTGGCGTGTTGCAACTCGTGCTGGGAACCACGTTGGCATGCACGCACCTCCCGCTTTGCGATGAGGGTTTCTATGGCGTACCGGCGCACGTATTAAGCGTCACGGGCGCTATGAGGAATCCGGTCCTGGAGTCCGCCGGGGTCAGCTACCTGCGCGGTATCGACCGAACCTTCTACTGGACGGCGCCGATGGGTATCGTGCTGCAGGCAGGAGCGTTCAAGGTGTTTGGTTTTGGACTTTTGGTTCAGCGCGAATTGTCTGTTGTCTGTGGTCTGGGTGCGGTGCTGTTTTGGTATTTGGTTTTGCGGCGCCTTGTTGCGGAGCGGGTTGCGGCCCTGGCGGCGGTTTTACTTTCTATGGATTTTGTCTTTCTCTCGCTGTCGTCCCGGGGGAGAGCGGACATGATCAGTCTTTTTTTCGCGATGGCCGCGTTGGCGGGATACATGTATTGGCGGGAGCGGTCCCTAGCGCTGGCACTTGCCGTGGCAAATACTGCTTGCGCATTGAGCGGGATGGTTCATCCCACTGGCGGCATTGCGGCGGTGGCATCGTTGATAGTTTTGACTTTGTATATGGACCGAAAGCGACTGCGATGGAGTTATTTGGCAGTCGTTGCGGCCTGTTATGGAGTCCTGGGACTGGGCTGGGGGCTATACATCGCTAAAGCTCCGGATCTATTCGTGGCGCAGTTTTTCGGAAATGCGGCAAGTCGGTTTGTAGGCCCAATCACATTGACTCGGATGATCAAGGGCGAGGTGACGAGATATGTGTCTGCTTTTGGCCTGGAGAATGCGCGTGGCGTAAGGCTGGTGCGGTATCTCCTTCCAGTGTCCTATCTATCTGCAATTGCGTTCTGTGCATTCTCGAAGGAACTCCGCCGCCGATCGGGGATCTTTCTCATGATGCTTGTCGCCGTCTCGCTCACTCTGGTCTTTTTGGAAGGTGGAAAGCAGGGCTGGTATTTGGTCAACCTGAGTCCCTTGTTCTGCGCGTTCCTGGCGATTTCCGCGAATCGCTTGTGGGAGAACGGGAACCGCATGGCGCGGACGATTGCTGCTGCGCAGGCGCTTATCGTTCTGCTCGGAGTCGCGAGCCTTGTCTATACTGCCAGCAACCGAAATCTCCAACGGCTCTACCAGCCAACGGTTGCTTTTCTTAATGCCAACGTGCGGCCAGAGGATGTGGTATTTGCGCGTTCGGAGTTTTACTTCGAGCTGCAGTGCCGGACCTGCCTTCGGGACGATGCAAATCTCGGCGCTCTCTCCGGCCGGCGCGCCCAATACATCGTGCTCGAACCGGATTATACCGACCATCTGGTGGAAATGCGGGAGAAAAGTCCGGCGATCTATCGCGAGATCGAACAGCGCCTGAACACGGAGTACCAGGAAGTGTTTCGCAACCCCAATTATCAGGTTATGCGGAGGACTGCGGCCGGTTTTTGAGAAGCGTCAGAGAATGTTTCGTCAGGTTCCTGTGAGCGAAATAGCAGTGTCTCGCGCCTCCTGCGATCGACCGGCGCGAATATGGTCCACTGCTTTCTGAAAAAGTCAGAGGTATTCCGTTGCACTTTAGCGACCATCGGTCCACTCCCTGGCGCATGACAAACGGACTGATGAAAAGCCATCAACTCCTTGTCGCGCGGGCACTTGACAAATGTTCGCGTATCTAGGATAAAGGAATTAGCTGCGGTTGCGGCGACACGTGGCGATTTAGGGCAACTTGCTCCACGTAAAAAACTGCTAAAGAGCTGTAGAGTATCCCAGAAGACTTTCTGAGACCCTCCGAGCACTTTGGCACGGAGGGTTTTTCGTTTTGCCTCCCTGCTGCCCTAATCGAATTCACCGTGTATCTGACTATTGAATAGGGTGCAGGAATGTCCGAACTATTTGAATTGCGATGTAAGGCTTGCGGGAAAACCTGGGGAAATGCGCCGCGTTCCTTCTGCGAAGAATGCTTTTCGCCTCTGGAAGTCACCTACGACTACGATTCTCTGAAGAAAAAAATCCGCCGCGAAAACTTGGCCGGCCGCACATTCAATATGTGGCGTTACGCGGAGCTTTTGCCCCTGCCGGAAGACTTTACGCCAGTCAGCGCGGTTGGCGGGACACCTTTGGTTGCCTCGCGGAAACTTGGGTCGCTCTGGGGCATCAAGAATGTGTATTTCAAGAACGATGCAGTCTGCTTCCCTTCTCTGTCGTTTAAAGACCGCGTGGTGGGAACGGCGCTGGCAGCGGCGAGGCGGTTTGGTTTTGAAACTGTAGGGTGCTCCTCCACTGGAAATTTGGCTAATGCGGTTGCAGCGCAGGCGGCGCAACAGGGATTTGACGCGTGCGTGTTCATTCCCGCCGATCTGGAGCCTGCCAAGGTTCTAAATACTGCGGTGTACGGAGCGCGTATCGTTCGAATCAACGGAAACTACGACCATGTGAACCGGCTTTGCTCGCAGGTGGCGGACCGCTTTCAGTGGGGATTGGTAAACGTAAATCTTCGCCCCTACTATTCGGAAGGTTCGAAAACGCATGGTTACGAAATCGCGGAGCAGCTTGGCTGGCGATTGCCGGACAACGTAGTGGTGCCAATGGCGGGCGGATCGCTGATTACAAAGATCGCGAAGGC
>JBGPLB010000088.1:0-19351 GCA_041486245.1 Candidatus Acidiferrum sp.
ATACGAATCGAGAAACGGTTGGCGTCGGTGGCCGTGAGCGTGAATTGCCAAAACGGAAGGCCGAAACGGCGCTGGAGATCTTCGCCGACCCAGAGCGCATCTTCGGTGGGAAGCATGAGCGTGATGCCTTCGCGGACGCGACGGGCGACAGCGTCGGCGACAATTGAGGGCGAGTGGCCGGTCATGGCACCGGTGTCGCCGAGGCAAAGATCGACGTAGTCGTGGTTGTCAACGTCCGTGAAATGCGCGCCGCCAGCGGATTTTACGAAGACGGGAAAGGCGCCGGCCCATTTGTTCATCCAGTTCATGGGAACACCGCCGAGGAGCGAGGATTGTGCGCGGAGATAGAGCTCGGCGGAGCGCGGGTGATCGGCGACGAAGCGTTTTTCTTCGCGTTGGTGGAGGGAGTGGAGGCGAGAGCGGTCGATGGTGTTCATGGGGACAAAGGAAAGATAGCGGGGATGAAGAGAATCGGCAAGCGGTGAGGCTGGGGGGACGGGATTTTGTACAGCGGACACTGAGGACCCAGAGTGCACAGAGAAGAGATGAAGAATTAGCGGAGGTCGCGGATGATTTCACGGGCAGCGTTAGCGCCGGAAGCGCCAGTCAGGCCGTTGCCGGGATGCGTGCCGGAGCCGCAGAGGAAGAGGCCGCGGATGGGCGTTTTGTAGCGGGCCCAATCGAGAACGGGCCGCATGGTGAAAAGCTGGTCGAGGGCGAGTTCGCCGTGAAAAATGTGGCCGCCGGTGAAGCCGTAGACCGTTTCCAGGTCGAGCGGAGTGATGACTTGCATGTGTTCGATGAGGCCGGGCAGATTGGGGGCGTACTCGGCCAGAGTTTTGACTACGGTGTCGCCGAGATCCTTGCGGCGAGTGTCCCAGTTCCCTTCTCGCAGCTTGAATGGGGCGAATTGGACGTAGGCGGAAAGGACATGCTTGCCTTCGGGCGCCAGCGAGGGATCGAGAAGAGTTGGAAACGTGACATCGAGATAAGGTGCGGGGGAAAATTCGCCGTATTTGGAGGCGTCGAAGGCGCGTTCGAGATAATCGATTCTCGGGCCGATGTGGATGCGGCCGGAGAGGGTGTTGAGAAAACTTTCGGCAGGATCGAGCGCGGAGAAAACGGGGAGACCGCCGAGTGCGAGATGGACTTTGGCGACGGTGCCGTTGGCGCGAAGATTGCGGATGCGGAGGGCAAAAGTCGGATCGAGTTGAGTGGGATCGAGAAGTTTGAAAAAAGTGCGCTTGGGATCGACGCCAGAGACGACAGCTGCGACAGCGATTTCTTCGCCATCGGCGAGAACGAGCCCGGTGACGGCGCCGTCTTTCACGCGAATTTGTTGAACTTCCGCATTGGTGCGGATTTCCACGCTTGCTTTGCGGGCAGCGTCGGCGAGAGCGCGAGTGAGCGAGCCGAGCCCACCGCGAGGGAAAGCGGCAGAGCCGACGGGATGGGAGTCCGCAGCGGCGCGAAGAAGCAGCACGGTCGTGGAGCCGGCGGACCAGGGACCAAGCGCGGTACCGAAGATGCCGCGGGAGGCAATGACAGCGCGGAGCAGATCCGTTTCGAAAAACTCGGAGACGAAATCGGCGACAGCCATGGGGCCCCAGCGGAGAAGGTCGAAGATGCCATGTTTGCCGAGACTACGGACGCTGCGACCGGCCTTGAAAAGATTCCAGAAATCCTCGGGCGAGGGTGAATCAATGGCGGGCGGTGTGATGGAGACAATTTCACCAAGAACTGTGAAAAGATGATCGAGCGTTTCCGCAAATTGCGCGTAGCGTGCGGCGTCCTTTGCGGAGAGGCGGGCAATTTCGGCGGCAGTTTTAGCGTGATCGTCATAGAAGAGAAGCGACTTGCCATCGGGCGTGGGGGCGAAGACGCGAGGATCGGGGCGGAGAATCTCGCAATCGAGTTTGTGGAACTCGAGGTCGCGGGCGATATCGGCGCGAAGCGGGCCGAGAGTGTGAGAAAGAGTGGACGCGTGGAAACCGTGATGAAACTCTTCTGTAATGGCACCGCCACCGACCGTCTCGCGGCGTTCCAGAACGAGCGGCTTGAAGCCGCCCTTGGCGAGATAGAACGCCGTGATGAGAGCGTTGTGGCCGCCGCCGATAAGCGCTACGCGTTGTCCGATGGCCATGTTTAGTTCTTGCTCCCGCTCGAGCGGGCCGCGCTGAATTCTTTCCAATCCTTGAGAATGACCTGGCTGGCGATGCGGCCGGGAGCACCCATAATGCCGCCGCCGGGATGCGTGGCGGATCCGCACATATAAAGATTAGCGATGGGCGTGCGGTAGTAAGCCCAGCCGGGAACCGGGCGAAGGAAAAAGAGCTGCTCGAGAGAAAGCTCACCCTGAAAGATGTTGCCTTGCGTGAGGCCGAATTCACGCTCGAGGTCGAGCGGCGTGAGGATTTGACGGCCGACGATTATTTTTTTGATGTTGGGGGCGTGTTCGGCGATGGTGTTGACGACGGCGTCGCCGAAGGCTTCGCGCTGCTCGTCCCAGGTGCCCTTGGCGAGCTTGTAGGGCGCGTACTGAACGAAGCAGGACATCACGTGCTTGCCTGGCGGAGCGACGCTGGGATCGGTGAGGCTGGGAATCACGATGTCAATGTACGGCTTGCGGGAATAATTGCCGTATTTCGCGTCGTCGTAGGCGCGCTCCATGTACTCGATGCTGGGCGAGATGGAAATCGCCCCGCGGAGATGATTGCCGGGGCCGGGCAGACATTTGAAATCGGGGAGTCCGTCGAGAGCGAGATTCACTTTGCCGGAAGAGCCGCGGAACTTGTAGCGGCGGACGCTTTCGAGAAAATCGCCGGGGAGTTCGCTGGGATCGAGAAATTTCTCGAAGGTGAGATGCGGGTCGACGCTTGAAGAGACGACATTGGCGGAGATTTCTTCGCCGCTTTGCAGAGCGACGCCGCGAGTGCGGCCGTTTTTGACGAGGATTTTCGCAACGCCGGCTTGCGTGCGAATTTCCACGCCGGCTTCGCGAGCGGCGTCGGCGATGGCGTTGGAAATGGCTCCGGTTCCGCCGCGGCTGAAACCCCAAGAGCGGAACGCGCCGTCAATTTCGCCCATGTAGTGATGGAGAAGAACGTAGGCGGTACCGGGCGAGCGAATGCCGAGGAAAGTGCCGATGATGCCCGAGGCCGACATGGTGGCTTTGAGGACGTCGGTTTCGAACCACTGATCGAGAAAATCGGCTGCGCTCATGGTCATGAGCTGTACGAGGGTATAGCGCTCGTCGGAGGAGAGGCTGCGAAAACGCTGCATAAGGAAGTGAAGCTGCTTGAGATCGCCGGGCTTGAGAGTGGTGGGGTCGGGCGGAATCATCGAGAGAAGCGGCTTCACGAAGCGGCAAATCGGGGTCATCATTTTCGAGAATTCGTCATAAGCTTCGGCGTCGATGCGGGAGTGGCGGCGGATTTCGCGCTGGGTGCGGGCGTGATCGTTCATGCGCCAGAGGAAATTACCGTTGTGCATGGGTGTGAAGGTGCCGTCGAGCGGGAGGATTTCGAGGCCATGGCGGGGAAGATCAAGCTCACGAATGATTTCGGGGCGAAGTAGAGAGACAACGTAAGAACATTCGGAGAAAAGGAAACCGGGAAAGATTTCTTCGGTGACCGCGGCGCCGCCGAGGACATGGCGGCGTTCGAGGGCCAGCACCTTCTTCCCTGCTTTCGCCAGGTAGGCGGCATTGACGAGGCCGTTGTGGCCGCCGCCGATGACGATTACATCGTAGTGATGTGCCATGCAGAGAAGCTCCGCTCAGACTTCGCCTCGCGCGCCCAAAGACGGCAGATAGTGCAGAGCAAAACTGCGGGAAGCGAAGACTGGACATTCTACTGGGCAGAGAGAGTGCGAGCAAGTGAGCAGTGTGGCGCTGAGTCGCAAGAGCCGCCGGTTCCGATTTGAAACTGTGGATTTCAAGATGGGGCTATGGGAGTGCAATTTTGGGAAAGTCGGGGAATCGCGAATCCGGGCGCTTGGCGGTTTAGACGCGGATGCATTAGCTTTTTCAAAGCTTTCGCCATATGAGGAGGCGTGGGCTATCAACGATTTGCTCTTGGCATGGAGCGTGCACTTTGACCGAGCGAAGATGCAGCGGAGTTTTCGAAGGTGCGTTGCATTTCGCTAGGGGGAAAGATGCGCGGGAGATTATTTCTTCCAGTCCTACTGGTTTGGGCGCTGTGTCTATCAACGAGCGCGGCGGGCCAAGCTCCGGCGATAACACAACCGCAACAAGGCGCCCCAATAAATGCGCCGAATCCGTCGAATTCCCAAAGTGGCACGGCGAACTCGCGTTCGGGGCAAACAGCGCGGAGCCCTAAGGAAATCATTGAGGGCGTGTTTAAGCGAGAAAAAGAACAGGATGAGATTATTGCAAGCTACGCGCCGATCGTCGAGACCTACATTCAGACCGAGAAATCGGATCCACTGACGGGAACGCTTCCCAAACACGATTTTTATTTTCTCGGGCAGGCCGATTTCCGAGGGAAGACGATGAAGGTTCACCCGATGACGAAGAGAACGCACACGGGTTCTTTCATGTGGTCGTTTGACCCTGCCGGATTTCTGCAAATGGCTTTCCTGGATTTCGGCGAATTCGACAAAGACCACTACCGGCTTACTTATCGGGGCCGCGAGTTCCTGGGCGACGTGCGTTGCCATGTGTTTGATGTTGAGCGCACGCCAAAGGCGAAAGGTCCGCGATTTCGGGGGCGAATCTGGGCGGAGGATCAGGACTTCACGATCGTTCGAATGAATGGCGACTACGCGCCAGAAGTAAGATTTTCACTGCGACATTTCGAGGACGAATTCTACCTGCACTTTGATTCGTGGCGCACCAATGTCAGAGCCGGGTTGTGGCTCCCAAGTGACATTTACGCCCAAAATTTGCGAATAGGCCCGACAACGGGAGGACCGAGGTTCAAAGCGCGGACGCATTTGTGGGGCTACGGACTTACAACGCAAAGCCGCCAGGAGGAATTAGGGCGATTGCTCGTTGAATCTCAGAACAATGTGAAAGACGAGTCAGAAGCGCATGACCGTTCTCCGCTCGAGCAACAGCGCGGATGGAGAGAGCTGTCGGCAAAAAACGTTTTTGAAGTTCTCGAGCGGGTCGGGCTGGCGGCGCCCGAGGGAGACGTGGAAAAAGTACTGAATACGATCGTCAACAACATCATGGTGACCAATCGCATTGAGGGCAAGATCGAGATGAACTGCCGCGTGTTGATGACGAGTGATTTCGAAATGTTTTCGATGCAGAACACGATCGCACTGAGCCGAGGGTTGATCGATGTCGTACCGAACGAAGAGACGCTGGCGGCCCTGCTGGCGTTTCAGATCGCGGACGCGATGGAGCCCAAACCGGCGCAAGATCAGTACGGGTTCAGCGATATCCTGCGATTGACGCCGACGGAAGCTCTGAAGAAGCTGTCGTTCGTGGACAGCCCCGAAGAAGCGCGGAAAAATAGCGAGAAGGCCATGGAGTTGTTAAAGAAATCTCCGTATGGAGACAAATTGGCCAACGTGGGACTGTTTCTAGCGCAACTGCAATCCCAGAGGCCGGCGCTGAAGGAACTGATCAATGCGCGTCTTGGGAATCAGGTCTATTTCACCTCGCAACTGCTGCAGTCGGCTCCGGCACTGGATCCTGCCAACTTGCAACAGATGGGGGCGCTTCCAATGGGATCGAGAATCAAAATAAATCCATGGAACGATAGCGTTACGTTAATGAAGACGCGGCAGATGCGGCCGATTTCGCCACGAGAAAAAATACCATTCGAGGTCACGCCGATCGACTTGTACTTGACGCGATACGTGGAGTCAGCCTCGGACGCGGAACACTCCATTGTACCCAGAGCGGCGCTTCCAATCGCTGGTGCTGCCGTACAGGATTGATGGCTTCCGCGAAGTATCGCACTATTTCGCGGGAGGCGGATACTTTGGCGGAATCTCGGCGTAGCCGGGGGCGGCAGTTTTGAGGTTAGGCGGAACAGATGCTTTGGCATCGCCGATAGCCCAGCGAATTCCTCCGGCGAGCAAATTCAGGTGGAAGGAATTCTGCCAATTCTCGGCGCGATCGCCGATGGCAGTGTAGAAGACTTTTCCGCGGCCGTGCATGCGCGCCCAGACAACCGGGTACGGCGGACGCTTGTAAGCATTGCCACTCATCGTGGAAGTATCCAGCGTGCAGATCACGTGCAAGTCCGGGGCAAAATCCTTCATCGAGTACCATTCATCCATCAAATTTACCGGGGAATGAACGCCGTCGAGTCCGGGAAATTTCGGATCGTCAATGATGACGTTTGTAGTTTGCAGCCGCGGATCTTTGCTTTGGCCGTGGATAATGAACTCGCCTCCGATCATCCGAATATAGGGGTCGGAGTCCTCGCCGTGGGCGATGTAGCGATTTGAGAGATCTTCCGGGTCGGGCGGAGTGTGGAAAGTGTCGGTGGCGGCGTGGATTCCGACGAAGCCGAGGCCGTTGTGGACGGCATCGAAAAATGACTGCTTGCCCTGCGGCGACATGGGCGGATTCTTATCGGTGCCTTCCTCCGTGAGAACGCCGGTGGTGAAGAAGATGACTGCGGCGTAATCGTGAAATTCCTTTGAGTCAAAAATACGGCCATCTTTGGAGGCAGTGAGGTCGAATTTGTGCTTGGCGGCCATCTCGCGGACAGCGTTTTCCACGATGCTTGGTTTGCCGTCCGTGACCTTGATGACGGCATGCTCGAAGCCGGAGGATTTTGTAAACAGGAGAACGGATTTGTTTTTGGCGGCGCTGGCCGAGCGCGAAAGGAGAAGTGCAGCGCCAGCAGCAGCGGTGGTGCGGAGAAAGTCGCGTCGCGTAGAGAGTGGATTCATTTTGGTCATCCCGGGAGCTCCTGGATTCGAACCTTGTTCGCCAAACGAAAGCATACTGAAGCCGGCGTAGTGTACTTCGAGTGAGAGAACCGGGGCAAGCAAATGAGCATCGAAAAGAACCGGCTTGGCCGGATTTCAGCCTGGCGCTGATTTTTATTCTCTGCGGGAGAATACGGGCCACAACACCCGCACGATTGTGGGATACTCTGCGCGGCGCTTTGAAAGACGTGTGGTCTCAAGCATCGATAGGAGACTGATCCAGAAAAGCATTCATGCCGGCGACCCTAGACCCGACAACTCTTGAACTGGATCGCGTGCCCCGGCGGAGATGGGCGATCGCGTGTTTGCTCGGATTCGGAGTCCTCGTCAATTACTTCGATCGCGTAAACCTCTCTGTATCCAAGGACGCGCTCGACGCCGCATTCGGAATTTCAGCGGTAACGTTTGGTTATTTGTCGAGCGCCTACAATTGGACTTACGCAGCGCTGCAACTCCCTTCCGGCCTCTTGCTGGACAAGTATGGAGTTCGACGGGTCGGCTGCATCAGCACGATTCTCTGGGGTGTCGCTTCCTTCGGGGCGGCGGTATCCACGGGAGTAGGCGGTTTTCTTTCGGCGCGGCTTCTCCTGGGAATCGGCGAGGCGCCAACGTTTCCCGGGAACTCAAAGGCCATCGGCTACTGGTTTCCTAAACAAGAGCGCAGTCTTGCGACTGCGATCTTTGACTCGATGGCTAAGTTTTCCTCGGCAATTGGCGTCCCGGTGCTGGGGATTCTGCTTCTGCACTTTGGGTGGCGGTGGAGTTTCGCAGCGACGGGATTCCTAAGCATTCTCTATTTCATCCTGTTCTATGCGTTCTACCGCAACCCGAGCGAAGACAAACAGCTCTCGGATGCAGAGCGGCAATTCATCGCAAAAGGCGGGGCGCAGCCCGAGGATCTAGCGAAAGCCGCGAAAGGAGCGCCGTTCTGGTATCTGCTCCGGCAGCGGAGAGTTTGCGGATTGGCGCTGGGATTCGCCGGTTACAATTATACGTTCTACCTGCTCTTGACCTGGTTGCCCTCTTATTTCCTAGCGGTCCAGCACGTCGATTTGTTGCATTCCGTCGTGTACACAAGCGTGCCGTGGCTGATCGCGACGCTGACGGACCTTGTTGTCGGGGGTTGGCTCGTCGATGCGCTGATTCAGCGCGGGTGGAATCCTGTTCGTGTTCGCCAGGTGGTGCTCATTGGAGGGACCAGTCTCGGCCTCGGGATCCTCGGGACAGCCTACACTCAGAGTGCTGCGGGTGCGCTCTTCTGGATCAGCATTTCGATCGGGGGTTTGTCGGCGGCTTCGCCGGTCGGATGGTCGATTCCTTCGCTGATCGCCCCGAAGGAGAGCGTGGGCACCGTGGGTGGAATACTGAATTTCAGCAATCAGCTTGCAGCGATTGCCGCGCCGATTGTTACCGGCTACGTAGTGCAAGCCACGCACTCTTTTGCGTGGGCATTCGTGGCGGCAACGGCGATTCTTCTTATCAGCATTGCGGCGTACATTTTCCTGCTGGGAGGAATGGAACCGGTACCTGAACCCGCGTAAGTTTCAAGAGTTCAATGGGTGGGCGCGTAATGCTTCGTCGCTTGGGTTCTTGCGTTGAAAACCTCGAAACTTCCATCCGGTGAGGCCGTCAGTTTGAGATAGTTGCCCGCATCGGCAGTGCCCGAGAGATTGGCAATAAAAGTGTCACCCACATTATGCGCGGCACCGCCTTCGTTTGAAAAGTGAAGTTGCCACAAATCCTCGAGGCGCGGCGACTTCTTGACCGTATCCCAGGACAAGGGTGCACCGCCCTTCGTGGCGCCGTTATCCATTATGGCCACGCGCGGGACGATCCCATTGAGAAGCTCGGGGCTGCTGCTCGTAAGCGATCCATGGTGGGAGACGACCAAGATGTCAATCTTGCCCAACTTATTCACCGGGCACATTAACAGTTTTTCCTTGTCAGAAGTCAGATCGCCCAAATCGAGAATGCGCAACTTGCCGAACGTGAACAGAATGCCGAGCGAGCGGGCGTTTTCCGAGATATCGGCGGGAATCGGGGTGAAAGTGCGGCAAGCCGGATTCGCTTCTCCTGCGCCGGGCAAGGGCTTTTCGAGCACCGCGCCATCCCCGCTTACAACTTTCGCTTCGATGCCCGCGATAGGCAATTCATCCCCTGGCTTGACGACGATATGTTTGTGATTCTCTTTTGCTAGAAAGGCCTGATAGTCGCGAAACACTTGGCCGGCGGCCGAGTCGGCGGGCTCGCGGTTTTCCCCGTGATCGAGAAAGGTTCCCACCGGAATTTTAGCGGCAAGTTGCGTGACGCCTCCCGCGTGATCCTGGTGATAGTGAGTGAGAAGCACAAAATCAATTTTCGTGATGCCCGCCAGTTTTGCAACGGAGGCAATGCGATCCGCATCGCGGCCGTTGAAACCGGGCCAGCCCGCGTCAATGAGCAGAGACTTCCCTTGCGGGGTGACGAAGAGCGTGGCTTGGCCGCCTTCCACATCGACAAAATAGATTTGCAGCGGCTTGGCGCTCACGGGCATGGGTGAAGCGAGCGCAACGGGATGGGAACTTAAGCCCAGCAGTCCGCAAAGCGCGGCAATGAAAAGGCCACCTCGCAAACCATGGCGCAGTGCAGTGCTTAAACGGCAATAGTCCGACATCTTGTGCACTCCTAGTCTGAGTCCAGAGAATGTTCTGGCTCGAGCTTTGCAGACTCGAGCAATGCGCGCGTCGCGCCGGTGGATATTCCGCCATCCACGAGCAGTATTTGCCCAGTAATGTAACGACTCGACTCCGCCGCGAGAAAAACGACTGCGGCGTCCAGATCCTGCGGTTGCCCGGGACGTTTCAAGGGAATGCGATCGCAAAGATATTCGACCCATTCTTTGTTCTCATAGAGGATCTTATTCTGTTCTGTGCGAAACCATCCCGGCGCAAGACAATTCACAGTGACGCCGAATTTGCCCCAGTCGTCCGCAAGACTCATTGTCAATTGCCGGATGCCTCCGCGGCTGGCGCCATAGGGGCCGAGGCCCGCGTAGCCTGCGACGCTGGTGACGGAGCCGATGTTGATGATGCGTCCGTAACGGCGAGCAATCATGCCGCGCGCGACGGCTTGTGCGACAAAAAAACTGCCGCGAAGATTGGTATCGAGAATCAGATTCCAATCTTCCCAAGTTACGTCGAGCGCTGGTTTGCGAACATTGCAACCGGCATTGTTTACGAGAATATCGAGATGGCCAAAGGCGGATTCAGTTTCCGCGGCCATTTTCTCGATGCTCTCGTGGCGGCGGACGTCGAGCTCGACGGAAACGGCGCGCCGGCCGAGCGCTTTTATTTCCGCTTCAAAGGCCGACAAGCGACTGATGTCGCGGCTCGTGAGTACGAGATCCGCCCCGGCCTTCGCGAGGGCGCGAGCCATGTACTGGCCAAGTCCCCGGCTGGTCCCGGTGACGAGCGCGACGCGTCCGCTGAGATCGAACAGACCCCCGCTCACGAAGCGCTCTCCGGAGTGAGGATGACTTTCATCAGGTTGGGTTCGCGCGCGTAGAGTCTTTGAAACCAGCGCGGACCCTCTTCCAGCGGGGCGATGGCGGAGATCAAATGCTTGACTCGAATCGCGCCGCTTGCCAAAAGCTCGATCGCGCGCGGATATTCTCCCGCAGAAGCGCACGAGCCCTGAAGCCGAATTTGGCGTGTGACGACCTTCTGCAGCGGAAGCGTCACTTCCGGCGATATGTTTCCTACCAGTACGACGGTTCCTCCCTTGCGAACGCTGTCTATGGAGGCTTTCACAGTTTCGTTTCTGCCAACTGCCTCAATCGACACGTCGACCCCTAGGCCTGCTGTGAGTTGCAAGACTTGTTCGACTAAATCCGCGTTTGGAGACAATACAGCGGTCGCGCCTGCGTCTTGGGCGAGTTTGAGGCGGGTGCTATCCACGTCGGCAACAAAAATTCGTGCGCATCCCGCGGCGCGGAGAGCTTGCAGAGTGAGCAGGCCGATCATCCCCGCCCCGACGACCAGGGCGGTGCTGTCCGGTAAAAGTTTCGCCAAAGCAACACCATGTAGAGCGACAGACACCGCCTCGAGCACAGCCGCTTCATTAAACGAAAGCGTGTCGGGCAGTCGATAAAGGATACGCGCAGGAACGGAGACATATTCTGCAAAAGCGCCAGCGCGGCGGTATTCGGAGCAGGAGACTCCCAAGACCTGGCGGTGGTCACAAAGATTGACGTCGCCGCGGCGGCAATTGTTGCAAGCGCCGCAGAAGATGGTCGAGTCAAACGTAACCCGCTCACCTACGGCGAATCCCAGTACGCCGTCCCCAAGCGCGGTGATGGTTCCGGCGGCTTCGTGCCCCATGATGATGGGAGGAATCCGGCGGCCCGAGGAGCCATCGTAGCCGTGGACGTCGCTGCCACAGATGCCGCAGGCCGCCACGCTGACGAGTACTTCCCCGCGGCCCGGCGTTGGATCGGGCAGCTCGGCAATTTCCAAGCGTTTATATTCCGAGAGCAGTAGAGCCTTCATCGCGGGCGTTGATCCTTTTTCAGAGGGAGACTCCACGTTTCCACGGAATGAAATCGTCCTGAGACAGGAGCTCCGCTTTTGTGCGAGCCTCTCCGCTTGCGACCTGGATCACGCGTGCAAGAATCGCTTCGCCCATTCTCTCGATGTCGGTTTCGCCGCTGATGATACCGCCGGCGTCGATGTCGATGATGTCGGACATGCGCTGGGCAAGCTTCGAATTGGTCGAGATTTTCAGAACCGGGGCAATTGGATTTCCTGTTGGTGTGCCCAGCCCCGTCGTGAAGAGAATCAAGTTGGCACCGGCCCCCACTTGCGCCGAGACGGATTCCACGTCGCTCCCCGGCGTACACTGCAGGTTCAATCCCGGCTCGGTGCAGTACTCTGGATAGTCCACGGCGGCGGTGACGGGAGAGGTACCGCCTTTCTTCGCTGCTCCCGCGGATTTCATTGCATCCGTCAACAATCCGTCTCGGATGTTGCCGGGCGAAGGATTCATTTCGAAGCTAGCACGCACTGCTTGGGCGCGAGCAGCGTAGTCCCTCATGAGGTTCGCAAAACGGTCCGCAACTTCTTTACGGACGCAGCGATCGATAAGCTGCTGTTCTACGCCGCATAGTTCAGGAAATTCGGAAAGGATGCCGATGCCTCCCAGCGCCGTGACGATGTCGGAGACGTGCCCGATGGCGGGATTCGCGGAGAGCCCGGAAAAACCATCGGACCCGCCGCATTGCAGGCCGAGCGTGAGTTTCGACAGTGGCGCGGGCCGGCGCGTGATTTTGTCCGCTTCGACCATACCCAAAAATGTTTCGCGGATGGCCTTGCTCATCATCGCTGACTCGGACGGACTCTTCTGTTGCTCGAAAATCAGGACGGGCTTTTTGAAATTCGGATCGCGCCGCTTGATTTCCTCGAGGAGCATGGGAACTTGCGCATGCTGGCAGCCCAGGCTCAGAACCGTGGCACCAGCAACATTTGGATGGTGGATGTACCCTGCCAGCAGCCCGCAGAGATTTCTGGCATCCTCATGTGTGCCGCCGCAGCCAGCTTCGTGCAATAAGAACTTGATGCCGTCGAGATTTTGAAAAACTTTGGGGGAGGCGGTCGCGCGCCTCATTTCGCCGAAAGCGGCCTTCTTTAATTCCTCCGATTTACCTTCGCGATAGAGGCGCGCCAATTCCGCAACTTGACTCCGGTAAATCTGTGGAGCCGCAAAACCCAATTCTTCCTCAAACGCTTGTTTCAAGACCGCCAGATTGCGGTTTTCACAGAAGACGAGTGGAAGGACGAGCCAGTAATTCCGAGAACCTACCTGACCGTCATCTCTGTGGAATCCAAGAAACGTTTTGCTGGCCCAGGCAGAGATGTCGGGCGGGACCCAGGCAGGAGCAGACGTATCGCTTTCGTGAAAAGATGCAGCGGCATGGCGGATATTGCGCGTGGAGAGCAAATCTCCGCGTTGAAGATTCTCCAGCGCCTTTCCCACAAGAATGCCGTACATAATAATGTTCCCGCCGGCGGTCACGTCCTGCGTGAGGAACTTATGTTTGGCAGAAACATCGGACATCAAGGAGTAGTCAATCCCGAGGAAGCTGACGGTCTCGCCTTTGCGCAAATCGGTCAACGCCACAAGGACGTTGTCGCGCGCATCGAGCCTTAGAACTCTTTCTTGCGTTGATCCGTTACCTGACATCGGAGCTCCAGCTTTGTCGTGCTTTGCTTTCTCATTCTAGCCGGGTCTTGGGGGACAAGCCAGAGCGGCGGAGTGGCGCTTCCCGTCGCTGGGCAAGTGTGCGTCAGCCTAGGACACGTTGCGTGCTCGCACCTGCGTTTCTGGGCGTCCGCCTGGCACTTCCAAAAGCCTGCACGGGCACAACGGCTTGCGGGCGCGCGAAGTTCACACCTATAATCCGGTCTGGCATTCATGAGGTTTGCCGCGGAAGAAACTTGGAGGAACAGTGCCAGTCGGAACTGCGTTTCATGAAAGAACGCTTGCGCTGTGCGAGAGCCTGAATTATCGCGAATGGTCGGGCTACTACACGGTCAGCGTATACGAGATGCACCACGAGCACGAATACAACGCCATCCGGAATTCCGCTGGGCTGATCGATATTTCGCCTCTTTTCAAATACCTCATCACCGGAAGCGACGCGACGCGTTTCGTGAACCGCGTGATTGCGCGAGACATCAACAAGGTTGCCATCGATCAGGTGATTTACTGCTGCTGGTGTGATCCGGAAGGAAAGGTAATCGACGACGGAACAATCACGCGGTTGGCTGAAAACGAGTATCGCTGGACGGCAGCGGACCCCAGTTTGCGATGGTTTCAGCAAAATGCGCTGGCGCTGGACGTGAACATCGAAGACATTTCCGAACAGGTGGCGGCGCTGGCACTCCAAGGCCCGACTTCAGGAAAGCTGTTGCATTCAATCACGGACGCAAGCATAGCCAACCTGAAATATTTTCGCGTGACGCGTGGCGAAATCGCGGGCGTGCCGGTGGATATTTCTCGAACGGGATATACGGGAGATTTGGGTTTTGAAATTTGGATGCCATGGAAAAACGCCGGAAAAGTGTGGGATGAGCTGATCAAGAAAGGGCAAGCGTTCGATATTCATCCAGCAGGCATGATCGCGCTGGATATCGCGCGGATTGAAGCCGGGCTGGTTTTGATCGAGGTGGATTATACGTCGAGCAAGAAGGCGCTGATCGACTCGCAAAAGTATTCGCCGGCGGAGATTGGGCTGGGAAAGTTGGTGGACTTGAAGAAAGACAATTTCGTCGGACGCGAAGCGCTGGCGAGGGAAAAGAAAAAAGGCGGGGCGGAACGCAGACTCGTCGGTCTGGAAATCAATTGGAACGAAGTCGAGGCGCTGTACGACAAAATGGGCATGGCGCCGCAAGTGCCGAGTGTCGCGTCGCGCGTGGCGGTGCCCGTATATCGCGGCGGGAAGCAAGTGGGGAAAGCTACATCGACGACGTGGTCGCCGACGCTGAAGAAGATGATCGCGCTGGCGTGCGTGAACCGCGATCAGTCGTCGGTGGGCGCGACGGTCAACATCGAAATGACTGTCGAGGCTGTGCGTCAGACGGTCTCTGCAAAAGTGGTGGCGCTGCCATTTTACAATCCTGCGAGGAAAACCGTCGTGCCGGTGATTTAGTGCGACTCAGTGAACCTTGGCGAAATTCTCCTCTTTAGTTAATTGTTCGTCCAAAAGAATTCTTTCAAGAAGTTTGCCGCGGAGAATTACAGCGCGGATTTTCTGCGTGTTATGAATGTCCTCAAGAGGATTAGCGTCGAGGAGCACCAAATCGGCGAACTTGCCTCCCTCAACGGTGCCCTGGGTTTGCAGTTTGCCCAAAAATTCCGCAGGAAGTTTTGTTGCGGCTTGCAGCGCCTGCATGGGCGTAAGACCTGCTTGAACCAGGAGCGCGAGTTCTTCGTGCAGGCTTGAGCCGGGGAAAACGAAGGGAGCTGTAGTGTCGGTGCCAGCCAAGATGGGAACGCCCGCCGCGTTCATTTTGCCGACGAATTGCAGCGAGGCTTGCATGAGGCTTGCACGAAGCGAGAATTCCTGAAGTGTAGCGCCTTTGTCGCGATCCTCCGCGCCCTTCTGCCAATTCTCTAAAACCTTCCGCGGGATGTACTTTCTGCGAGGATCGCGCGATGGATCGGTCTCGGGCGTGGGGTAAGCGTCGTTGCGGAGGAGAATAAGCGTGGGAACCTGCCAGGTTTGATTGCGCATGAATTTTGCGATGAGTGCTGCGGCTTGCTTGTCGGAGTAGCTCTGCAACAGATCGCGCTGCCACGCGAGTGCTCGTTCGCGTGACTGGCCAGTTGTTGGCTTTTTGGGAGCGGCAGCGAACTGTTTGCGGATAAGCAATGGCTCGTCGTTCGAACACGACCGGAGGACGCCCGTGAGATGTTCGATGCTTTTTTGGCCAGCGTCGGAAGCTTCGGCGGCGGTGACGCGATCGGGAACGTGCCCGACGAAAGTGATGTGCTCGCGGCGGCAGACCTCCGCAATAGCGGAATAGGCGTCGCGGCTGAGGTTGGATTGCACTTTTATGAAATCGGCGCCGTGCGAAATGAGCGAGTGGACGTCTGTGGTTGCTCCGGCAGCATCGATGACGACCAGAGACGGCTGGAAAAACGGCGGGCTGCCATCGAGATAGGGGCCGGCAAAGAATATTTGGGGAGCCGTCAACTGGCCGTGCTCGATTTCATGGCGAAGAGCGATGAGAGATTCGAGATTGCCGCCCATATCGCGCACCGTCGTGATTCCGTTAGCAAGAAGCAGGGGAAGAATGAATTCGCGGCTGCCTGTAGGTTCGCCGGCGCCGGTGAGATGGACGTGGATGTCAACGAGGCCGGGAATCAGAAATTTTCCGGTCGCGTCGAGAGTTCTTGTATTGCGAGGTATTGAGAGCGAACTTGACGGACCGATTGCGGCAATTTTTTCGTCGGCGATGAAGACTGTTATGTCGGACCTGGGCGCGGCGCCGGTGGCGTCAATGAGCGTGACGTGAGTGATGGCGAGCGATGGCGATGGAGGAGAGGAACAGGAGCAGAACAAAAGTAGGATGGAAAAAATCAACAGTGCGCGCCTGGTAAGACGGAGATTCCATCTTACGGACCGCGTTTCCGCTCGCGGCGTGAGGCGTAAAAAATGGCTGCTGAACATCATTCCACGAGGCGGTTGTATCTCTTAAGAACTTCACGTAGTTTGTCGTGCGGCAGCGCGAAAACTTTGTGATTTTCGATGCCCGTCATAGTTACGGCTGCGACCATGGCATTGATCACGGCTTCTTCCGTGGCTTGGACGGTGGAAACAAACACGTTTTCGAGAAAATCGTTGGGGAGCATTTTAAGGTCGACGAGATGGTCGGCAGCGGCGGCTCCGGGATTGGCGGTAGAGAATGCGATGAAAATGTCGCCGGAGCCGTTGCCGGATGTGCTGCCGTCGCGGCCGAGCCCGAGTGAGACGCGGCGGGCCAGACGCTTCAACTGGTGCGCGACAAGAGGAGCGTCTGTTGCGACAACGACGATAATCGAGCCGCGCTCGACTTCGCCAAATGAAGCTGAGGCGTACGCGGGATCCTTAGGAATCTCCGCGCCTACAGGAACGCCTGCTATGCGGAGATTCTGCCGGCGGCCATAATTGCATTGGACTAGAACGCCGAGTGTGTAGCTGGCGCCCTTGATTTCGAATCTGCGCGAAGAAGTCCCGATGCCGCCTTTGAATTCATTGCAAATCATTCCCGTCCCGCCGCCGACGCTTCCTTCCTCGACAGGGCCGCCGTACGCCGAGTCAACGGCGTGAAAAACGTCCTCAGGCTTGACGTGAAAACCGTTGATGTCGTTCAGCCAGCCGTCCCAGGTTTCGGCGACCACGGGAAGCGACCACCAATAGCCGGTCGGATCCGGCTGCCCATGATTGACTCGCCATTGGATCACGGCATCGCGAACCACGCCGACGCTATGTGTGTTGGTGATCATCACCGGGCCTTCGAGAAAGCCAGATTCCTCGACCCAGGTCGTGCCGGTCATTTCCCCGTTGCCGTTAAGCGACCACCAGCCGGCAAAGACAGGATCGGACATCGTTTTCGTTCCACGGGGAAGAATCGCGGTCACTCCGGTGCGTACCGGACCTTTGCCAATTTGAAGTTTCCCTTCGCCGGAGATCAGCGTGGTATGGCCGACGGTGACGCCGGAAACATCCGTGATGGCGTTCAGCGGACCAGGTTTGCCGTCAAACGGAACGCCGAGATCGCGCGCGCGCGGCTTCGTGCCAGGTTTGTCCTGCGCTGGGAGCAAAAATGCTGTGAGGAGGCCTGTGCAGAGCAGGATTGCAGACTTGAAAGACAGATGGCTCATTGTCGACTTTGCTCCACTGGGAGATGAACGACTAGATTACGCTAGAAATATGCAAAACAGCGACACATCAAGCGCGAAATACTTTCGTGAGTGCAGACGTGAGCGCCTTGGCGATCAAGGCAGATTCCCCGTGCGTAATAATGAAAGGAGGCGCGAGAAGAATGTGATCGCCCCGAGTCCCATCAACACAACCTTGTGTCGGATAGGTAAGGACACCTTCCTCCATCGCGGCCGAGCAAATTTTTTCAGCGATGGCTTGGGAGGAATCGAACGGCGCAAGCGTGGACTTGTCGCGTACGAATTCGATGCCGATGAGAAGACCGAGCCCGCGGATATCGCCAACGTGACGATGGGACTGTAGTGGACTGAGCGCGGTGCGCAACGCTTCAGCAGCGGGAGCGACTTGCCCGAAAAGTCTGTGCGATTCGATGAAGTCGAGAACGGCGTTGCCAGCGGCGGTGGCTACGGGATGGGCCTGGTAAGTGAATCCGTGCTTGAACGCGCCACTGCCACTTTCAAAAGTCTCGACGACATTGGGTGCGACGAGAACCGCGCCGAGGGGAGCATAGCCGCTGGCAATTCCCTTCCCCGTGAGAATGATGTCAGGCTCGACGCCCCAGTGCTGCACAGCCCATGGTTTGCCGGTGCGGCCCAAGCCGGTCATCACTTCGTCAGCGATGAGAAGAATGCCGCGCTCGCGGCAAATCTCCGCGATGCGCGCGACGTATCCTTCCGGCGGCACCGCGGCACCGAGTGTTGCACCGACGACGGGCTCGAAGATGAAAGCAGCGGCAGTGGATAAATCGTTTGACTGGAGAAACTTCTCGAGATCATCCGCGCACGCGAGATGGCACTGCGGAAACGTTTTTTCGAACGGGCAGTGCTGGCAAAAGCAAGGAGCGATGTGGCCCCACTCAGCAAGCAATGGCTGATAGGGCGCACGCCTAGCGACATTTCCGCTGACGGTCATGGCGCCAAGAGTGCTCCCGTGATAGCTCTGCCTCCGGGAAAGAACTCGGTATCGTGCGGGTTGCCCTTTTTCAATATGGTATTGCCGGACGAGCTTGATGGCCGTTTCCGTGGCTTCGGATCCACCCGACGTAAAGTACACGCGGCCGCCCTTTTGAAAATTGTGCGGGGCTAGCGAAAGAAGCCGTGCGGCAAGTCCCTCGGCCGGCGCAGAATGAAATTGCGAGGTGTGCGCGAAAGCCAGTTGCGCGGATTGCTCAGCCATCGCTCGGCCGATCTCGGGAACGCCGTGGCCGATGTTCACGACGGCTGCCTGGCCTGCAGCGTCGAAGAACTTTCGTCCGTCCGCGGAAAAAAGCCAGCAACCCGCGCCACGGACGGCGACAGGAATGGCCTTATGAAAGCTGCGCGGAAAGAGGGCGGCGTCGTTTGACATGCTTGCTGCTTGAGCGATTGTAGCAGACTCGCACGGTCCATCCCGAAGTGAACGCGGCGGTGGCACAATCTCGCGACGAACTTCCGCGTGCGCTTGGAATCGCACAGGAATCGTGACATCATGCAAGGTTTCGCATGGGAATTTGCAGGCCACAGTGCAGCATGAGGAGGGAATGCGATGAAACGAGCCATTCTGCGGTGCAGTCTCACCGCTGTGACGCTACTCATTTCTCAAGCCTGCATGCAGGCGCAAGAAGCGGCAAAGCAGGCCATCACATTTGACGACTTGATCAAAATGCATCGTGTGGGAGAAGCGCAAGTTTCACCCGATGGTAAATGGGTGGCGTACACGGTGACAACGCCGGATATCGATGCGAATCGCAACGCGAGCAATATCTGGATTGTGCCGGCGGCGGGCGGAGAATCGCTGCAACTCACGCAGAGTGGGCATGACTCATCGCCTGTGTGGTCGCCGGACGGAAAGACGATTGCCTTCTTGTCGTCGAGGAGTGGGGACTCGCAGATATATCTGCTCTCAATGGATGGGGGCGAAGCAAAGCCGTTAACGAGTATTTCAACGGGCGCGGACATCGTGAAGTGGTCGCCGGATGGGAAGACGATTGCTTTC
>JBGPLB010000089.1:0-19323 GCA_041486245.1 Candidatus Acidiferrum sp.
CACGGCTATATCGTCATCGCTCGACTGAAGCCTGAAACAGACATGAAAAAAGCCCAGTCCGAGATGGATACGATTTCAGCACGGCTGGCACAACAGTATCCCGCGGACGACGCCGGATGGGGCGCGGTCGTCCTGCGGTTGAACCAGCAGATGTTCCAGGAGGTGGGACCAGCTCTATTTGTGTTATTTGGTGCGGTTGGATTTGTCTTGCTCATCGCGTGCACAAACGTCGCGAATCTGACGCTGGCGAAAGCGCTCGGACGGCGCAAGGAGATTGCTGTTCGCACGGCGCTGGGGGCGAGCCGGGGACGCATCCTTAGCCTGGTGCTCACGGAGACGATTCTTATTTCGGTGGCCGGCGGGGCGATGGCGCTGCTGCTCGCGCACTTTGCCATTCAGGCCATCGCGGAGTTTATCGGCCCGCAGTTACCGCTTACAGTGCATATCGGTTTGGACGGATGGGTTCTGGGCTTTACGTTGGCGATTTCGATTCTAACGGGGCTTATCGCGGGACTGGCGCCATCGTGGCATTTGACCAAAACAAATCTGAATGAATCGCTGAAGCAAGGTTTGGGCAAGACGGACGCCGATTCGAGCGGCGGGCGAGCGCGGAGCGTATTTGTAGCGGCCGAAGTGGCGCTCTCGCTGGTGCTTTTGATTGGAGCGGGGCTGATGATCCGGACGCTCTATTTGCTGAGAAACGCTAATTCTGGGATGGACGCGCGGAACGTCTTGACGGTGACATTGGGCATTTCGAGCGAGAAATATGCCACGGTTACGCAGCAAAACGGATTCTTCAATCACGTGCTGGAGCAGGTCCGCGCCTTGCCCGGAGTGGAGTTCGCAAGCGCGGTCGATAACCTGCCGCTGCAAGGAGGTTCGATTCAGCCTGTGGCCGTGGAAGGGCAACCCGTAGTTGCGATGGCGGACCAGCCAGAGGTCCCCGTGCGCCTTATCACTCCTGGATATCTGCGGGTCATGAGAATTCCGCTGATGCAGGGGCGTGACTTTACGGAAGCGGATAATGTGAATGCAAGGCCGGTGATTCTGGTGAGCGAGTCCTTCGCGAAGCGGTTCTGGCCAAAGGAAAATCCACTTGGCAAGCATGTGAAGCTAACGTTCTTGCCGGGAGACGCCAGCGAAGTGGTGGGGGTGGTCGGCGATGTGCGGCTGAATGGATTGAATGTCACGGAACCGGTGCAGGCGGTATATCACGCCATGGCGCAGAACCCCCAGACCACCTTCATGAGACTGGCCCTGCGCACCGGCCTGCCGCCGACGAGCCTGATTTCCGCAGTAACGGAAGCGATCCATCGCGTCGATGCGGATGAGCCTGTTGTTGGTGTGCGAACGATGGAGGCGGTCGTAGACCTGTCCATTGCGCAGAACCGCCTGAACATGATTCTGCTCAGCGCATTCGCGGGACTGGCCCTTCTGCTGGCAAGCATAGGAATTTACGGCATGCAGGCTTATGCGGTGCGGCAGCGAACGCGTGAAGTGGGAATTAGAGTGGCGATGGGCGCGCAGCCGGCGGAAGTTTTTCGCCTGATCATCGCGCAGGGATTGCGGCTGGCTACAACCGGAATTGTTATTGGGCTCGTGGCATCCTTCGGGCTGACTCGCTTGATGGCAAGCCAGCTTTACGGCTTGAGCGCGACGGATCCGTGGACGTTCATCGGCGTATCTCTTGTACTTCTGACGGTGGCACTTGCGGCTTGTTTTATTCCTGCTAGACGCGCCACGCGGATTGATCCGGTGGTTGCGTTGAGATACGAATGACGGATTTTGTGGAAGGCACGAGAGGGTAACGCGGGTTTTGGCGGTGGGTGAATCATGAATTGGATGAGGCAATTATTCTCGCGGCGGCAATCGTACGGCGATCTCTCCGACGAGATTCAAGAGCACCTCGAGGAAAAGATCGAAGAGCTCGTGGCCAGCGGCATGTCCAGAAAAGAGGCCGCCGCGGCAGCCCGCCGCGAATTCGGCAATGTCACTTTGATTGAGCTAGACAGCCGCGCGGTCTGGCAATGGCCCTCCATCGAAAGTTTCCTTGCAGACCTTCGCTACGGTTTGCGCACGCTGCGCAAGAATCCTGGCTTTACCGCCGTGGCGGTTCTGACATTGGCGCTGGGCATCGCAGTGAACGCAACGATGTTTAGTCTCGTGAGTGCTTTTTTGCTGCGGCGTCCGCCGGGCCGCGACCCCGAGCGCGTGGCAGTCATTACTTCGCTCAACCAGGCGCAAGGCTTCCTCTCCGACGCGAATCCTGTCTCCGCGCCCAACTTCATCGCCTGGCGAGAGGCCAACCACGTGTTCGCGGACTTGGCCGCTGCGGATGAAGATCGGACCGTTAGTTTGACGCCGCAAGGACAGCCGCAAGCGCTTCGCTCTGCCGCGGTTTCCCCCAACTATTTCAGCGTGCTGGGTATTTCCCCTGAGCTCGGCCGCACGTTCTCTGATGGAGAAGACCAGCCAGGGCGCGACCACGTCGTTATTCTCAGCCACGATCTCTGGGAACGCCAGTTCGGTTCCGACGCTTCGCTCATCGGCCGCACCATCCGGGTAAACCGTGAAGACTTTACGGTGGTCGGTGTAATGCCCGAAAGTTTCCACCTGCTGGGCTTCACGCCGCAACTGTGGACTCCGCTGGTGTTGACCGCAGCGGATCAAACCGCGGCCGCGCGCAAGGATCGTTCCTTATATCTATTCGCGCGTCTGAAACCCGCCGTGACCATCGAGGAGGCTCGGGCTGAGCTGATTACACTCGCCCACCGTGCCGAGGAAAATTTTCCCGAGACCGAGAAGGGCTGGGGCGCTGCAGTGCGCACGCTGCCCGATTTCCTGATCCACTCTTTCGGTATTCGCACCGCTCTGGTGATCTTGATGACCACGGTAGGGTTTGTTTTGATGATTGCCTGCGCCAATGTGGCCGGGCTGCTCCTGGCGCGCGCAGCGGGACGCAGAAAGGAATTGGCCATTCGCATCTCTCTCGGAGCCGGTCGCCTGCGCATTATTCGGCAATTGTTGACCGAAAATCTGGTGATTGCGTTTCTTGGCGGAAGCGCGGGTCTTTTGCTTGCCTATTGGGGCATTGAGTTTGTTCGGCCAATGATGACTTTCAACGATGCAATCAGCGCCGTACCCTTGAGCCTCGATCAGAGCGTTTTGCTCTTCGCCGTGGGTGTCTCCGTAGTTTGCGCAGTGCTGTGTGGCCTCGCGCCGGCGCTGACCGCATCGCGGACCGACATCAACACAAGTCTGAAAAACGAAAGTCGCGCGGCTTCGCAGAGCAGTTCGCAGAACCGTCTCCGGACTGTGATGGTCACCGGCGAGATCGCGCTGGCTCTATTTCTCCTGATCGGAACTGGGCTGCTTGTTCGCGGGATTTTCTTGATTGAGCATCAGAATCTCGGCTTCCGCTCAGACCATCTCCTTACCGCCAGCGTGACCCTTGACGAGGCTCGCTACAAGGACGCCGCTCAACAGCTCCTATTCGTCCGCAATCTGCTTCCCCGCCTGGTACACATTCCGGGTTCCGAGGCGGTCGCCGCTGCTTCTGACTTGCCCGCATCCGGACTGGCCAGCGTCGCTCTCCGCATCAAGGGCCAGCCTGATTTGCCTGACAACCAACGGCTCCAAACACGCGATGTGGTCGTGTCTGTCGATTACTTTCGAGCCACGGGCATTCCATTGCTTCACGGCCGAACATTCACTGAGATGGATATCGCCACGGCCCCCCGCGTGGTCCTGGTTAACCAGGAGTTTGTGCATCGCCATCTGAATGATCAAGAACCTTTAGGTCAGCAGATTCGCCTGGATGTGAACGGCGCGACGCCGCAGTGGAGCGAGATCGTAGGAGTTGTTGGCAACGTGAAAATCTATTCCGAAGAAATTCGCGACGACCCCGAAGTCTACGAAGCCTTCCTACAGCGGCCCGTAAGTTCCTTCTCGCTCATGATTCGTACGAACTCTGATCCGGGCAGTCTTTCCTCTGCACTGCGCAATGCGGTTGCGCAAGTGGATGCCGAGCTTCCGCTGAATCGCGTAATGAGCATGCCCGCTCTGATCGAGCGGCAGAAGGCGGGAAATCCAGTTTTCGTGCGGATACTGGGCAGCTTCGCCATTTTGGCGCTGATCCTCTCGGCGATTGGAATTTACGGGCTTGTTGCCTATTCCGTGGGCCAGCGAAAGCACGAAATCGGGATCCGCATGGCTCTTGGAGCCGGAACGCCGGACGTGCTGCGCATGGTCTTGCGGGAAGGGTTGAAGATGGCTGCAATCGGAGGGGCTATCGGACTCGCGCTGTCGCTCCCGCTGCCAAAACTTTTCGATGGAATATTCTATGGCCTTCACTTTCGCGAGCCGTGGCTCTATTTCATCGTCCCTCTCGCCATTCTCACGGTGACCATGTTCGCGACATACATTCCCGCGCGGCGTGCTGCGCGCGTGGATCCCATTTCGGCGTTGCACCAGGAGTGACGCGTTGCGATGGAAATGACGCCTCGAGACGGCCGGCGAGAGCCCGGAGCTCTTCATAGTCGAGTTGCAGTGCGAGTGACCGCGCGGCAAGCATGTTCGAAAGCGTTACATCTTTCTTAGCACCGGGTGAATCATGAAAATCATGAACTGGCTGAAACAACTATTTTGGCGCAGCCGCCTCTACGACGATCTCTCCGGCGAGATCCAGCAACACCTCGAAGAAAAAATCGAGGAACTCGTCTCCAGCGGCATGTCCAGAAAAGAAGCCACCGCCGCCGCCCGCCACCAATTCGGCAATGTCACGCTAGTTGAACAAGACAGCCGCGAAGTCTGGCGCTGGCCCTCACTCGAGGATCTCCTCCTGGACGTCCGCTACTCCCTGCGCACGCTCCGCAAAAATCCCGGCTTCACATGCATTACCGTTCTCACCCTCGCGCTCGGCATCGGCGCCAACACCGCCATCTTTTCCGTTGTGAACGGCGTCCTTCTGAAGCCGCTTCCCTACACTCACTCCGAGCGCCTCGTGGGCATCTTTCTTCACGGCGGAGGACAAGACCGCGGCGTAATGGGCAACGCCGATTTTCAGGCTCTCGATCAACGCCAGCAAGCCTTCGAGCACGTTGCCGCCTTTTCATCATCCAGGCTTGGATTTACGCTGGCTGGCTTCGGCGCTCCACAGATGATTCCCGGAACATCCGCCACCGCCGATTTTTTCTCCGTGCTGGGCGTCAAACCAGTCCTCGGCCGCGCGTTTCTTCCAAACGAAGGAAAACCCGGTGGCCCTCTCGCCGTCGTCGTAAGTCATCATTTCTGGGAAGAGTTTCTTCACGCTGAGCCCGGCGCCGTCGGCCGCTCCCTCTTGCTCGACGGCAGGAGCTACTCCATCGTCGGCGTTTTGCCGCTCGATTTTCAATTTGGTCCTCACAGCGATTTGTGGCCCGTGCTCCAGCTTGAACCTGCTCATCAACGGCCCCCGTATTGGCTCGTTTCCATCGGGCGCTTAAAACCAGGCATCTCCGTAGCGCAGGCCTCCGCCGAGGCCACGCGCATCGCCAGACAGCTCCGCGATCAGTTTCCGCTTTCAGATGATAATGACGCGATCGCCGTTCCCCTGAAAGAGCTTTTCGTTGGGGACGTAAGCAACGGGTTGCTGATTCTTCTCGGTGCCGTCGGATTCGTCCTGCTCATCGCCATCGTCAACGTAGCGAACTTGCAGCTCTCGCGTGCTGGCTTGCGCGCCCGTGAAATGGCCGTTCGCACGGCCCTCGGGGCTGGCCGAGCCCGCCTGGTCACTCAGCTTCTTACGGAAAGTCTGACGCTCGCGATACTCGGAAGCGGTCTAGGTCTCGCTGTCGCCTACTACGGGGTCCGCGCCATGCTCGTATTCGCTCCAGACGTTCTTCCACGCATGGAAGCCATCAGCGTGGACGGCCGAGTTCTTCTCTTCACCGCTGCCGTCGCCATCGTGACTGGCCTACTTTTCGGTCTCGTTCCCGCTCTGCGTGTCTCCCGTTCGTCGCCTGGTGATTCCTTGAAGAGCGGGGGCCGCACTCTCTCAGCTAGCCCTGCCACGCGCCACGCTCACAGCGCTCTCGTAGTCGCAGAATTCGCATTGGCTCTCGTTGTCTTAACGGGAGCTGGCCTGCTTATTCGAACGCTCTTCGAACTCCAGTCGGTCAGTCCCGGCTTTAACTCCGCGCATATTCTCACTGCGCTTATTTCACTTCCCGACGAACGATACGGGAAGGCCCAGCAAGTCGTCTCATTTTATGAGCAGCTTCTGGCACGCCTCAAAACTTCTCCAGGAATCGAAAACGCCGCCATTTCTCTCAGCTTGCCGCCCAACCTTCTGGAACTCACGAATCCATTTCACATCGAAGGCCGCTCCGACGCTCCCGGAGAACCCGCTCCGGCCGTCCCGGAAATTCCCATCAGCGACGGTTACTTCAGCACGCTGGGCGTTCCACTTCTTCGCGGGCGATATTTCTCCGAAGCGGACCGCGCGGCTGGCACGCACGTCTTGATCATCAACCAAAACATGGCCCAGCGTTATTTTCCACAGCAGGATCCCATCGGGAAAAGAGTTCAGACGGGAGAAGCCAATCCCAAGGCGGACTGGGAAACCATCGTCGGCGTCGTTGGCAATGTGAAGTACGAAGGGCTCGGCGAAAAGGACCAGGCAACGATGTACGTTCCCTATTTTGATTCCGGCTGGTGCCCCTGGTTCGTCCGTTCGCTCTATATCACTGTCCGCGGCACCGCGATGACCGAGCAATCAGCCTCGACTCTCCAATCCGCAGTCTGGTCCCTTGACAACCAACTCCCCCTCGCCCGCGTCCGCACCATGGACCAATTGCTGTATGACTCCGTCGCTGGCTCGCGCTTTCGTGCCGCGTTATTTGGCTCCTTTGCTGCCCTGGGTCTGGTTTTGGCCATGATCGGCATCTACGGCGTCATGGCTTACTCGGTCAGTCAGCGCACCAATGAAATCGGCATCCGTGTAGCTCTGGGTGCGCAGAAAAAAAACATTCTGCGAATGATCCTGCGCCAGGGCGCCACCCTGGCCCTCCTCGGGATTGTCATCGGTCTCGCAGCCTCGTTCGCGCTATCGCGTCTGCTTACTGGTTTGCTTTTCGGCGTCCATGCGGGCGACCCGCTTACTTTTGCTGGCGTCGCAGCCCTCGTCCTGGGTGTAGGCATGGCTGCGTGCTACATCCCCGCCCGCCGCGCCACGCGCGTCGATCCCATAGTTGCACTCAGATACGAATGATGGGTCTCATGTTTATGCTGACAGCCCTGGGCAAACATTCTAAGACGCCACGCGCTTCGTAGCCGAAGGTGAATCATGAACTGGCTCAAACAACTTTTCTCACGTCGGCGCCTCTACGGTGATCTATCCGGCGAGATCCAGCAACATCTCGAAGAAAAAATCGAGGAGTTGGTTGCGGGCGGTCTGTCCAGAAAAGAGGCGGCACATGCCGCACGCCGCCAATTCGGCAACGTCACACTGATTGAAAACGACAGCCGCGAAGTCTGGCAATGGCCCTCGATTGAAAGTTTTATCGCTGATATTCGCTATGGCTTTCGGGTCCTTCGAAAGAATCCGGGATTCACGACGGTTGCCGTCCTTACTCTGGCCCTCGGCATAGGTGCAAACGCTGCGATTTTCGGCTTGGTGGACTCCGCATTCTTGCGAGCGTTTCCCTTCCAGGAATCGCAGCGGCTGGTCCACGTCTGGACGACCGACGCCGGGGGAGACCTTCACACGCCTTCCCCAACCGAATATTTGGCGTTGCGGCAATACAGTGCTGCGTTCGAGCAAATCGCGGGAATCGGATGGGCTGATTTTTCCTACAGCAGCGATAATTCCACTTCGCGAAACCTGCTGGGGCTTCTGGTAACCCCGAACTGGCTACCCACCCTCGGAGTCCAACCGTTCCTCGGCCGGAACTTTTTCGATCAGGAGCAGATCGCTGGCCGAGATGCCGTCGTGATTCTTTCCTATGGCTGCTGGCGAACTCGATTTCACGGCGACCCGCGCATGGTCGGAAAACAAATTGTCTTGAACCGGCGCGCGGTCACCGTTGTTGGCGTACTTCCCCGGTCGTTGGGATCCTATTATGCAAACATTGAGATCTTTGTGCCCCTTGTTCTCGATTCGTACGCAATCCAAGGAAAACCGAGGGCCGGAAGTGTCAGGGTGCAGATCGTGGCGCGCCTGAAGCCAGGAGTGACTTTGGCTCAAGCGCGCTCGGAAACCGAAGTGATCGGGCAACGGCTAAGGAGTCCCAGTGCTCCGGCCGATCAGAGTGGTCATTTGGTGGTTGAGGATTTCTCGGAAGAGTTCCGGCACCCCGGCCCGACAAGGCAAAATGCTCGGCGCGGCTTATGGATAATGGCCGGCGCTGCGGGAGTAGTGCTTCTGATCGCTTGTGCAAATGTCGCAAGCTTGCTTCTGGCTCGGGGCGTGAAGCGCCATAGGGAAGTGGCAGTGCGCGCGGCGCTTGGCTGTTCGCGTGGACGGATGATTCGTCAGCTCCTGACCGAGAGCACCCTTCTGTTCCTTTGCGGTGGAACTCTCGGCTTGGTCGTTGCGCGATGGTCCGAGGAGAGCATCACCAAGGCCGCGACGGGCATGATTCCGAACGGGACGTTCCTGGAAATCGATGCGCGCGTTCTTACAGTCAGTTTGGGAATTTCGCTTGTGAGCGCTTTGGTTTTTGGCATGATTCCGGCGCTGAGCTCAACTCGCGTGAACTTGAATGATAGTCTGAAAGATGCGGCTCAGAGCGCGGCCGGCGTATCGAGATCTCGGCGGTCGCGAAATCTTCTGGTCGTTTGCCAGATCGCGCTCGGCATGGTCCTGCTCGTGGGCTTCGGCCTGTTGCTGCGCAGTCTGTGGCACGTGGAAACCTCGCCTCTGGGGTATGACCCGCGGAATGTTTTGACGGCCACTGTCACTCCCTCGGCGTCGCGCTACGCGAGCCCCGCCGCTCGAGCTCGCTTGATACGCGATGCGCTCGAGCTCACGCGTTCGATGCCGGGAGTCGAATCAGTGGGTGCCGTCGACTCTCTTCCCATGGAAGGTGCGGAGAGCGCGCGGCTCAGGATTGAGCTTCCTTCCTTGAAGACGGCCCCTGTTGAAGAGGAAATATGGTATCTCTCGGTGAGTTCCCAATATTTCTCAACTTTGAAGACCCCGATGGTTGCCGGCCGGTCATTCCGCGATTCAGACAACCCAGAATCGAGTCCGGTTGCAATCATAAATCAAACCTTCGCGAGGCAGTATTTTCCGAACACAAGCCCCATCGGCTATCACATTTCATCTGCCGATTCGCCCACGGCTTGGAGGGAGATCGTGGGTGTAGTCTCCGATTTCTGTCAGCGCAATCCAGAGGAAGATTCAAAACCCCTGGCGTACTTCCCGCTTGCGCAAACGCTGCCTGGCGGAGCTTGGAGCCTGGCGGTCCGCGTTCGCGCTACGAGCGACATGGCCAGCGTAGCGCGGCAGCTTAGCAATCAGCTTTCTCCGGTGGACCCGCAGCTCGACTGGCAATTGGACAGCATGCAACAGCAGATTCACGATTCCGAGTCGCTTACCCTGCGCCGGCCACTGATCACGCTGCTCGCTTCCTTTGGCAGCCTGGCGCTAATACTGGCCATCGTTGGCGTTTTCGGAGTGACCTCGTATTCCGTCTCGGAGCGGACGCGAGAAATCGGCATTCGCGTTGCACTCGGGGCGGCCCCCAGTGAAATTGCCAGACTGGTGTTGCGTGAAACACTAGCGGTCACTTTCGCGGGCCTGGCGTCAGGCACGCTCGGGGCATTTGCGCTGACGCGATTCTTTCCGACCGGCCCCATCGGTTGGAGCGGATCGGGAATCTACCTCTATGGCGTGCCCCGAACCGACGCCCTCACCTACACATTTGCGGCCGTGCTGCTGACGGCTGTTGCAATTGCGGGGGCATGGGTACCGGCGCAGCGCGCAATGCGGGTCGATCCCATGGTGGCGCTGCGGTACGAATAATCCCTGGAAATCCTCCAACGCTACCCAAAAACAAAACTAAGTTTTCGCTCCACTCTCCGATTGTCGCTGCTCTCTTCTTGCCACTGGTCCAGCTACTGCGGCGGCTTTTTCTTTTTGAACAGGCCGCCGAGGCTGTTTATGGCGTCGGCAGGAGTTTGCGGTGCTCCTTTTGCGGCTGTGGAGCCGAGTCCGCCGGCGCAGCCGAGTTGTGACTTGAGCAAGCCGGCGGCCAGGCCGCCGACGTCGGGAATAAATTTCGGATCGGCGGTCGTGCCTTGAATCAGGAAAGGCACTGTGGTCCCGCTCTTGCAGCCGCCACCGCTACCGCCACCGGAGGCTTTGCCAAGAAGGCCGCCAAGGTTAGAGACTGGGCTTCCGGCGGCGCCGAGCGTGCTCGTAAGCGCGGCGACCATTTTGAAATCAAGGTTGTTCTTGGAGTCGACCGTACCCGCCCCGGAAAGATTTCCGACCGTCGGAACAACGGCGAGGAAATTTTCCGCCTGAAGACCATTGGGCGCCATGCGGAGATTGGTGGTGAGCTTCTCAATGTCCAGATCCTTACCGCTCTTGATACCCGCCAGCGAGGCAATCGAACTCATTTTCGAGCCAAGATCGAAGCCCGCGAGCTTTCCGTTGAAGAGACCGACGTTCCCGCTAGTAATCAGCTTGTTCAATGGGCCTGCTAGATTCAGATCGGCGTTGAGCGAACCCGCTTGAAGAGCAGTTCCCTTCGGAAGAATGATGCCGAGCGCGGGGAGAAATGCCTGCAGATCTTTTGCCGGCATGTCCTTGGCGTCGAGCTTGATGTTCACGACGGTTGCCTCTCCCGCCGTGTTATACGTGCCAGTAAGATGCGCGGCAGCGCTGCCGATTTTGAGCGTCGAGGGATTTAACACTCCTGTGTTCTTGCGCAGATTGTATTTGGAATCGAAATCGACAGTCACGGGAACGCCGGCGGCGGAGCCGCCAGCAATAAAGAGCGCCTTTGAGATCTTGACGTTGCCCTTGGTTTCCGCTTCGCCATTCTGCGAGGAGAGATCGGCGCTGAGATCGAGAAGGCCGCCGAGCCCGGCGGAGGAATCGACGAAACCGGTGGAGGCGAGATCGAGGGAGGTGATCTCCAGCTTGGCATTGAGAGGAGTGAGCGAAGCGTCTTCCTGGTCGATGGGACCGGCGGTTCCGTCGAGCTTAAGTTTTCCGCCGGCAGGAAGATCGGCCGTCACAGTTACGGGAAACTTGGAAGTCATGGAAAAGTTAGAAGCCACGATGCTCACATGGTCGTAGGTGCTGCGCTTCTGAGAACTCGTGGAACCCACAATGATGCGGCCGTCCTTGAGCGTAAATTTTTGGACGGACAGATCGGCGGGCGAGGTTGCAGACTTGGAAGACTTTGCGGAAGCGCCGCCGAGAGAGGAATAGTTCCAATCGCCCGCCGGATTGTGAAGAAGAGTGACTTCCGGGCTGTCAATGGTGATGCCGGTGACATTGAGAGTCTTGCTGAAGATGAGCGGCATAATCTCGACGCCGACTTTCAGCGACTTGGCCGTGAGGAACGCCGATTTGCTGAACTTGGGATCGTCGCCAATGGAAAGAGTCTCCGCGGAGAGCGAGCCGCTGAACAGGGAAAGACTCAGGTTGCCAAGTTGCACATTGCGTCCCAGCGCCTGCGAAGCCTTCTCCTCGATGGTGGGACGGAATTTGTCGACGGGAATCAGAAATGGCGCTACCACAAGAAGGACGATCAATACCGCGACGACGATAGCAACGATGCGTAGGGTGCGATTCATAACAGTCTCCAATTCGGCAGGGCTGGGTGACGGAGTGGAAATGATGATAGCACGGTGAGAGGTCAATAATCGGATGCAAACGAGCATCGCAGGGCGCATGCTAAGATTGCAGCGATGCACATAAGATCTCAGGTTCTGCTGGCGGCGTTGACCCTTTTCGCCAGCCAGGGAGCGATGGCGCAGCAGAAGCCGGATGCGGCGACGCTGCCCGATGCGCCGGCGCCGAAGCAAGATCAGAATGATGCGGCGCAGAAACAGGATAAAAACATCTGGCAGACGCCGATGGGGTTGATCACGAGAAAGTCCTTCTTTTATCCCGAGTTGGCGACAACGCCGGGATCGCTGACTTCACTCCAGAAATTTGAGCTGTTCCTGGACAAGAGCATATCTCCTCCCCAGATTCTCAGTTCTGCCGCCGGAGCGGGAATCAGCGAAGCGCGTGGCACGCTGGCGGGTTACGGGCAGGGCGGCGAAGGATTTGGAAAACGATTCGGCTCGTCGATGGCCAGCGGCGCTTCCAGCCATTTTTTCGGGACGTTTTTGTTGCCGGCGTTGCTGCATGAAGATCCGCGATACTTTGTGCGTCTGAATGGCGAGTTTGCCGCAAGAGCGGGACACGCGCTGCGGCGCGCGTTGATTATCCGAACGGATGCGGGAAGCGAAACGTTTAACTGGCCCGGAACATTGGGACCGCTGGCGGCGGAGAGCCTGGCGAATACCTATCTTCCGGATTCCGAGCGAACAGTTGGAAAGACTTTCGAGCGCTACGGCTATCGAATCGGATTCGGCGCGGCGAACAACCTGCTTAAGGAATACTGGCCCACAATTTTCAAGAGGCTGCGAATTGCAAAAGTAGCTCCCGGTTTGCAGCCGTAAGCAGACGCAACTCTGCGAACGGCAACGGTCGGTGCCCACAGAACTTCGAGATCTTGCAAGCGAACGGCGTGGACGCGAACCGCGCAGAACGTATTACAATGTGAAAGAGTGGGGCTGTAGCTCAGATGGATAGAGCAACGGTTTCCTAAACCGTTTGTCGGGAGTTCGAATCTCCCCAGCCCCACCAGAATTTCTCTTGCGATTGAAAGAATCCAAAGCAATTCGTACAGTTTGCTGGGAAAGTGGAAGTGGATAGCGATTCGAATGGGCATGGATATTAGACGAAGAAGAATGTCCGGGGAAAAAAGACACAAACGGCGGAATGAGAATTGACGGTTGGACCATGGCGGCGTAGCGTAAAGTTGAGATAATGAGCGGAACGATTTCAGTTCATTCCCGCACCGTAAACACAATCGCTCTTGCACTGGTGACCGTGCTGGCCTTGTTGGTTGCGCCAATATGTGCGTCGCTCTGCGCGGCACGAAGTTGTTCGCCAGGCGCGTCTCAAGAGCAGTGTCACGAGATGGCAAGCATGGGGGCGGGTGGCAGCGAGCAGTTCATAGCGCCGCGCAAGGCTTGCGGAGCACCCGACTCCTCGGCAGTGCTGGTCAAATCCGATGAACAAACCTCGCTTTCGCGAAGAGTTTCGAGCGCTCACGCGCCAATGCTCGTCAATGCCTCCACAGAAAATTGGCTCACCGGATTAGCCGCAAGGCCTGGGTGGCGGGACACGTCTAGTGTTTCGTCAAACTCGGCAGTGTCTCCATGGCGGACCGCCATACTTCGCATCTGAAATATCTCGCATTTCCAACCACCCAAAGAAGTTCTCTATCCAAGCGGCACCCGTTCGGCGATTTCGCGGCGAGGGCTTCGACTCGGCGCGAAAGCGGTGAGATTAGCTAGTCCATTTCAAGCACAATTTGAACAGCAATTCGTGGAGGCAGGAATGAGCGGCACGAGAAGAAGATTTTTTCAGGATGCGGCGTTTTTCGGCGCCGGTTTTCTTGGACTGACGGACGCCATGCGCGGAAACATCCCGCCGAATGATTCGCAATCAGCGCGCGAGATCGAGCAGGGGCGCCACCACAGTCCGTACGGCAACCACAAGAAAAAGGAATTGGCGCCAGCGGGGCCAGATCCGTATTTGGCGATGGTTACGCCGGACGTGGCGAACTTGCCGTTCGAAATGGATGGCGGCGTGAAAGTTTTCAACCTGATCGCCGAGCCGGTGAAACGAAAAATCGCGCCGTTCAAAAACATCGAAGCATGGGGCTACAACGGGAGTCTCCCGGGGCCGACGATTCAAGTGCGGCAGGGCGACCGCGTTCGCGTGGTCTTCGAAAACAATTTGCCGGAAGCCACCTCGATTCATTGGCACGGTCTGGAAGTTCCCATCGATCAGGACGGCGTGCCCTGGATCAGCCAGAAGCCGATAGCGCCGGGAGAAAAATACGTCTACGAATTCACGGTCCATCAGGAAGGTACGTTTTTTTATCACTCGCATGGCGCGATGCAGGAAATGATGGGGATGATTGGATTTTTTGTGGCCCATCCGGAAAAAAGCTACAAACCGCGCGCCGATCACGATTTTGGCTTGATCTTGCAGGAGTGGGCCATTTTGCCGAACAACCGCGTGCCGAACACCGCGGCGATGGAATACAACTGGCTGACGTTTAACGGCGTGTCGGCCCCGTCGATCACCCCGATGATCGCGCGGCTCGGGAGCCGCGTGCGGTTGCGCATCATTAATATGGGGATGGACCACCATCCGATTCATCTGCATGGGAATCAATTCGTTATGACCGGAACGGAAGGGGGACGCGCGCCGGAATCGACCTGGTATCCGATGAATACGGTGCTGGTGGGCGTGGCGCAGGCGCGCGTGGTGGAATTTGACGCGAAATATCCGGGAGCGTGGATGCTGCATTGCCACCTGCCCCATCACATGATGAACAGCATGATGGATCTTTTGGGCGGCCGGGCGATCGAGACAGCCGGTTTGACCGATGCGCAAGCGATGAGCCAGATGGAAACGCTCGCAAAAAGCGTGCCCTTCGAACACTTCCATCACTCTCCGATCGCCGCGAATGCCAGCAGCGTGCCGGGGTTCCCTCAGGACGCCTTCATGGAAATGGGCATGGATGAAGCCGTAGCAAAGCCGGAAACGTTCGGCCTGCCGCCGAACTGGAGCGCGGGGATGATGGGGATGATGACTCTGGTACGCGTGCTGCCAGACAAGGAGTACGAAGAGATGATGGCGCGGATTAAAGCCGGCAGCCCGGGCGTTAAAGAGGACCACCATCATGAGTCGTGACATGAGGCAGCAGGGGAATGCGAAACACAGCGCACAGAAGGCACGGCGAAGGAAGAGGACGAACATGACACTGGCACTGAAATTTAGCACCGCTTTTCTGGCAGGTGCGATAACGCTTGGTTCGGTGGGACGAGCGCAAGAAAAGACTGGACAGCAAGGGGCGAAGATGCCGCCGGGAATGGTTATGCAGGAACCAATGCAGCATCAGCATGGAGACGTTCCGCTGGTGAAGCCCGAATATCCGCAGATGGGGCGGGCGCAGGAACGTGCGGGCGCACAAGTTGTCACGCTCGAGCAGGCGGAAAAAATGGCCGGGGAGACGAATCCCACGCTGCGGCAAGCGGAAGCGGAAATCCGTGCGGCGAAGGCGCGGCAGCAGCAAGCGGGTCTCTACCCGAATCCTTCTGTGGGTTATACCGGCGATGAGATTCGAGGCGGCTCGGTGGGCGGAGGCAAGCAGGGATTTTTTGTTCAGCAAACGATTGTGATGGGCGGAAAACTGGGAAAGAGCCGCGCGGTCTTTGGCGCAGAGGCAAAACTGGCGGAGATTGAAGCGCAAGAGCAACAGACACGCGTCGAGACCGCGGTGAAGATGGCCTTCCTGCGTGTTCTCGCGGCGCAGGAGTGGCTCGATGCGCGGCGCGATTTGGCGAAGATTGCGGAGAATGCGGCCCAAACGCAGCGGGAGTTGATGAACACCGGACAGGCCGATGAATCCGAAGTGCTCGAAGCGGAAGTAGAGGCGAAACGGATGCGCATGGCCGCGCGGATGCAAGAGAACACTTTGCGCGAAGAATGGCGCTCGCTGGCAGCAGTGATCGGGCAGCCGAATATGCCGATAGCGACGGTGGCGGGCGACCTTGAGAGGGGCTGGCCGGAACTGAACGAAGAAGAAGCCGTCGAAGCCATCGCGAAGCACAGCCCCGCCGTGCAGATCGCGGAAGTCTCGGCGGGCCGCGCACAGGCAGTGTTGGCGCGGGCGAAGAGCGAACCCTTTCCCGACGTCCAGGTTCGCGCGGGACTGGAGTACAACCACGAAACTTTGGGAAGCGTGCCGTGGGCTAAAGGTTGGGAAGGGTTGGCGGAGGCCAGTGTTGAACTCCCGCTATTCAACCGCAACCAGGGAAACATCGCCGTGGCGCGCGCAGACATTGACCGGGCACAACAGGAAAGGACTCGCGTGGCACTTACGTTGCGGGAGCGTGCCGCCACAGTGGTTGATGAGTATTCGAATGCAAAGTTGATGGCTGTTGAGTATCGCGACGGGATTTTGCCGCACGCCAAGAAAGCCTACAGCCTGCTGGTGGATAAGTACGGACAGATGCTGGCGTCCTATCCTCGCGTGCTGGAGGCGCAGCGAAAACTCTTCGAACTGCAGATCGGCTACATCGCGGCACTGGAAGGCGTATGGACCAACGGCTTGGCCCTGCAGGGCTATTTGCTCACCGACGGACTCGAAGCGCCTGCGCGGCCGGGCGACGTGGACCGGCCAATCAGGGAAACGAACGTGCCGATGCCGGAGCGGAACATGGCGCCCGGCGAAGGGATGCCGAGACCCTAAGTCACTGCTAGAAAGGGGTTTAAGAATTGGCTCCGAGACGAATGCCAGCTAAGTGCTTTGTCTGCCGGGGCACCTACGTGTCGAGTGCGAAACACTGGTACCCCGGTTAGATTGACCAACTGAAATCTTAGTGGGTACTGTGCAGGATAGGGCGTCCGGGTGTCAGCAGACGTGTTTCCCGTGTTTCAGCAAGCGGTAACTGGCCCCATTTAGCCCTGCCGTTTCCGGCTAAGGCCATGCCCAGACGGCATCTAGTTCGCTTTTTGAGGCAAAGGCTCGAATTTAACTAACTGGTTATAATTTTATTTAATTCAATCGTTAGATAAGAGAGCCTGGTCTGCGGTTCGCGGCGGTTGTGGTGGATGGAAAGTCGAACGGGGCGATGACGACAGAATTGAAGGCTGGACGTTACGAAATTACCGGCGAACTCGGCCGCGGCGCGATGGGTGTGGTGTACAAGGCCACGGATCCGGTCATTGGGCGCACAGTCGCTGTAAAAACGATCAAATTGAGCGAAGAGGGCACGGGGCTCTCGCGGCCGGAGTTGCTGACGCGGTTTCAGACGGAAGCCCGTGCAGCGGGTTTGCTGACGCACCCAAACATCGTGGTGGTGTTTGACGCAGGCGAAGAAGACGGCCTGTACTACATCACCATGGAGCTGGTGGAAGGCAAGAGCTTGCAGGCGCACCTGGACGGTGGCCAGGCATTCGCGCTGCCTCGAATACTGCGCATCATGGAACAGACTTGCGGCGCGCTGCAGTTTGCGCACGAACGAAGTGTGGTTCACCGGGACATCAAGCCGGCCAACATTATGCTCACGGCGGACGATACCGTGAAGGTCACGGACTTCGGCACGGCGAAAATTTTGCAATTCGGCACGATGCAACAGACCGCGCACGTGATGGGCACGCCGAGCTACATGTCTCCGGAACAGGTGAAGGGCCGGGCCGTCGACGGGCGGAGCGACATTTTCTCGCTGGGCGTGATGCTCTATGAAATGGTGACCGGCGAGAAACCGTTTCCCGGGCAGAACATCACGACAGTTATCTACAAGATTGTGAACGAGGAGCCGGTTCCGCCGCGGCAGATTGACCCTTCGATCCATCCGGGGATTAGCGCCGTGGTAATGAAGGCGCTGGCCAAGGAACCGGAAGCACGCTACCAAAGCTGCCGGGAAATGCTCGAAGACTTGCGGAGCTATCGCAGTTTCGCGCCGGGCGGGAGTCCGGATAAAACCATGATGGTCGGCGGCCCGGGAGCGCCGAACGCGACACTGCCGCTCGCTGGCATGGGCGTTGGAGCGCAAGGCGGCAGGCACAATCACGCCGAAGATCCGATGACCATGGCAACGACTCGGTCGCTGAATGTCAGAGCATCCAGTCCGACACAGACACCGGTCGTGCGCCGCACTGGGCACATCGCTCCGATACAAGCTGAACAGCCAAAAAAGAAGAGCATCATCGGTAGCATTTTCATCGCTTTGATTCTTCTCGGCGTGATCGCTTATGGAGTTCAAAAACTGCGGCCGGTGTTCGAAGATGCTCGCAAGATAAACGCGGCGCAAAAGCCCGCCGACAGCGCTTCCACAGCGGCTCCGGAGTCAACAGACAACGGTGCGAACGGTTCAGTGGGTAGTTCTGCCGGGACCGAAACACCAGCAGTGCCGAACCCCGACGTGGCCTCTCCAGGAAAAAAGGCTGCAGAACCAAGTTCAGAAAAGCCCGCTCCGAAGAAAGGCGAGCTGGTTGTGAGTCCGCAGGCATCCGAGTACAAGGGGCGAATTGAAGAAGCCATCTCAGAAAGAGGTTTGGCGGGACGCGCCAAGGTGCAAGCCATCGGAAACACGCTTGTTCTCTCGGGCAAACTGCACCCCACGGAACATGGCCTGCTGCTGAAATTTTTGCGTGACGCGCCCTCAAACGTACGAGTGGTGGATCACATCGAGTATGAAGATGCGCCAACAGCGGATAAGGGACATGCGGGAGGCGGAGGGCACCCGGTTCCGTCGGGGGGCCTCGGTGCGATTCACGTCGTGACCGATCTCATTGGAGCGACCGCAATTCTGCGCGGCTCCGCGGGACGCACTTTGAATCAATGCCAGACGCCCTGCAGCTTCAATGATCTTGAACCTGCGCAGTACAGCCTTGAAGTTGAGAAAGAGGGCTACCAGCCGATGCAGACCGCGCTGCAAGTGAAGGCGGGGAGTGTCATCGATCAGAAGGCCACCCTCGAATCGCTTGCGAAAGGGTTGTACTTGACAAGCCGTCCGCCTGGGGCGGAAGTCTTCATTAACGGAGCCAAGCAGTCCGGCCAGACCCCCGTGACTTTGCCGCTTGCCCCGGGGCAGTACAACCTGGTGGTGCGCCTGCCCGGATACGAAGCGTATGCGGGAAAGGTGCAGGTGAAGGACAACATCCAGACGCAGCTGAATTTGGAGCTGAATGCTCGCATTGCGTGGGCGCAGGTCGATACGACACCAAAGGGCGAGGAGATCTTTGTGGATGGAACAACGACGGGACAAACCACGCCGGCGCGCGTGCAAATGCCCGCTGGACTTCATACTGTGACCGTCAGGCTTTCGGGGTATCAGCAGGGGAAGAGAACGGTGCAAGCCAGTGAAGGCGGTACGGTCAGTGTCAATGAGACGTTGAAGCCCAAGTAGGGTTGTGGAGGGCGGAACCGCCGGGATTGGGAGCCGAGGAAGAGTTGGGTGTGGATTTTTAGCGATGGGCTCTCCCCTACTAAGAACGTAACTTTTTGTAACAATTCTTCCGCCAAG
>JBGPLB010000090.1:0-19112 GCA_041486245.1 Candidatus Acidiferrum sp.
GCTCGCTTAAGAAGCGCTCTCTCGATAGTCGAGCCCAGCGCGAAGAACGCAGCTATGAAACGTGGGCCTACGACCAGCTCGACGATGCCGTCCCGGCGTTTCACAAACAGGCCTTCGTCACGGTGGCCTAGCCCATGAAGCAACTTGAACTAAAGCAATTTGAACTTTGGATAAAAGGTGTCGTTGCCGCGGCGATCAGCGGCGGTGCAGGCGGCGTGCTCACCGGCTTTGCAGCCGTGGGAATTGATCCACAACATTTTAATTTGCAATCGGGGACAGGCGCGACACTGCGCATCGCCATGGCGGCTGCCTCGATCAACGCCGTGATCGGTGTTGCGGCATACCTGCAAAAGTCGCCCCTGCCAGCCGCCTGACAGGTCACAGACAAGAGTGGGACAGACATTCCTGTCTGTCTCTTTGATACGCGGAAAAGGAACACGGCGACAGGCAAGAATGCCTGTCCCACCAGGATCTAAACATGCCAGTCGTAGGATCAAGCGCGTACAACTCGGCGGGACAGATCACGTCGCTGGTGCGGTCACTGTTGAACGACGCACAAGGAAACCTGTTCACGGACACAGTGCTGCTGCCGTACGCCAATTCGGCGTACCGCAAGCTTCAGCGCGCGCTGGGAAACGCGGGCGGCGGCGGATTTATCCAGGATGACGCGTTGCTGGTTGTGCCAGCCGTCGTCCAAACGGAAACGTCCCTGCAAGTTTCCGTCACCGACGCCACCGCGCCGCCAAACCAATTGCCCACGGATCTCCTCGTCCCGATAAAAATCTGGGAGCGGCCCAACGGCTCGACGGACGATTTTCTCGAGATGGTGGACCTCACGCAGCACGGCGGCCTGCCTTCGCGCGTGCAGGACGTTACATTAAGCGTCTGGGAGTGGCGCGCGGACGGAATTTATTTCCTCGGCGCAACACAAGACACACAGATTCGCCTCCGCTACGCCAAAGCCTATCCCGACTTTACGGACGCCAGTTCGCCGGTCCTGGTGCGCAACGCGCAGGAAGCCATTGCCTACGCGACCGCGGCCCTCGCCGGCTGGGCGCGGGGCAGCCCGCTCGCCGAAAAATGGGACGACGCCGCAGCGGACGCGATCGAAGATCTCGTCAGCGAAGCTGTCCGCCGCGAGCAACAATCCGCGCGCCGCCGCCGGCCGTTTTCTTCGCGTAGCGGCTACACGCCATTCTAAACACGGAAGTAAAGGAAGTTCAGGAGGTAGAGGAAGTAAAGGACAACATCGACCCTCAGTCCATTAACTTGGAACTGTAAGACGCTTCCGTTCCTTTTCCTCCTTTACTTCATTTAATTCCTTTACCTCGGATCCTCTGATCTCGAATTCCACTTGGAGCCAATCATGCCAATCACCATCACGCTTTTGCCGAGCAACGAAGACGGCTCGGGCAGCAACTTGTTCTACGCCATCGCGGCGCTGACGTTTTCAGGCAGCTACCCGACCGGTGGCGACACGCTGGACTTCACCACGGTCGCGGACAAGTTGCCCAGCACGCAAATCATCCAGGTTTTTGCCGACAGCCAGAACGGCAATGCCGGCTATTACGTGCCGGTGCAGGGAAACGCCCTAAACAACTGGAAGCTCAAAGCCTTCACCGGCGGCGGCACCGAGCTCACCGCTGGCGCATATCCCGCCAGCGTCACCACCGACGTCGTGCAAGTCACCATCACCGCCCGCAAGTTGCAGTAGCATGGAATTTCACAGATCACTTGCCCGGCGGTGGTCTGGGGGGCAAAGTGAATCACGAACCTCATTGGTTGCTTAAGTCTGCTAAGAAAATACTGTCTCTATTTTCCGCAAAAGAGGTAAAGACCCCCTTGTCATTCTTTCTTCGTTTGATCACAGCGATTGTCACGCTGGCAACGTTGGGTGTCTTCCTACTGGACCCAAAGGACAGGTTTGAGCTGTTTGTTGGAGCCGGCTCTATTCTAGTCTTCTTGGCCGTCGTCGTAGGTCTAATCACTTGGTCGAGACCAAAGAACTTGGTCTACGGAGAAATCGGGTACCGGGCATCTCCGACGCAGCCAACTCTTTCCTCGCCTCGTGCAATGCGTGGCAAGAATAGGTCAGCTGCGTGAAGTTCTTAGCTGACATTGAAATCCAGGACGCTCCGCACAAGCGGAACTTCCAAGAGTCATATCTTAAAGGCACTGGAATGATGCGATCAAAAACTTCTATGGGGCCCTCCTGGGCAATGCTGGCGCTTGCGCTGCACTTCCTTCCTGGAACAGTCGGGCCAGCGCACGCGCAGGGCACGCGCAAGGACGACATCGTCTTCAATACGCGCGGCATCCCGCTTGCCGGAGCAACGGTGCGCGTCTGCGCCATGCCCGTTTCCGGGCAGCCTTGCACGCCCCTGGCTCTGATTTACTCGGATATTGGTCTGACGCAAGCGCTCTCCAATCCCACAACGACAGACGGCCTGGGAAACTATTCCTTCTACGCGGCGCCCGGAAAATACGAAATCGAAATCTCCGGGCCGGGCATCACGACTAAACAGCTTCCCAACGTGGTCCTGCCCAACGATCCCGCTTCTCCAACATTCAGCGGCGCGGTCAGCGCCTTCTCGCTGAGCCTCGGCGGCAACCTCACGGTATCCGGCAACACCACGGTGCTCGGCTCTCTCGCCAGCGGCACACTAACTCTCAATAATCAAGGCACGCCTCCGGGCGCGCCTGGCGCTGGAACGGTAAACCTCTATACAAAAACCACTGATAAGCGCCTCTACTATCAAGACGAAACCGGATCCGAAATTGGTCCGCTGGGTCCGGGCAATGGCGCGCAGACTAACGTCTCCAACACTTTTACCGCCGCGCAAAATATCGACGCTGACTTTCACACCAAAGGCCCGAATCCGTCTTACGACATCATGCGGTTCGGCGGATACGAGTACACCGGGACGCAGCCAAGCACTACGGGCACGATCGGCGCAGGTTCGACCTCTCTGACGATTGCCTCTGCGCAGGACTTTGCCAACGGGCAAGGCATCCTGGTTATCGGCGCGGGACCGGCTACCGCGCTTTCGACGCCAACCGGGGTGGCTGTCAGTCCTGTTAACGTAACCGGCTCCACGACATACAACTATTGCGTGGTCGCCGAAGATTTTGCGAACGGGCGCACGGCGTGCAGCTCTGCAGCGAGCACAGCCACGGGAGCGTCTTCTCTAGGGCTATTCACGGCGGGAACCATTGCCTCGTGTACGCGCACATCTGGCGTGGTCACCTGCACTACGACCGCGGCGCATCATCTGTCTCCTGGTTCGTTCGTCGAAATTCAAGCGGGTACGACAGGCGGCTTCTCGGCTTATGAAGGAACGGCAACACTAGTCACCGCGAGCGGTTCGACGTTCACGTTCGACCAGTTTTCTTCATTTGACGACCCCGTGGGAATCATGCAAGGCACGCTCCGAACCGTCGCGCAAAACCTCGTACAGTGGACGGAAGTGGACTACACGGTGATGCGCTCCTACATCTATCGCTGCACCACGACCTGCGCGCTGCCCGCGAATGCCGCGAACTATACGCTGGCGGGCGTAACGCAAGGCATGGATGGGGGATTTGTCGATTATGGCTTTGCCGTAACGGCCTCGAACATTGGAAATGGCGATGTTGCGGCCACAGCTCCGACCGCGCCTTCCGCACAATGGTTAAGCACCAAAATCTCCGCAGGCGGAGGCACAACAGGCCTCACGCTCGGAAACGCAGCCACCACGGCCGTCTCCAGCGCGAAAACATTTCACGACAACGTTCCGAATATCGCGGCGGCTTGCGCGGCCATGGCTTCGACCTCGGCTGGAGGAATTCTCTACATTCCCAACGAAGGCGCGGTTTTCCCCATCAACTCCACGCTAAATCTTTCGACGGCCTGTCCCGTGGGCGGCGGCCAACTCGAGATGCAGGTGACTGCTACCATCGTCGCGAATGGCTCCGTCATTCCTCGCGGTGAATTCAAGCTGAAGGGTGTAACCAACTTCGGGCACATCACAAATTTTTACGCGATGGAGCCTACCAGCAGTTGGTCAGGGAATGCCTACCCGTTCATCTATGCTCTACCCGGCACCTCGAGCAACTGGAGCATGGAGGATCTCATCTTCCAGGCGTTTCGCCCGTATCAAGCTGATATCGTCCAGGACCAGGACGGCGGCGGAAACAACGTCGTAAGCATTTCGTACAGAAATGTCCACGTCAACGCCACCTTGGCTCCGGCCTACATCGCAGGCGGCGGCTTCGGTTTCTTCTGGGAACGCGGCGGCTGGAGTTCAGGAGGCTTGGCCAGCTTCGCCAACCCGCCTGCCGCATGGTTCAAAGGCAACTATGGCCTGGGCAAGCCGACCAATAGCCAACTCCCAGGCATTCTGTACACCGATAAGACGTACGTCTTTGGAGGAATTCTCCTGGACGATGCGGGCAATTCTCCCCTGACCAGCGTGGGTGTCGGCCACATGGAGTTGAAGGAGTTGCTCGCGGAGTCTTCCTACGGCCCGATGATCCGCGCCAAGCTCCACAATAACGTCATCGCAGGCATTTACATGTTCGACCCGACCTACGCCGACTTCCTCGGCGGGAGTGCAACTCCGCTTCTGGACTTCACTAGTGCCCAGGTGAGCGGCTTCGTTTTGCAGTGGCCAGGCTGCGGGAATGCTAACCAGCCGATGTTTCAGGTAGGGAGCGCTGCCAGCAGTTACACGGGTATCGTGGTATCCACAGGCTTCGGGACTTGCGGCCTCGTCGGCCTGCAATCTTATATCGCTAATCAAAACCTTTTCGCCGGTACGTCCGTCTCCTCCAGCGGCGCGAACGGACAGCTGTTCTACCAGATGCCGCTTCCCGGGCCTCCTTCGACGGTCGTTAGCTCGGGCGGCAGCGTCCCCGTCGGAACCATTTCTTATGCAATCACCGCCGTGGATGCCAACGGCAATCAGACGATTGTCGGCCCGGCGAGGAGCGCCGTAACGACTAGCGGAAATCAAACCGTTACCGTAACGCCTCCAGCGCTGCCAACAGGAGCAGTGGGCTGGGTTCCTTACCGCCAAGGAGCGATGGCCAACATCCCAGGCTGCTCGTACATCGTGGGCAACGCTCCGTTTGTGGATACCTTCGGTTTCGGATGCGGGGCATCCGTGCCACAAAGCAGTCAGGCCAGTTCGTCCAGCCTTAGCTCAAATGGCTTGCTCAGCTATCAACTCAAGCTGGCCAATAATTTTACGAATACCTTGTTACCGGCTCCGCTCACAGCAAACCGCACACAGACGCTCCCCGACGTGACCGGCATGGTGCCAGTCACGAGTTATTTGAACAGCGCCTACGACAATGCCACGCGTGCCAACGGCGCAATCGGCTCGAATTGGACCGTCGAGCAGAATGGCGTCAACATCGCCTCGAACCAAATTCAGGGAACTTCGACGGGGTCGAACGCCGCGTTCTGGAATATAAATTCCTTTTCCAACGTACAATTCGCCGAGGCCACAGTCACCACGCTGAACGGAACTACGGACTTTCCCGGCGTGAGCGTTCTCGCCAGCGGAACGGGAAGCAGCTCGACGTATTACGACTGCCTGGAAAACACCACAAACATCTTCATCCAGCGCGTCGTGAACGCCGCCTCAGCGAACCTCGCTAGCGCATCATCCACAGGAGTACCGGGAGACATTCTGCGCCTGGAGATTGCGCCCGGCGGCGCGCTCACTTGCTACAAGAATGGTGTGGTGGCGTTAACCTTCACCGACACGCAAATCACCGTCGGCTCGCCGGGGTTGATAATTTCCGGCAATGTGGCCACGCTGAAGAACTGGTCTGGCGGCAACTTGCATCCCTTGGGGCATCTCGACGTCGAACAGGATTGGACGAGGACGCAGCACTTTACGCAAGGCGTGGCGTTTGGCGCGGAAGCTTTCACGGCCAGCCCCCGCGGAGAGCAAAACGTTTTCTTGCCCGGGGCGCTAACTTCGACTTGGACGGGGTCGACCTGGACGCTCGATAAGGCTGTCACCATTACTCGCGTGCAGGTGCAAGCCAAGACAGCTCCGGCTGGCTGCACCACCAACGCAATAGTTCGCCTGACCGACGGCACCAGCCCGGTCAGCTTGACTATTTCTGCCGCGGCAAACGATTCCGGACCGATCACACAGAACTACGCGGCCGCAGCCTCGTTGACCATCAGCGTGCAAACCGCTGCGGCCGGCTGCACCACCAGCCCGGCGGACGCCAACGTAGTCGTTCAGTACCGCATGCAATAAGTCTCTTCCCGCATTTTCAAAACATTTCCTATTTGTCGAAAGGCATTTCGATGTCAACTGCAACAGAAAGCAGTACGGTCTCGCTCGTCAATATCTGCATGGAAAAATGGCCCCCGCGCCATCGGACCTACTTCGGCTCGCTGCAGATCAGCTCGCCGGAATCCGGCGAAGCGTTTGCAATTACCCCGATTCGCGGCTGCAACGGCGTAGTGGACCTCGGCGACAAACGCATCATGGAGTATCGCATCACCGCGCGGGAAGTCGCTGAAGATATCGCGCTGGAGCTCAACGGCGATTCCGGAGAGGGAAGTTTCCACGGCGTGTTTGTCGCCGCCGGCGAAACGCCCACGGAAGGGGAGCTTGCGGACGCCCGCCGCCGTTTGGAGGAGTTTCACCGCCGACTGGTCGCGGCCGCCGACCTCGAATGGGAGCGCACGCACAATCCCATGTTCATCACGGATCTGGAGCGCCGCGCGGCCCGGCAACTCGGCCTCGAAAAACCGTGGCTCTACGATTCCAAGCCTCTGGCGGAGTGCCCCGTCTGCGCGGAAAAGATCAAGCATGGCGTGGCGGTGTGCCGTTCCTGCGGCGCGATCCTCGACCGCGAAAAAGCCGCGCAGTACGGCCTCGTTGCGCCTGAGAAGGCCCGCAGAGACGCTTCAGCAACCCAAAACAGGGCAGGGAATCATCCTCACGAAGCAGGGAAGTAGGCCGAGTCAACTACGAAGCAGAACAAACTCGGTACAAAAAGAAAAAAGGGCGGCCATTTCTCGCCGCCCTGAAAATTAACGTGCACTGGGCACGCCTGAGACGCAGGTTAAGAATAGCAGCAATTAAGTCAATGTCAATAAGTGCGTTGAGAGCCAGAGCGGAGAGTGGGAGACTCGAACTCCTGGGGCTGCAAAGCAACCCTCAACGCGTCTCAAGCGTGCCCAGTACCCCCACTGGGAGCACTCTCCGAAGCACGCCTGCGCCAGCGTGTATATCACACAGGTAGCTAACACTACAAGAAATGTCGACCATCGGATCATTAGACGCACCCATCGAAATCTTCGGCGGGCTGGTGACAGACATGTCTCCCGCCGATCTGCCGCACGGAGTCTCGCCCGATTGCCAGGACGTGGTCTTCGGCAACGGAGGCGTGCTGACGCGGCCCGGGTTGCGGGCTCTCTTCGGACCGCTCGCCGGCAATCCGACCATCAACTACATCAAGACCTACGAAACACTGAATGCCACGCTGCGCACAATGGTCCTGGACTCGAATGGCGTGCTCTACAAAGAAACCACGCCCGGCACTCTCGCGAGCATCGCCAGCGGTCTCACCCCGAACGCTTACGCAAACTCCACAACCATTTTCGGGCGCGAATATTTCGCGCTCAGTGACGGCAAGACAGGAAACGATTTGCCGCGGCAATACGACGACGCAAACTTCGACCGCGTCAGTCAGAGCGGCCCCGGCGCGGGGCCAACGGTCGTCGACGAAAATTTAGTCGTATCCGTCGCCGCCAGCCCGACTGGCGCAACGCAGCCCGCCGCAGTGACGATTGCCGCCAGCCCCAGCGGCGCCACCGAAAATGGTTTTCTCGTCACCATCACCACCACCGCGGCGCACGGCCTTTCCTCCGGGCAGTCAGTCACGATCGCCGGTGTCGGAATTGCCAGCTACAACGGCACGTTTCCCGTCGTCTCGGTACCGAGCGGCACGCAGTTCACGTACATTGCCGGCGCTGCGGGGCTCGCCGCTTCAGGCGGTGGCACGGCGGCCTCCGCGACCGCCACGATTCAAACCACGACAGCGCACGGCCTCGTCGTTGGCCAACTCGTTACCACGTCCGGCATCGGCGTAGCGGGCTACAACGGCACTTTCCCCATCGTCTCCGTGCCCGATGCCACGCACTTCACCTTTACCGCGGGCACCGGTGGCCTGGCCGGGTCCGGCGGAGGCACCGCGGCCGCGGCTGGCAGCGTCGATGCCGGCATGCACCAGGTCTGCGTGATTTTTCGGACTCGCCAGGGCTACCTCACCAAACCAGGACCCGCCACAACATGGTCCGCCAGCGGCAGCAAACGTGCCATCGTCACGAACATTCCCATAGGTCCATCAAATGTCGCCGGCCGCATCTTGTGTTTCACGGGCGCGGGCGGAGCCAGTTTTTTTTACACCGGCAACGGCTCCACTCTCTTCAGCGGAAACATGGTCATCGCCGACAACACCACCACCTCCGTCACCCTGGATTTTTCCGACGCCATTCTTCTCGCTGGCACGAATGTCGACAATCTCTTCCGCCTCGTCGAACTCGGCGATTGCGCCGGCGTGACCGAATACTCCGAGCGGCTCTTTTGGTGGGGCGAACGCAACAAAATGAACAACTGGGTGAACCTCGGCTTCGATGGCGGGTTCACCGGTCCCACGCTTCCGCATTATCCCCTGGGCTGGACTCCCGACGTCGTTTTCGCGCCCGGCGGCACAGATGAGGAGAGCCTCGTCGTTTGGGGCGCGGCCTATTCCATCGTCGGCAATGGCTCGACGCCGACGCGCGGGTTGATGGCGCAAGGCGCCGTGCAGGATTCCCTCGGTGCTCCGCTGGTCCAGGCGAATACCGACTACACCATCCGCGCTCACTGCGCGGGCAACGCCACGCTCTCGCAAGGTACGCTCCACTTGCATCTCTTCAGCCAAAGCGCCGGCATCAATACCACCGGCTTGCAGCTCACCGCCGCGCAGCTCACCACCAGCTACGTTGAATATTCCGCGCAGCTGACTGCGCCGCTCGCTGTAATTCCCAGCGATCTCGTCCTGCGCGTCTATGCCGACGGGACTCCAAACACCGGCGGCCAGTTCTACATCGACAGCATCGAAATCTTTCCCACTTCGACTCCCGTGAACGCGTCGCTCGTGCGCGCCAGCCGCGCCGAGGATCCCGAAAGCTACGACGGCATCGACGGCATTCTGAGCGTCGCGGAAAACAACGGCCAAGCCATTCGCGCAGCCTTCAAACTCCGCGAGCGGCTCTACTTTGTTAAAGAACATTCGCTTCACGTCACCCAGGACGACGGCACCAACGAGCCATCGCTTTGGTCCATTGCGGAAGTGTCTCGGCGTTTGGGCACTCCGTCTGTGCGCGGCGTGGGCATCGGCGAAGACTGGGTCGTCATCGCTCACCGCACCGGCTTGTACATCTTCAGCGGTGGCGAGCCGATCAAAATCTCGCAAGAAATTCAGCCCACGTGGAACCAGATCAACTGGCAGTACGGACACACTCTTTGGGTGACCGTGGACACAAAAGAGCGCCGCATTTTGGTTGGCGCTCCTCTAGGCAGCGCCACGACTCCCAACACGATATTAATGCTCGACTATCACGACCTCGATGACGCCGATGATATTGCCTCGCGGCCGCCAGTGAACGTCACTGTTACTGGCCGCAAAGCAGCCACAGACAATGCCCGCAAATGGTCCCCGTGGACCATCGCGGCCAATTCCTGCGCGTTGATCGAGCGCCCAAATGGCACAGCGATCGTCGCCGTCGGCGGGGGACTGCCCGGTGTGGGCGGTGGCGGCGCAACCGGCAAGGTCTATCAACTTAGCGACACCCAGCTTTCCGACGACGGCAGCGCCATCCCGAGCTACTACACGACGCACTTTTTCCCCGAACGCGCCGTCGAACAATCGCTCAATCTCGGTGCGCACCGCAAACTCTTCAGCTATCTCACGATGTTTGTCGAAGGGGCAGGGAACTTGTCCCTGACCAGCTTCACCGATTCCGCAAACGCCTCGCAGGCCCAGCAGCCGCTCCCGCTCAGCTCGCCATCCTTGAAAGATCTCGAGCTGCCAATCAACGTCCTGGGAGAGCGCGTGGCGTTCCAGGTAAGCACGAATCAGCCCGGCGCGTGGTTCAAGCTCCAAAAATTCACGCCTTCACTCCGCGTCGATCCCTGGGCCCCCGTCCGAGGATTGAATTAACCGCGGCAAACCCGTTGCACGTGTAGGGGCACGATTTATCGTGCCCCAGCGGTCGCCGTGCATTAAGAATCGTACGCACTTTTATGCTGACCGTCGCCCAACTCGCACCAATTAAAGACCGCGATCCGTACCTCTACGAGACGCTCACGAAGATTGTCGCGTCCGTGAACGCCACAAGCCAACGCGCGGGCGTCGATCCAAGCACGCCAGCTCCCGCGCCGACGGCGGTCACCTCGATCAACGTCCAAGCTTCCAACGGCTGGTTCGACATCTCCATCGCCGACCCGTCGGATGCACGCCCGGGGCTTTTTTATTTTGCGGAATCGGACACTACGCCGGCGTTTAGCTCACCGCGCGTCTACTTCATGGGCGCGTCGCGCAACTTGTATCTGCAGCTCGGCAATCAGACTCTTTATTGGCGGGCGTACTCGCAGTATGTCGGTTCACTGCCGTCTGCTCCAATCACGTTTGGTTCGCCGCCGACGGCGGTGACGGGCGGAGGGTCGGCAGGGCCTGCTCCGCTGCCTTCCAGCGGAAGCGGCGTGCTTCCAAACGGCCAGGTTCGCGGCGGAAACGGTTTCGGCACCAACCCCGGCTCGCGCATCACGCGCCAAACGATTCTCTGAAGAAAATTCGAGCTAGAAGGTCGAGCGACGTTGTCGCACTCGTAGGGGCACGATATATCGTGCCCCTACGGCTGGTGCAACCCTGACCGCGTTCATTCCATGCAGATCCGCGAATACCGGGAATCGGACCTCGCGGCTTTGCGCGCAATTCACGCGGCTCAAGGGTTCGACTACCCGCTCCCCGATTTGCGTAATCCGCTCTTCGTCACAAAGCTAATTCTCTCGAATGGGAATGTCGCAAACGATTCGCACCAAGGCGAACCGCCGCGCGAACAAATCATCGGCGCCGCGCTCCTGCGCCTGACTGCCGAAGCGTACCTGCTCCTAGATCCGAAAGCAGGCACGCCGCTCGAGCGCTGGCAATGGCTGCTCCAGCTTCACGCAGCAACGGAGCGCGACGCCTGGCAACGCGGCCTTGAAGATGTCCACGCCTGGCTGCCGCCGCCCATCGCCCGCAAGTTCGGCAAGCGCATTGCTCGGCTCGGCTGGAACCGCGACGACACGTGGACGCCGTACTGCAAGAGACTCAAACCTTAAGGAAACAATCGAATCTGGAGGCCTTCATGGGACGCGCTCAAACACAAACGCAGAATCTGACCGATCAGCAGCTCGCCAGCATCAATGCACAGAACCAGCAATTCCTGAATCAGCAGCAGCAGACCGGCAATCTGCTCAATTCTCAATTTCAGAGCATCCTGAGCAACCCCGGCCTCAGCGCCGCGGACAAGGCCGCCGTCACCGGGCAATCCCAGGGCGCGGTCGCCAGCGCCTTCGACTCGCTGCAACAATCCGCGGCGAACCGCGTGGCCCGCACCCGCAACTCGGCCGGGTTCAGCGCACTGACCGACGAGCTTGCACGCCAGAAGGGAATTGCGGAAGGGAATCAGGCCCAGCAGAATCAACTGGCCTTCACCAATACCGCATTTCAGCGGCAAATGTCTGCCCTCCAAGGGCTTTCCGGCCTCTTCGGCGTGGACTCCAACCTCCTCGGCCGCACGCTCGGTATCCCTTCCCAGTTGTTGAACGTCCGCGCAAGTGTGTCGCGGCCAGGCGCAGGATTCTTCTCGTCGCTGGGCTCCGGACTCGGCTCCACACTCGGTGCATTGCCGAGCGCGCTTTTCTAGGGTCAAGGATCTCGTTGAACTTGAGCAGAAACCGCTGAGGTTGAGGAGATAAAGGAGGTAACGGAAGTAAAGGATTCGGGATGTTCATGTGGCAAGCTCCCCTCGTTCGGCGTGTTAAAGCCGCGGCCTCCTGTCCTTTACCTCCTTTACTTCCTCTACTTCATTTACTTCCTTTACTTCAGAAAGCTCCAACATGCCCATCCACTGGTCCGCTATACTGGCCGCGCTTGTTCCGGTCGGAGTGCAGTTCGTTCTGTTTTTGCGCTGGCTGCACCGCCGCATGCGCAACGACGAAATCGTCCGCGCCTTTGTGCGTGACATCGCCACAAACTATTTGCCGCATATCTATTCGGCGCTCCGCGACATTGCGCAACAGCAGGGAATTGTGCTGCACGAACCGCCACTGGTCCGTTTCGTCGAATTCCAAGCTCATCGGCGCCACGATTGAGCACTGTTCACCTTTCATCCAGGTAGATCGCACACTTAAATCGCGTACTTAAATCGATGCCTTCCCCGCCGCAACTCGTCGCGCTCGCGCGCAAAGCTGCTGCCGCGCAATCGCTCGACCCGGCGCTCGTTTGCGCGGTCATCGAGCAGGAGTCGTCCTGGAACACCTGGGCGATGCGCTATGAACCGGCGTTCTTCGCCAAGTATGTCGCGCATCTGTACACGAATAACAAGGTCACCGCGTCGGAGGCTTACGCCCGCGGATTCTCCTGGGGACTGATGCAGGTGATGGGTCAGGTCGCTCGAGAAATGGGTTTCGACGGAACTTTTCTTTCGGCGCTCTGCGATCCCGAACACGGTCTCTCCATTGGCTGCAAACTGCTGCGAAAAAAACTCGACGCCATGGATGGAGACACGACGCGCGGCCTGCTCGCCTGGAATGGAGGCGGCAATCCCGCCTACCCAGGGCAAGTCCTCGCCCGCCGGGCACATTACTTGTAATCGCGCGCGTTCCAGGATTTGTAGGGGGCACGATTTATCGTGCCGCACTGTGCATGTCCAAGACAAAAAACTCATGACCTCACGAATCTGGTTACGCCTCGCGGAAATTCTCGTACCCGCCCTCTTGGCCATCACCATAATCGTGGCGTGGCAAACGGATCGGCGCGACCGCGCCCAGCTCGCCAATCAACTGGCCGCCGCTCAGAAAACCATTGCCCAAGCGTCTGCCAGCCAGCACGACCGCGACACCCTTCTCAACCAGACTCTGGCGCAGATACAGGCACATAAACAGGCGGTCGTAACTCCGGCTGAGATTCTCAAGGCGCTCCCCGCCGCCCTTTTACTGCCCGCTCCCATTACGGTCCAGAGCCAAGCTCACCCGACAACTCCGGCGTCGAGTCTTGCCCCACAGGCCATAGCGGGGGGCGCGACTGCGACCGCGGAAGCGACTGCCAGTACCATCGGTTCCACAACGAAATCTACCGAGAGCACTCGGATACCAAGTACCCCAGCCCCCAAATCCGGACAAGCTCCAGATGCGATCCTCCCAGCAGCCGACCTGAAGCCCCTTTACGACTTCGCACTGGACTGCAAAGCCTGCCAGGCGAAACTTGTTGCCGCCCAGAGCGACCTGAACGACGAAAAGACCAAGACGGCCGCGCTGACTAAGGAACGCGACGTCGCGGTTCGCACGGCCAAAGGGGGAAGTGCCCTGCGCCGAATTGCCCGCGCCGCAAAGTGGTTCGTCCTGGGCGCTGCCGCCGGCGCGATCGCTGCCAAGGCCGTTCACTGAAGAAACAAGCTGGAGCAGCTCGGGTCCGCATGGCACTTGGATCAACGATCTAACGTTCGCAGTATGCACAAAGATCGCGTTCCAAAATCTTCCAAGTGCCTCACCATCAATCCGCTAGAGCCACCGCAACGCCGTCCGGCTGGCGCACCCCCCGCGCCAGCCGGCCCTCCTCCTAAAAGGAGCCCATGATCCATAGGAGGGCACAGCTATGAAGCGGTGGAAAACCCCAAAATAACTGAAGATTTCTCTTGACACTGCGTCCCATAAGTTATATTATGTTAACTACGAAATGCGCCCGGCCCAGCCCCTCTGAGGCGCAGTCTAGAACCCTCCCCTACGGAGGCTTCTCCCCCTCCTGCCTCTTCCACTACCTAATTCTTGCTGGCTACTTTCTGTGTCTTGTGTTGGTCCAATTCGTACTTGATGTACTGTTCGAGAAGATGAGGATCGGCTCCAACTAGCCGCCGTCCATTGACGAAGATTGTCGGAGTGCTGCCGACTTCGAGCAACACGCCGTTCGCATGGCTCGCATCAACGGCAGCTCCAGCTTCCGGGCTGGCCATGCACGCCTTGAAACTATCCGCGTTCAGTTCCGATTGGCTGGCATAGTCCGTCATTTTGCTCCAGGCGTTCTCGGCGGAGATGACCTCCTGGTTGTCGTAAATCAGGTCATACATCTTCCAGAAGGCCTTGGGGTCTTGCTGGTAGGCGCACCGGCCGGCGAGGGCAGCCGTTCTCGCCCAGGGATGTATCTGCTCGAGCGGGTAGTCCTTGAACACCACCCGCACTTGGGGGTAGTTCGGCAGCAGCCCCCGCAGTGAATCATGAAGGCTTCGGCAGACCGGGCACTCGAAGTCCGAGAACTCCACCAAGGTGACGGAAGCATTCGCGGGACCCAGCGAAGGGCTATCCTTTGTCTGCAGCTGCGCTCGGGCCTCGGCCGTGGGATCTTTCGAGAGCTCGGACAATTCGCCTCGGAACATATATTTCCCGTCTTTGGTGACGTACACCTTGCCGGTCTGATGGTTCTCCCCAATCTTTACCTCGACCTCCACTTCCAGCAGGCCTTCGACGCCGATATCTTTTGGCGGGGTGACCTTGAGACTTGTATCGGACCCAAACGCATAGAGATTGCGTAAGTACGCCTCCACGGTCTTCTGGATGGGCGATTGCTCCGCAGCGGCGGGCGCGCTAGGCGCGACTGGTTTCTGCTGAGCGCGCGCGGCTGGAACCGCAAACCACAGGGAGAGGATGGCTGTCAGAGTGACTGGTGTTTTCACAGTGGACCTCATTTTTTACGGAATAAATTTCTGGGCAATCGGAAACGGCCTGCCAAATCCGAACGCCCGAGATGTGATTTTAAGCCCTGGCGGAGCTTGCTTGCGCTTATACTCGTTCTTGTCCACAAGCAGGGCAATGTCTCGTACCAGTTGCAGATCAAATCCATAGTGGTCCGCGATCTCCTGCGGGCTGTGCAAATCCTCAATATATGCTTTTAGGATGCGGTCCAGGACATCGTAGGGTGGCAAGCTGTCTTCATCCTTCTGATTGGGCCGGAGCTCTGCGGAAGGCGGCTTATCGATGCTCGAAACAGGGATGAGTTCCCTTTCCCGGTTAATCCAGCGCGCCAGCTCGTAAACCATAAGTTTTGGCACATCGGAAATCACCGCGAGCCCTCCGGCCATGTCGCCGTACAGCGTGCAGTATCCCACGGCCATCTCTGACTTGTTGCCGGTGCTCAAAACCATGGATCCGTATTTATTGGAAAGCGCCATCAGGTAATTTCCGCGAATGCGCGCTTGAATATTTTCCTCGGTGACGTCCATCGGCCGCGCGCCAAACGCCGGGGCAAGTGCTTTTCGATAAGCATCGTACACGTCACCAATAGGGAGTGTGATCAATTCAATCCCAAGGCTGTGAGCCAGTGCTTTGGCATCCGCCTTGCTCCCTTCCGAAGAGTACGGTCCCGGCATGGACACGCCCAAAACGTTGCCGGCGCCGAGAGCATTCGCTGCAATGGCCGCCACAACCGCGGAATCGATCCCCCCGCTAAGTCCAATCAGCGCTTTCTTGAAGCCGCACTTGCGAACGTAATCTTGTGTACCGGTTACAAGCGCCTGGTATGCATAGGCTAACTCTTCGCGCGGCTGCTCGTGAATCTCGCCAGCACCCGTAACGGTATCGAACAAGACCAGGTCTTCCTCAAAAGCCAGCGCCTGCGCCGCGACCTTTCCGTCTGCAGTCAGCGCCATGCTGCCCCCGTCGAAAATCAAGCTGTCGTCCCCACCGACTTGGTTCACATACACCACGGGCCGGTGCTGATTCACTGCAATCGACTGGAGCATCTCCAATCGGAGTGCGCGCTTGTCGATCGTATAAGGAGAGGCGGAAATATTGAGAAGCACGGTAATTCCCTGCCCGATGAGTTCGGTTACGGGATCGCGGTCATACCGGCACTCGGCCCAGAAAGTTTTATCATTCCAAACATCTTCGCAAATTGTAATGCCCAGCTGCTCTCTCCCAAATCCATAAGCAAACTGTTTACTGGCAGGCTGGAAATAGCGCGATTCGTCAAACACGTCGTACGTTGGCAGAAGCATTTTGCTCTGCTCGAAGACGACGCGGCCGCTGCAGATCAGGGCCGCTTTGTTGGCAATGGACTTCCCCGTCCCATTTTTTACTCGCCCCGCATATCCAACGATGGCAGGCATCGGAAGCTTGGATGCGAGGTCCTTTAATTCAACGTGGTTGCGATCGATGAAGGAAGGCCGTTCGAGGAGATCTTGAGGAAGGTAGCCACACAAGCAGAGTTCCGAGAAAACGGCGAGGTCGGCCCCTCGCTGCCTGGCTTTCTCCGCCAGTATTAGGATGCGAGCCGAATTTCCAGCGAAATCGCCTACCGTGGGATTGAATTGCGCAAGCGCTATCTTCATGCCGGCACTTTAGAATACGGATGCACACCCGAGATTGCAAACACCGGCGCTTTACGATGTGTCTGGTTCATCGCTGATGCTCGCTAACCTTTGTGTTGCGGCCTCTGAGCTACCAGGCTGGCAATTCCCTGCCCGGCGTTGAGCTCACGATAAAAGAGCGCATGCAATCCGGGAAATGCCGTGCGTAACTCTCCAATTTCAAGAAGGTGCGCAGGATTGCGCGGACCGCCGGAGTAATTCAGTTGCGCGCGCGTGTACGTTTCAAACAGCAGCAAGCCGCCGGGCCGAAGCGCACGAACGATTTGCGGAAAGAGAGAACGCTGCAAGTAGTGAAAGCACAGGATTAGGGAGAATGAATGGTCTGGAAGATTTAACTCCTCAAGATTTGCCTGGATAAGGCGGATGCCGCGCGAGCTCGGCTCAGCCATGGAAGCGGCGTCCATCCGGCTCACGGGAAGTTTTGCTCTGCGTGCACGATTCTCAAGAATATCGAGCGCTGTTCCTGACCAATCGACTGCCGTTACTGATAGTCCAAGCGCCGCGAGCAAGAGTGCATGGCGCCCCGTTCCGCAAGCAAGATCCAGCGCCGGTCCACGAGGTAGAAGTGGCAGCCATTCCGACACGATGCCTGCGGCTTCCAAAGGCGGGTTTTGCGCCGCCTCGCGGTGCCGGGCGTCCCATTCAGTTACGTTAGCGGGCATAAAAAATGCCCTCGAACGTTTTGTTCAAGGGCCCTGCACTCGGATCACAAGTCGTATCAGGTGACGATGTTTGCTTGATTCATTCTGTCATTCTGTGACAGATAGATATAAACGTCGCCAGTTAAACGCTGAAGGAGCTGCCGCAACCGCAAGTGCTCTTGACGTTCGGGTTGTTGAACTTAAAGCCGGCGCCTTCCAGGGTTTCGATGTAATCGATCTCAACCCCATCCAGATACATCGAGCTCATCTGGTCGACCGCGACCTTAAGCCCGTTAAAATCCACGACTTGGTCGGTCTCATTGGTCTGGTTTTCAAATGCCATGTGGTACTGAAAACCGGAGCAGCCTCCGCCGACGACGGCAACGCGCAACGCCACCGGGACAGGATTCTGCATGCCCATGATTTCCTTAACCTTAGTGCTCGCAGTGGGAGTCAGACTAATCATAATTTCCTTTGGCCTCCGCTCGCAGGCAAGCCCGCGATGCATCTTTCCTTTACAGTATAGCAAACCTCTTCCGCAACTGCACACCGCGGTTAATGGCTCGATTTCTTCTCTGGAAACCCCGCACAAGGGCGTGTTTCGACAACCCTATAACCTTCGCATACAATAAGATGCACCCATGAGACACAAAGTAACATTGATCCCGGGAGAAGGCATAGGTCCCGAAGTCGCGACAGCCACGCGAACCATTCTGGAGTCCGCAGGCGTCCAAATCGACTGGGAAGAGGTTGAGGCTCGTGCCGACCGCGCCTCGGAAACGGGCCAATTCGTCACTGAGAAAGCGGTAGAGTCCGTCCGGCGCAATCGTGTGGCCCTAAAAGGGCCCATGGGAACGGCCGTTGCAGGCGGCGCTCCCAGTATCAACGTCGGCTTGCGGAAAAGGCTAGACCTTTACGCGAATGTCCGTCCCGTTAAAAATCTTCCTGGAGTGAAATCGCGGTTTGAAAATGTAGACGTCGTTTTGATCCGTGAAAACACGGAAGATCTCTATTCCGGTCTCGAGCATGAAGTTGTCCCCGGCGTTGTCGAAAGCTTGAAGATCATCACGGAAAAAGCCTCCACGCAAATCGCCCACTTCGCGTTCAAATACGCCAAGCGCGAAGGGCGAAAAAAAATTCATGCCATCCACAAGGCCAACATTATGAAGCTTTCAGACGGACTTTTTCTGAAGTCCATCCGTAATGTCGCGCCGCAATATCCTGATATCGAGTACAAAGAACTAATCGTCGACAATGCCTGCATGCAAATGGTGCTCAATCCCCAGCAGTTTGACATGCTGCTGCTGCCGAATCTTTATGGCGATGTGATGAGCGACCTCGCCGCCGGGCTCGTTGGCGGGCTCGGGGTAGTCGGCAGCGCCAATATCGGCGATGCGGCGGCCATGTTCGAGGCCGTCCACGGAACCGCCCCGGACATCGCCGGAAAAGGATTGGCCAACCCGACGGCGCTGATTCTAAGCAGCATCATGATGCTGCATCACCTCGGCGAAAGGACCGCCGCACGCCGAATTGAAAACGCGCTGGACGAAGTTTACCGTGAGGGGAAGCTCACCACCCAGGACGTTGGCGGCAAAGCAGGCACCGCGGAATTCACCGAAGCAGTCATCTCCGCGCTTCGGCCAAGCTAATTCCCTTCTGGAGTTGATGCCGCCTGGCGGCACAGGTGACCGTAAACCCTTGTTTTTCTTGCTCAACCGTGGCACTCTCTCTCTGGGTCGGTCCCCCATCCAAGGCGGATGAATGCATCATCGGTCGAGACATCCAGA
>JBGPLB010000091.1:0-18939 GCA_041486245.1 Candidatus Acidiferrum sp.
CAAATCACGTTTTCAAGAAGGGCCATCGCCTCATGGTTCAAGTGCAAAGCACGTGGTTCCCCATCATTGACCGCAATCCGCAAAAATTTGTCCCCAACATTTTTGAAGCGAAGGAGTCCGACTTTCAGAAGGCCACTCAGCGCATCTACCGTTCGAAGGAATTTTCTTCGGGCGTCGTGCTCTCGGTTCTTCCGACAACTGCGGACAATTAGAGGTTTTTCATTCGCGCATGGACTTTGTCGTGAGAGTGGCCCGTGAATCTCTTGTGCTATCCTCGCCAGCTCTGAACAAACGCCGCTTATTCGCCATAATTCAAGGGGAGTCTCCATGCAATTCATGCGCAAAGCAGCTGGTGCCGCAGCTTTCCTGGTCGTAGCCGGGCTTGTATCCGTGCCGTTTTTTGGCGCTACTCAGCAGCGCCAGGGCTTGGACTATTCGGCGCTCTTCGACAAGATGGAAGTTATGATTCCCATGCGTGACGGTGCAAAGCTGCACACCGAGGTTTACAAGCCGAAAAACGCTACAGCGCCATTGCCGATTCTCGTGAATCGCACTCCTTACGGAATCTCCAGCGCGGACAACGGCATCAGCAACTTGATCCACCGGTATGCCGATATGGTTCCCGAGGGCTACATCTTCGCGTTTCAAGATATTCGCGGCCGTTATGGCTCTGAAGGCAAGTTCGTCATGCTTCGCCCCCTGCACCCTCCCAGCGACGCGAAGGGCGTCGACGAAAGCACGGACACGTACGACACGATCGATTGGCTTGTGAAAAATGTCCCCAACAACAATGGACGCGTCGGTCTCGACGGCATTTCTTATGACGGCTTTCTCGTAACCATGGGCATGATCAACCCCCATCCCGCGCTCAAGGCCGCCTCCGAACAAGCCTGCATGGGCGACACCTGGCTCGGCGACGATTTCTTCCACAACGGCGCCTTTCGCCTGAGCTACGCTTTTGAATACACGGCGCTGCTCGAGTCTTCCAACGAAAACTTCAGTTTTTCCTTCGATCGCTTCGACGTTTACGACTTTTATCTCCGCCTCGGCGCGCTCTCGAATGCGAATGCGAAGTATTTTCATGGAAAACTGCCGACGTGGAACGAGTTCGTCGCTCACCCAAGTTATGACGATTTCTGGAAGCGCCATGCGGTCGCTTATGGCTTGAAGCAGCCCACCGTTCCAAATCTAAACGTCGCCGGCTGGTGGGACCAGGAGGATTTTTACGGCCCGATCGCGACCTACGCGCGGTTGGAAAAATCCGATTCGAAACATCTTAACTATCTCGTTGCGGGACCGTGGGATCATGGCGGCTGGGGCGGCGGCCCGGGCATGTCGCTCGGCGAGATTCCTTTTGGCAGTGACACGGCCGTTTATTTTCGCCAGAAAATTGAAGTTCCCTGGTTTGAATACTGGCTCAAAGACAAAGGCACGCTGCCGCTAAAGGAAGCCTTGCTCTTCCAAACGGGGAGCGATAACTGGGTTCACTTTGATTCCTGGCCTCCGCACGAAGCGCAAACCCGAAACCTCTATTTCCGCGAGGATGGTAAACTCGCTTTCGATGCGCCCCAGACAGATTCAGCGGACGCTTCCGACAGCTACATCAGCGATCCCGCGCATCCCGTGCCCTATCGCCATCGCCCCATCGACATGACCTATCCCGACGATCATCCCGGGAGTTGGTACACCTGGCTGGTGCAGGACCAGCGCTTCGTCGACAACCGTCCCGACGTGTTGACCTGGCAGACGGACGAACTAACAAATGACGTCACACTCGCGGGTCAGGTCACCGCAAAGCTCTTCGCTTCCACCACTGGCAGCGACAGCGATTGGGTTGTGAAGTTGATCGATGTTTACCCGCAGAACTATCCGGAAGCCTGGAAACTCTCCGGCTACGAATTGATGATTTCCGATGAGATTTTCCGCGGTCGCTACCACAATTCATTCGAAAAGCCGGAGCCGCTCAAGTCGGGCGAAGTGACCCCATTCACGTTCGATCTGCACTCGGCAGATCACGTCTTCAAGAAAGGCCACCGCGTCATGGTCCAGGTGCAGAGCACCTGGTTTCCGCTCTACGACCGCAACCCGCAAAAGTTCGTTCCCAACATTTTCGAGGCCAAAGACTCCGACTACCAGAAGGCGACGCAGCACATTTATCGGTCCAAGCGATTCCCGTCGAGCGTTGAAATCATGACTCTGCCGCAATCTGCCGTGAGCCGCGGAAATTAGAGAGCTGGCGGTTCCCGGCAGCCAAGGATAGTCAGCACAGTCTGTTCGCAACTAGGCAAAATTGTCGATCGATATCGAAAAGGCAGACGCGGGGCCAAATTGGAAGGATCGTTCATAAGCTGTACTTGTGTTGTCCTGACGAAATAACCGTCCCATTTGCGGACACCTGTTCATATCCGGTCAATGTTTATCTATATTTCCGTAACTTACGGAAAAATTGATTTTTATCAAGCTCGCACAAACCCCAACTATAGCCTTTCTGCCCTTTTTCTTGGCCCCGACGTTGATCGAATGGGAAAAAGGAAACTTCCTTGTAGAATTTTCGTATTCCAAGTAAACACCCGGACGATTTTTGCGTCTAATGTCTATATAGGATGGGGTGTATGACTCCGAACTTTATTCCAACAATGGAAACCGGAGTGGACGAACGTTCAAACCTCGGGCATCCTTCAGGCCCGCGTTTTATGCGTTTTGGTCCATTTCAGGTCGACCAGCAGCGCCAAGAAGTAACCAAGTATGGCTCACGTCTAAAGCTCCAGGGAAAGGTGTATCAAGTCCTCGTAGCGCTACTCGAAAAGCCGGGTGAGGTCGTCACCCGCGAGGAATTGCGACAGCGCCTCTGGCCCGCCGACACGCATGTCAACTACGACGCCAACGTAAACACGACGGTAAACAAACTTCGCCAGGTACTGGGCGATTCTACGGATAAGCCTCTCTACGTCGAGACGATTCCGCGAAAAGGCTATTGTCTGAGAGTGCCATCGGAAGGCTCCGATGTTCCTGGTGCACCGCTGGCGGCCGAGGCCGCCAGCGAAACCGCCTCTTCCCTTGCATCCGCGTCCTTGGCCACTGAGCCACCCGCGCAGCGTTCCGGGTTCTGGGTCCCGTTTGGCGTGGTTGGGCTCATCCTGGCAGGAATGCTTCTCGGTGCCGGTATCACCATCACGACTCTCATGATTTCTCATTTCGCGCAAGTCATGCGTTGGCCATAGAGCGTCGCGCCGAGCTTATTTTCGTGGGAAACGCCGCGGCTGCGTTCGGCCTGCTCAAATGCGGCCGATGCCCTCGGTTACTTCTGTTTCTGCGCGACTGCGGTTTCCTCTGAATGAAACTCCGTCCACGGGCCTGCTTTCATGTCGCGCAAATAAGGTGCCTGCCAGGCATACTCCGGATGCGCCGCAAGAAACGGCTTTGCCAGGAAGTCTTCTCCACAGGGATGTCCAACCCGCGCCACCATCTTCATTTCTTTTGTCATCGTCGAATCCGTCGCTTTGGCTTGCACGGCGCCTCCAGGAAAATAAGGCGCCCATCCCCAGACATCGACGCCCCGCGGCGAAGAATCTACGTGTCCGCAAAGTGTCCGCTCGTTCGTCTCCGGCTTCTGATGATAGCTGTCGACGTGATCGCCGAGCATCTTCTCGGCTAGGTTCACTTCGAGTTTGCCTTTGTTCTCCTTCAACAATTGCTCCCATCGCACGCGGCGCGCGTTAGGAGAAGTCTCCAGATTGTTCGCTTCGAATTGCGGCGCATCTTCCCGAATGACTTTCGGGTCGCGCGCCCAGTTCGAACCGGCGAACGCGCCGTTCTTCGTCCGCCACAGCTTGTAAGCCTTCAGCCCCAGCTCGAGCTGCGCGATCTCGCCGGTTTTACTGTCGCCGAGGAGCCAGTCGTTCGCGTATCCTCCATTGTTTCCATCGAGCATGATCTTCGTGTACTCATCAATCGAGCCCGCATACTGCAGCGCTTTCCTCGCCCTCACGAATTCCGCTTTCCCGTTGGGATCCCATCCTTCGAACTGCGTAATCGTCGTCTCCGTCACCATCAGTCCGTCGCTGTTAATCCCAAAATCGTCGTCGCTCGCGATCACTCCCGGAAATCCATCCATCAAAATCCGGTGGCCGGATTTCGGCGCAATATCAAATACGATGCGCCACCGCTCCCCGTTCGCGTAGTTTGTCCAGTTATTGTGGGCCATGACGATCTGCCCGTTTTTCGTCCAGCTCCCCGTCGCCACAAACGCGCTGCAATTTCCTGGACTCTTCAAATTGGGTGCATGCGCCGCTTTCTGCTGTTTGTTGTACCAGGGCACGTAATAATCGGGCAGCTCTTCAAACGCGTTCATCGCCACGATGTCATCCACGTCGAGCTTCGAGTTTGTCCTCGCGCGCAAGCCATCCACGATTCCTTGCAGTTCCTGCTGATACTCTGGGTCGATCTTGGGCCATAGCATTTCGCGTGCGGCTGTCCGGAAAAACGTCCAGTCGCGTTGTGTCTCGTGCATCATTCCAGCGCTCACCGCTCCGAACGCATCCTCGATTTCCGGCCCTAGCAAATAGCCGTGTTGAAATCCGACGCTTGCCGGATCGCCCTCGAGATGCACGTAGATCCAGCCGCCGTCTTCAAACCGATGCGTACCTGTTAGGCGCGGATCGTTCGCGTCAGTTTTCCTCTGCCCCGCCGCGATCGTCTCGTTCAAAGCGCCCTTGCTTGCCGCGACATCCGCTCCGTTGCCGCCTAGCCACCACAGCCCGGCTCCTCCCAAAAGGACCACAAGAATCGCCGCCGTCCGCCTCATCGAACTCGTTCCCACTTCTGCTCCCATTGAGCCTCCTACTTCCCTGCGCCATCTCGGCGCGTAAATATCATTCCCAGCGTGCGTCCCGCATCCAGTGTGAACCCGCTTATCGACTGACTCGAATCTCTCTCAAAATGAATTTTGATCGGCGTCTTGCTCAACGAGAATTCGTCCGTCTTGGTGGCTACAAAAGAATCGGGCGGCAGGGTGCTCGCGCGAAAGAATCCGCTGCCGTCAAGCAGGCCCACAACCTTCAGCTTGCCTTCCACAATTGCCAGCCGATACGTCACGCCTAATTCGCTGCTCCAGTAATCCCCTGCATACGGGCGAAGTTCTTCAGCGGTCTGTGAAACCTCTTTTTTCACGGTCAGTTTCAGGTCGTCGGCTTTTTTTTCTTCTCTCGGCCTCATCAAGCCACTCAAATATACGTCCGCGACCTGGTGCGCGCGCCTCGAAGGATTCGCATCTGCCCGGTTGCATAGACATGCCACGGAAAAGTGCTGCTCCGGAAAACGCAAGAGCTCCGCTCGATACCCGCCCCACGCGCCACCGTGGCTCACGGTATGCAATCCGCGGTAATCCGCGAGAAACAATCCTTTCGCGTAGTCGAGCACTTTGCCACCGTTCAGCTTGCCCTGCTCCTGAATTTCTGCCAGGAAATCCTTTCCGCCCACTTGCCCGCTGTAGAAATTCGCATCCCATTTCAGCAAATCTTCAACCGAAGTGTGCACCGCCCCGTCGCCCGTTTGTTCGAAATAAGAAACATCCAGCGTGTAACCACCCTTGTTTTCTCTTGGATCGTAGGCCGCCGCTCGATTGGCAATTAGCGCCGCGTGGTCGTCGCGATACTGTGTATGGGTCATCCCCAGCGGACTAAAAATATTCTCCGCCGCGAACTCACGGAGCGTCTTTCCGCTCACGCGCTTCACGATGATGGACAACAGAAAATAGCCCGTGTTGCTATACAGCCAGTCGCTCCCCGGCGCAAAGTTCAGGGCCTTCTGCCTCGCAATGATCTGCAACGCATCTTCGTCTGTCGTCACGCTGTCCGTGTTGATGCCCGCAAGCTCCAGCAAAGTCAGGTAGTCACGCAGCCCGCTCGTGTGATTCAAAAGATTCAGAATGCTGATCTTCTGCCCGTAGTCCGGCAGCTCTGGAATGTATTTCCGCACCTCGTCATTGACCGAGAGTTTTCTCTCTTTTTCGAGCAGCAGAATGCTGGCCGCCGTAAATTGCTTGGACGTCGAGCCGATGTCGAAGACAGTCTGCGGCGTGATCGGTACATCTTCCTCGATGTTCGCAAGGCCGTATCCTTTGGTGTAGCTGATTCTGCCATCTCTGTACACCGCGACCGCGCATCCCGGCGAACCAGCTTTTGTATAGTCCGCAAACACCTCGTCCACTGCCGCAGCCGTCTTGTCCTGCGGGCCGCTCGCGCCCAGCGCGCTGAGCGTTCCTATCACCAATCCGCACGCAGCGATGCCGCTCCCCGCCTTCCGCAAACCACCCATGCAATGGCCTCCTTGCCGGTTCTTGCGCGCCGAGTCTATCTTCTTCGCTCGCGAGCTTCAATCCTTCGCATGCTTATCGTGTAAACTTGCCTTTCCATAATGCTTACAGCCATCACCCGCTCCGTCAGTCCCGCCATCGTAAATTGCGAACTAAGTTTCATCCTGCGCCAGCCCATTAATCTCGAAATCGCCCGTGCGCAGCATCTCGCCTACGAACAGCTTCTCGAAAAACTCGGCGCTCGTGTCGTTTCCCTTCCCGCGGAGCCCGCTCTCCCCGACTCCATGTTCGTCGAGGATCCCGCTATCGTTCTCGATGAGCTCGCCGTCATCTTTCCCCTCGGCACCGAGTCCCGCCGCCCGGAAGCCGCTTCCCTGGTCCAAACCGTTTCCAAATTTCGCAAACTTGAACACGTCGCCCTGCCTGGCACGCTCGAGGGCGGCGACGTCCTCCGCATCGGCCGAAGGCTTTTCGTCGGCCTATCCAAGCGCAGCAACGCCGAAGGCATCCGCCAGCTTGCCGCCATTCTCGTGCCGTATCGTTACGAAGTCATCGCCGTTCCCGTGACCGGCTGCTTGCATCTCAAGTCCGCCGTTACCTGCCTCGGCCGCGATACGCTTCTCGCCAACCGTGCGTGGTTCGATCCAGCGCCATTCTCCGGCTACCACTGGATCGACGTCGACCCCGCAGAACCACACGCCGCCAATGCCTTGGCCCTTGTAAACACAATCATTTTTCCTGCGTCCTTCCCTCACACGCGCGCGCGTATCGAAGCCCGCGGCTTCCACGTCACTCCCCTCGACATCTCCGAACTCCAAAAAGCCGAGTCCGGCCTCACCTGTTCCAGCTTGATCTTCCAAACTTAGTTCACTAACGACTCGGTTTTCGATCGATTGGCACTCCACCACCATGTTCGCTCGATCACTCTTCACTTTGCCGCTGCTTTCTCTTGTGTTACTCTTTCTTCCGGTATGCTTTCCATCGCGACGAAGCGAATTACCACTTCCACGTCTATGTCGACGACCTCGACTAAGGCGAAGAAGACTATTTTCGCTTCCGGCGCGTGGAGAAACAGCTAGCAAGCTAGAAAAAGTTTCCAACCCACCGCCAGAAGCGAACCTGGCGGTGGGTTTTTCTTTTAGACCCCGCCAGAGACGCTCCAGCGGAACCTAGGAGCGGACGTCATGAGTCCCGAACACGTACAGGAAGAAGGGGCCGCGGAAGGCGGCTTAGTTGACCGCTTTGCGGTCGCAAACAGCGAAAGCCTCGAACGGCCACGCAAAAAGGTCGTTGCGCTGAAATTCGGAGGCAGCTCCCTGCTTGGAGCCGAGCGCATGTTGCACGCCTCCAATCTCGTCCGCGCGGCAGTCCAGGCCTCGAACGTCATCGTCATTGTCTCCGCGATGAAGGGTGTTACCGATCGGCTTCTCTCCCTCTCGCGCCTCCTCGCCCAAGGCAAGCATTCCCACGCTCGGAATGAAGCCGAAGGTGTCATTCATCTCCATCTCAATGTGTTGCAGGATCTTCAGCTCGGCGAAGCTCAGCAGGATCGCGTCCGCCGCGTTCTTCAGCTCCTCGGTCGTGACCTGCTGCACGAAGTTCCGCGAGACGGCTATGTCCCCTGCTCTGCCGAACTCGCCGACCGCCTCGCATCCTTTGGCGAACGATTCAGTTCACCTCTCTTCGCTGCTGCTCTTGAAAATTCCGGCGTCGCCTCTGTTCCCGTCTCCTCCTCCGATTTCGTCCTCACTTGCGACACCTTCCTCGACGCCAAACCTCATCTTGAGGAAACCAAAAAGCGTGGTCGCGCCATACTCCTTCCGCTCCTCGCAGACACCCTCGTTCCCGTCGTAACCGGTTTCATTGGCGCAACTCCCGACGGCCGCATCACCACGCTTGGCCGGAACAGCTCCGATTTTTCTGGTGCCATCATCGCGCACGTGGTGGACGCCGAAGAGCTCATCATCTGGACCGACGTCGATGGGGTTTATACTGCCAATCCGCATGTCTCTTCCGAGGCTAAACTTCTTCACGACTTGAGCTATGATGAGGCGCACGCCCTGGCTGCAAGCGGCGCAAAAGTGCTTCATCCTCATGTTTTGCCGCTCGCCGCGGAAATGGAACTGACCATCTGGATTCGCAACACATTCAAGCCGTACGTTCGAGGGACGCGCATTGGTCTCCCTCAGACCTCAACTACCCGCGCGCCGTTCGGAAGTGCGGCATGAGTACACAACCCTCCGAAAATCGCGATAAACACGCAATGTTGCAGCGATCGGAAAGTTCCCTCCCAGGTAACGCTGGAAAGAAATGGCGCGCTGGTGTTTTGGGCGCGACAGGCCTTGTGGGGCAGCGCTTAGTAAGACTTCTCGCTGGTCATCCCTGGTTCGAGCTTACGGAGGTTGCCGCCTCCGAACGCTCTTCAGGCAGGACCTACTCCGAAGCCGTTCGCTGGCACCTCGACGGACCAATCCCGGACACCGCCGGTGGCCTTATCGTAAAAGGCCTCGATCCCCGCCTCGAGTGTGACTTCGTTTTTTCCGCGCTCGATTCGAGCGTCGCTGGTTCCGCTGAAGAGGACTTCGCCCGCTATGGCTATCCCGTCGTCAGCAACTCCAAGAATCACCGCATGGATCCCGACGTTCCCCTGCTCATCCCGGAAGTAAACGCCCCGCATCTCGACGCCATCCGCACGCAGCAGAAAAACCGCGGTTACAACGGCGGTTTCATCGTCACCAACCCGAATTGTTCCACCGCTGGCTTGGTCCTCGTCCTGAAGCCGCTCGCTGACGCCTTCGGCCTCGAAAAGGTCTTCGCCGTCACGCTGCAGGCCGTCTCCGGCGCGGGCTATCCCGGCGTGGCCTCCATGGACATCCACGCCAACGTCATTCCATTCATCAGCGGCGAAGAAGAAAAGATGGAGTCCGAGCCGCAAAAATTGCTCGGCAAATGGGATGGCTCGCGCTTCGTCGACGCCGGCCTGGGCTTGAGCGCCCACTGCAATCGGGTTCCCGTTCTCGAAGGCCACCTCGAGTGCATTTCCGTCAGCTTGAAAAAAATTGCTTCGTTGAAGGAAGTCGGCGAAGCGTTGCGCAACTTTACGGTTGACTCCGAGCTCGCCTCACTGCCTTCGGCTATCCGTCAGCCCGTGCTCGTCCTTGATGACGACGACCGCCCGCAGCCGCGACGCGACGTTCACGCTGGAAACGGCATGGCCGCCGTCGTCGGCCGCATCCGCGAATGCCCGCTTCTCGACATAAAACTCACCCTGCTCTCGCACAATCTCGTCCGCGGAGCCGCCGGAGCCGCCCTCCTCAACGCCGAACTCCTCGCCGCCCGCGGCTTACTCCATCACCGCGTTCACGCCGAAGGCGAGAATCAGCTCACCGAGCCGGCCACTCGATGAACTAGGTCACGATTTCGACTTTAATATCTTTTCCTGAGGCGTGCTTCTGTAGAAGGCCCGTCATTTCTTCTCCCCAGCTCAGCATTGTTTCGGTGCCACTGAACGAAATGATGATGGCAACGACCCTCCTCGTCGCCTCCGTCACCATCGTTCGCTCCGAATCGCTCGTCGGACTTCCGTGCGGCCCAATCTCATCGCAAAACACCGGCATTCCCTCCAAATTCAAATCGTATTTCCCGATTCCTTTATACGTTTCACCCGCGCGCCCCGCCCGGAACACAATTTCGCCTTCCACGTTTGCCGAATCATAGAGCCCCACTGGCAACCGGCTCTCCACACTCACCAGGTTGATCACGTCCACCACATTGTTGATCCGCGGCAGCCCTTTCCCCGCAATCACCCGCCGCAAAAGCGCCTCCGCAGACCCGCGATATCTCGCAGGGTCCTTACCCAGCGCCTTGTACGCCGCCCGCGTCGCCATAATGGCCGCCGACTCCAGCACCGCCTTCGGTTCCGCCAGCTTCAATATTTTCTCTTCGCAAGCACGAAGCTCCTGCTCCAATCCCTCCGGCGTCCCGCCAGCCTCGACTTCCGCCGTGACGCACGCCAACGCTACTCGCGGGCACTTTTCCTTCAACTCGCCATCAATTCTCACCATCGGCACGGCTCCGCCTCTCATGCTAAACTATCTCGATTGTAGGCTCGTAGCTCAGTTGGTTAGAGCGCTACCTTGACACGGTAGAGGTCTGGGGTTCGAGTCCCCACGAGCCTACCATTTCAGGCATCCGCCATAGCAACTTCGGATGCGTGAAGACATCCAGCCCTAGTAATCTGTAGTTTAATAAATCCAGGCTCAAACACACTGGGTGTTGCATGGGGCTCGCTCGCCAACTCGCGTTCGCACTACTCTGTTTCGTCCTTCTTGCTTCCGCGTCAACTCGCGCGTCGGACCTGGCAACTTGCGCGGCCATCCTCCTCGATGAAAACAACGTGCCCGTCGCCGCCGCACAAATCAAACTCGAAGACACCGCCGGCCGCATCTACCGAGCCGAATCCGACGGCGCCGGCCGCTTCACTCTCCGAAATCTTCCCGCTGGCGATTACAAACTCGAAGTCCGCAAGGAAGGCTTCTTCCTCATTTCCGGCCGCGCCCTCGCGCTTCAGCCCGGCGCGAACGATTTCTCTCTCACCTTGAACCACGCCGAAGAACTTCACGAGCGCGTCCAAGTCACCGCTCCCGCCAATCAAATCGATCCACAGGACACCGCTCAGCGCAATACTCTCACCGCTCATCACATTCGTGATATTCCCGTCGCCAGCCCGCACATCCTCTCGCAGAGCCTTGCCGCTTTGCCGGAAATCACCCGGGATAATCTCGCCAATCTGCACGTCGCCGGCGCCCGCTCCGGAGAAACCCAATACCTCCTCGACGGCTTCGAAATCGGCGACCCCGTCAATGGCCAGCTCACCGCTCGTTTCAACGTGGACGCCACTCGCGCCGCCGAAGTCCAAACCAGTAACATCGGCGCCGCCTCTCCTCATTCCGGAGCCAGCATCCTCAGCCTGGAAACTCCCGAAGGCGATGACCGCTGGCGCTTCGGCACCACCAATCCCGCCCCCGGCATCAACGTTCAGGAAGGCGTCCATCTCGGCGACTGGTATCCGCGCTTTACCTTCTCCGGCCCCATCCAGCGCGGCCGCTTTTGGTTTTCTAATTCGATCAGCATTCAACACACCTTCGCCGTCGTCAAAGAGCAGCCCTCTGGCGCCAACACCTGGGAAAGTTGGGCGGGTGACAATCTCTTCCGGCTCCAGTTCAACATCACCCCCAAGCACATTCTCCACGCCAGCTTCCTCTACAATCGCGCCCGCGACACCAACGTCGGCCTCGACGCTCTCGATCCCGTCTCCACCACCGTCACTGCCAACCAGCAGCGCTTCTTCGTTTCTCTTAAAGACCAGATCTGGCTCCACGACACCCTCTTCGAATTCGGCCTCGCCGCCGATAGTGGTGTCCTCGACTTCATCCCCCAAGGCTCGCAACCCTACGTCTTGCTCGTCAACGGGTCGTCCGGAAACTATTTCCAGCGCTTGCACCGGCAGGGCCGCCGCTTCCAGGCCGTCCTCAACGGAATCGCCGCATCCCGCCACTGGCACGGCACACATCAACTCGCGGTCGGCCTCAATGTCGCGGGCCTCTCTTATACTCTCTCCGCCGAGCGCGGGGAGATTGACGCCCTTCAGGCCTTTCAAGGCGGCGTTCCCACCGCGCCGCCTTGCACTTCTCCCATCCCCGGCTGTCTCGTCCGCAGCTCCGTGTTTCAAGGGTCCGGCGCACCGCAAGTCTCCAACACCCAGTTCGGCGCCTACGCGCAGGACACTTGGTCGCTCTCGAAGTTTCTCGTGTTGCAAGCCGGCCTGCGCACGGATTGGGATCGTTTCACGCAAAGCGCCATGGCCGGCCCTCGCCTCTCCGCCAACTTTCTCCCCTTTGGCGACGACACCTCAAAAATCTCCATCGGCTGGGGCATTTACAACGCCCCGCTGAATCTTTCTCTCATCGGCCAGGCTTTCGATCAACAGCAGCTCGACACTTTCTTCAACTCCACCGGCGCCATCGTCGGCGCGCCTGTCGCAAACCAGTTCCTTCTTCCCGCAAGCGGCCTCCATCAACCTCGCTTCACGACCTCCAGCGCCGGCTGGCAGCAAAAATTCGCCCACAGCACCCTCCTCACCCTCGCATTCCTCGCCCGCAACGGTTCTCACGGCTTCGCCTACGCGGCCCAGCAGCCCGCGCAATCCGGCGGCATTTTTCTCCTCCAGGACACTCGCAAGGACCGCTACCGCTCCGCCACTCTCTCCCTCCGCCACGTTTTTTCCGAGAGCATGGAAATCTATGGTGCCTACACACGCTCTGTCGCCCACTCCAATGAAGTGCTCAACCCCGCCCTCGGTTCGATCTTCTACGCGGCGCAACAATCCGCCCCCGTCGCCTGGGACGCCCCCAACCGCCTCCTCACCTGGGGCTGGGCTCCCACTCACATCTGGGGCATCCAGCTCAGCTATTTCTTCGAGTACCGCACCGGCTTCCCCTTCAGCGTCGTCAACCTCCAGCAGCAACTCGTCGGCCCGCCCAACTCCGTGCGCTTTCCGGTCTATGCCAGCCTCAATCTCGGCATCGAAAAGAAATTCGCCTTCCGCGGCTTCCTCTGGGGCGTCCGCGTCGAAGCCGTCAACGCCTTCAACCGCCAAAATCCCGACACCGTCGTCAACAATTTCGACGCCCCCAATTTCGGCGTCTTCTCCGGCGGCCAAGGCCGCGCCGTAACCCTCCGCGTCCGCTTCATCGGCCGCAAATAGCCGCCCAACTTTGATGACATGAAGGCAAAAGATTTCGAAGCTGTCTACAAGTGCACAGACTCGCCTCTTGCCGGCGTCTAGAATTGTCTTGCAGCAGAAACACTGTTGTGTTTGCCAGTTCATCCTCTTTAGCAGGATATCCATGGCCCACGCAGGCGTTGAGGGCATCGGACAATGGCCATCCGGCGCAGAACCGGTCTAATCGTTCTTGGAATCGCCGCGACACTCTTGCTCGCTCTTGTTTTCGTTGTACCCGCACTTATTCGAGTGGATCGCTACAGGCCCCGGGTGATCTCCTATCTCCAGGAGAAAACTGGCAAGCAAGTCGAAATCGGCCGATTGTCACTCAACTTTTTTCCTCTATCCCTTCACATTGATGGTTTCGGCGTGAAGAACCCTCCCATATTTCCGCGCGGTTATATCGTCCAGGTGGCGCGCATCGATGCGGAACTTAGCGTGAGTGCGCTTCTGCACCGTCAGGTGGTCATCAAGTCCCTCGTACTTAATGATCCAATCCTGAATTTGACTTCGGATCCCGACGGCCCGTGGAATTTCGAGAATCCCCAAGCGCAGGCTTCGCAGAATACCTTTCCTCTCGGCGTGATTTCGAGGGTGCAGATTACGCGAGGGCAATTGATCGCCTCGAATTTGTTGCCGTCCGACGCAGCCGGCCCCATCTTTTTCGAAGCCCACGACATTTTCTGCGACCTGGACCAGGTGAACCTGATGGGAATTATCAATCCCACGTCTTCCTCAACGGATGGCCAGGGCACCGTGAAGGCCGGTCTTCTGCGCTTCGGCTCGGTCGAGGCAAGAAATATGGATTCGAAATTGCGTCTCGAAGCGAGGCGCATTTTTTTCACGGAGGTCAAAGCCGAAGTCTATGGCGGCAGTGCCGCGGGTGACCTCACCTTCGACTTGCTGGGCAAGAACGTGAAGTTCAAGACCGATGCGCGATTCAAGAGAGTCAATGTGGCCCAGCTCCTGGCAGCCTTCCCAAACGGCGGCGGAAAAATGACCGGGAAGATGGAAGGCGACGTAAAACTAGCGGGAGAAATCCTGCACTCGCTCCACCCTCTCGCGGGAATACGCGGAGCCGGACACGTGACCGTGCGTAACGGCCAGCTGCCGAGCCTCAAGCTCAACGCGAATTTGATGAAACTGGCGCACTTCAATGATCTCGGCCCGGCCAAGAACGATCCTTCCGCCTTCAACTTGATAACCACCGACTTGGAACTCGACAATCAGCAAATTTCGAGTCGCCTTATAGACCTGGACGGCTACGGAGTCGATGTGGATGGCTCGGGCAGCGTCAGCGTCTCCGGTTCTGACCTGTTGAACTACCGCGGCCTGGCGGAAATCACCACTAAAGAGAGCTTCTTTACCAACGCAGTCGCCCGCATGTCTGGAGCCGCATTAAAAGACGGCAAGTTGCAGTTTCCCTTTCGCATCGCCGGCACCATCGATAATCCGGTATTCTCCAAAGGCAAAGGCGATAAGGACGTAGACGCCGTACAAAAACCCCGCTAAGGCCAGCTCGCCCGAATTAGACGTTGACAACTACGGAATTTGACGCTAATTTTATTAGCCCTAGGAGGTAATAAAATTAGCATGAAAAATACAAGCCCAGTTCCGACTGAGTTTGAGGCCCTAGAGATGCTGTCCGACGTTCACCCTGAAATCCACAAGGGACTTGAGCATGGAGCGTTTGAAGCACGAGCTTACTTTGAGGAAAAAGACGCACCAGTTGAGCGCTCCCTACAATCGATGCTGGTTCGCTACCACGCAAAGCTCCACCTTCAAGAGAAGTTTCCCCAGGTTGTTTTCGACAATCTTTCCCTATGCGGGATCTCCCTCCTGTGCAGAAATCTTGAGTGGAGGTCCGGCAACATATCCGCCAGGTTGCGTTTGTGGAAGACAACTGACAAAGAGCTTCCACCGCCCGGCGATTCCAAACAAAAAAAGATTTACTACACTCAGCCGCAGCCGGAATTGCCATTCCCAAACGAGGCCACGACCGTTGAAAACAAATCGGAATTGCATTTCGCAGTGCTTTGGAATTTAAACAGCAAAGGCGTGTTGCAACCGATGTGGTTGGTGTGCCCAAAGGGCTTCAATCCGAAAACTGGGGAGATAAAGGTATGGTGGGACGTTGAGATACCAGATCCCGCGCTGGCGACGACAGGCGCAAAGCACATCGGCCGTCGCACTGACTTGGAAATTAGAAGAAAAGCGGAAGAAGCAATAGGAGAAGAATAGACAATTGTTTCTTGGAAAGCGCCTCCGGCAAGCGCGCGAATTGCGCCGAATGACACAAAAGGATCTAGCAAAGCGAGTTGGAAAGTCACAGGGCGCAATCGCCAACATTGAAGGCGGCTTCACCCAGCCGTCGCCCAATCTGGTTGCGTCCTTGGCCTCTCACCTGCGCTTTCCAATAGTATTCTTTTCGAAAGAGAAGAAGGTGGATTTCCCTCTAGAATCGCTTATGTTCCGAGCAAGGGCAGCGACTACTCGACGCGACGCCGTCGCCGCCTCCAGGTACGCCGAAATAGTTTACGAAGTCTTTGAGTATGCAACTGACTTCGTAAACCCCATTCCAGTTCGATTGCAAAAATCTTCTCAAACCCCGAACAGTGCAGCACAGCAAGCGCGACGAATGATGGGCCTCCCGCCTGAGATGCCTATCCCTCATCTCATCCATGAAATAGAGAAAAGCGGTATTTGCGTTTTGTCGCTGCCCCTCGATCTGCAAAAAGTTGACGCGTTCTCTGCTTGGGTCGGCTCAGAGCCACCGAAACCGGTGATTGCAATCTGCAAGGGCAAACCAGGCGATAGACTGCGATGGAATGTCGCCCATGAGTTGGGACATTTGATTCTTCATGGCGAACACAAACGGTTACAAAAGGAACACCATCTGCAGGCCGATTCCTTCGCCGCCGAACTACTTCTTCCGGAGGTGGCATTGCGGCAAGAGATCACATTGCCCGTGACACTATCGAGCCTTGCGCCACTCAAGGTGAAATGGGGTGTCGCGATTCAAGCCCTCACTCGTCGCGCCTACGACCTTAAGATCATCACCAAGAGACAATACACCTACCTATTCGAACAAATCGCCGCCAAAGGCTGGCGGACGCGGGAGCCAGCAAACCTTGACGTCCCACAAGAAAAACCCCGTGCATTAATGAAGATGGCAGAGGTCGCGTTTGGAGGGCCAGCGAGCATTCAAAGAATAGCTACGGAGACGAAGCTTTCTCCAGAAATGGTTGGCACCATTCTGAGCGGGTACGATACTGCCGCAGACGTGTACCAGCAAGCGCCGCAATCCGGAAAAGTGATACCGCTCCTCAGGAACTAGCCTTGAATACGAGTAGCAGATCCTAGACGGCGGGCGGCACTGAAGTTCCTTGACAGCCGCCTATCTATACTATACTTATTCACCTACCTTTGTTATACCGGATGAAAAATGAACAGAAGAGATGAGAAATGGGAGCGGATTCTTATCCATGCGCCGCGAGAATTGTTGGTTGCCTTAGCGAAAAAGCAACCCGGACATCGGCCATCCGAGTTTTCAAAGGACAGTGAAGCCCTGCTCGACGAGGTCTTCCGAGTATGTGATCGAAAGACAATTGAAACTCTGTATGAGGAGTTTCCAGGGCCGCAGAATTTCTCGACTTGGTTTTACAAACCTAGGGCCACTCTCACAAAGACGGAGGTCGAGCAGGCCGCGAAGAAGCACTTGGTAGCGAATGTATCCGACGGAGTTAAGATTCAGGCTTCGAGTGAACTTCAGATCTACAAATACGAGGCCAGTTCATCTAATGTTGTTTTACGCTACGTGGCCGCCGATCGGAATCAGCGGCTCTCAGTCGAATTTGGAGAAACGCAGATCTTCAGAGTTGTAAGCTATTACGATTGCTTGTTCCATTTCAGCGACGTCGTAGCTTTTGTGTTCGGGCCTTCAGGGAGCCACAAGTCGGAACAGATTATGAGTGCCGCGGATTCCCGGTTGGATTTGAAGGGAAGCTGGGAACTGCTTAGGCCTAAACGGGGCGAATCGAGAGAATTCTACAACAAAATTAAGAAGTCCATTAAGGGACTGTTAATTGAGACCAAGCGGGACGACCCCGGGGGTGACTACAAGACCATCACTTTGGAGTCCAAGCACAAACGCCCGGACCTTGAGCAGGTCGCAAACTTTCAGAAGTACTACCTCCATGCTGATTCGTACTATGATGTTCTTGAGTACAGCTGCAAGGACGGTTTTGGGCTACTAGAAACTACAAATGTACGATTTGGACGACCTTTTGGACGATTCACCTTCAAAAACGGGACGAGCTTGACCGCAATCAGCTATTTTCAGGACGAAATCAGTGCGTTACTACGGTAATCCGCGGCTGGATGAAGTTAAGGAACTAGTCGATGCCGAGATTCGAGAGGGCACTCGCAGTCTTCGAGCGTCGTACCTGTCGCGCAAGTATCATGTAGAGCCTAGTCTGATACAACAAGTCCTTTCAGACCTTGTTGCAACTCGCGACCTAAAAGTTTCGTACGAGCTCCTATGCTCAGGTGAGCACCAAAACTACGACATTGATAGAGAGTACGACAGCCCTAGTGAAATTCCGAGACATGAAATTACATGTTCAAAGTGCGGCGATCATTACGTTCCAGCTGAAGACAATATTATAGTGCTTTTTGAGCCCACAGATTCCTACGTGGAATCGCTAACGCAGAGGCGATCAGCGTAGCCCAATTCGATGATAGATGATCTCGACCGGTTGTCGGCCTATCGGCGCAATAGTGCGATAGTCGCTTTTCCTCGGATAAAAATCGTCCACATCTCTGATCTTCATTTTGCAACCCACCCACTTCTTAAGAGATTAAACCTTTATGGCGGCGTAGAAGGGCATGACTCAGACACTGTTAGAGCGCTTGAACATACTGTCAAAGAACTGAAGCCAGACTTACTCTTTGCGACGGGCGATCATTCCACTTGGGGAGATAAGACCAGCCTATCCCACGCTCGGAAGTTCTTACTTGGTCTCGCGAGAGACATAGGGATCTCGGACGAGTGTGTATTCTGGATCCCCGGCAACCATGATGTCTTGCTGAACTACTACCTTGGTACGCCTTTCTGGAGAAGGGCTTATGATGTCGTCTTCGGATCAGTTTCGACGGCAAAATCCATACGCGTCGCGGGCTATAAGGTTGCCGTGTTTTCATTTGATTCCACACTCAATCCGATCAAACAGAAGTCATTGCTGTCACCGCTCGTTGGAAGTCGGGGTACGGTATCGCGTCAATCATTCAATGACTTCAATGCGGCGTTTCGGAACGGAGCTTACGGCGAAGACCACTTCAAAATCGCTCAGATTCATCACCACCCGCTCCCAATTCCATATAAAGGAACCGGGAACGTCAGCCTCGAACTTACAACGATGAATAACGGAGGAACATTCATTGCCTACATGCAAGAGTCGGGAATGAACCTGGTTTTACATGGCCATGAACACTACCCATACAGTTGCCGCTATTGTTTCGATCCAAACAGAAAGGACATCATCATCGCTGCTGCCGGTACCGCCTGCCAGAATGGCGCTCACCTTCACAGTTTTAATTACATAGAGATAGTTCCACAGAACCGAATCGTGATCACGCAGTACAGGTGCAGTGAGGTTGGTTTCCGCATTGATCCAGGCTCAACCAAGATATTCGCGTTCACCACCTGAGATACCCTGACCTAGGCGGCGGGCCGGGTACCCCAGGCGCCGCCGTTCGCACCTGAGTCCTTCGATCCTTACTCGCCCGGTCCTTCGACATCCCCGCCCACTCACTCCTCAACCGGGATGGCCGGGCTTCTCGC
>JBGPLB010000092.1:0-18844 GCA_041486245.1 Candidatus Acidiferrum sp.
CTCGGGGATCAAAGACCCGCAATTTGTGGTGATCGACGAGGTCGCGGGGCAGCACCTCACGTTATTGCTCCCCTTGATTCCCATCGCCCTGCCTCATCTTACGGAGCACCTGGACTTTTCCGCGTACGCCATCTTCTTCACGCTGAGTCTGGTGAATTGGAAATACCTGCTCCTGGGATTCCTGCTGTTTCGGTTGTTCGACATTTGGAAGCCCTTTCCGGTCCGGCAACTCGAAAAACTGCCGCGCGGCTGGGGCATCATGGCGGATGACTGGATGGCTGGCATCTACGCTGCTATTCTGTTGCGGGTCGCGCTACACTTTGGATTGCTTGGCTAGGTATGAAATTTGGCTTTGGGTCTTCGGCGGAAAAGAACGGCATCCCCCACATTGATAGAGTTGCGCCCGCCGCTGCTATTCCCGGCGGCGAGATCGTCATTCACGGAAGCGGATTCGCTTCGCGCGCTCACCCGCAACCCGTGGTGCGTTTTGGCGAAGCGGAAGCCGGCCTGGCGCTGGCCAGCGAACATCGTCTGATTGCGCGAGTTCCCGAAGGCGCGAGCGGCGGCATGGTCCGCGTGTGCAGCGCCGCCAACGAAAGCCAGCCGTATCCCGTCTCCATCGGCGTTCAAATCGCGGACAATCTGCACCCCATCGCGAATCCCGCGGTCGACGCGTACGGCAATACCTACGTTACGTTTTCGGGCAACCGCGGGCAGCGCGTTCCGGTTTCGCTCTATAAAATTACGGCGAACTACAGCGTAAAGCCATTCGTGACTTCTCTGGTAAATCCCAGCGGCCTGGCAGTGGACCGCGCAGGGAACCTCTTCGTTACCTGCCGAAATGACGGGACCATTCACCGGATCACGCCGGAGGGCCGCGCCGAGCAGTGGATCGAAGGCATGGGCATCGCCACGGGGATAGCGTTTGACCGCGCAGAAAATCTTTATGTGGGCGATCGCAGCGGAACAATCTTCAAAATCAGTCCAAGCCGTGAAATTTTTGTGTTTGCAACCATCGAGCCGTCGATGTCCGCGTATCATTTAGCGTTTCATCCGAACGGCGACTTGTACGTCACCGGGCCGACGACCTCGAGCTATGACCGCGTGTACCGCGTCACGCAGGGCGGCGATGTCACTACGTTTTTTCGCGGCCTCGGACGTCCACAGGGGCTGGCCTTTGACCGCGACAGCAATCTCTATGTCGCTGCTTCCTATGGCGGCCGTCGCGGCATCATTCGCATAACCCCGCAGGCGCATGCGGAGGTCGTCCTTAGCGGCTCCGGTCTTGTTGGCATGGCGCTGCAATCATCGGGCCGCGCGATCCTTGCCACCACCGGCGCCCTCTTCACGCTGGACTGGGATGTCCGTGGCTTGCCACTTCTGGGATAACTGACACGATGAAAGCAGAGATCATTGCAGTGGGTTCGGAGCTGCTTACGCCGGACCGCTTGGACACTAATTCGCTCTTCCTGACGGAAGAGCTGAACAAGATTGGCATCGAGGTGGTGCGAAAGACGATTGTGGGCGACAACCGCGAACTGCTCAGCGAAGCGTTTCGCGATGCGCTGAATCGAGTGCCGCTGATCATCGCCTCGGGCGGACTTGGCCCCACCGAAGACGACCTCACGCGCGAAACCGTGGCGGAGCTTCTCGGCCGCAAGCTGCGCCGCAACGACGAAATTCTTCGCTACATCGAGGGCCGCTTCCGCTCGCTGGGCCGCGAGATGCCCGAGGTGAATGTGCGCCAGGCGATGATTCCCGAGGGCGCGGAAATCCTGGAGAATCCGCGGGGCACGGCGCCGGGCCTGTGGCTGGAGGACGCGGGGCGCTCGATTGTGCTTCTGCCGGGCCCGCCGCGCGAATTGAAGCCACTGTTCCAGGAACAGGTTCTCCCGCGGTTGCAGCGCCTGGCTGCCGGCGTGCGTATGTTCCACCGCGAGATTCGCGTCACGGGCCTGGGAGAATCGCTCGTCGAACAGCGCATCGTGGGCATTTACAAACGCTTTCCGGAGGTGAACACGTCTCTACTTGCGGCGCCGGGCGAGACGCAGGTTCACCTGCGCATCTGGACGGATGACGCGGAGCACGCCAAGAAAACACTGGACGAAATCGTGAAGGGCTTTGAGATCGCTCTGACAGACCGCATCTTCAGCCAGGATGGTTCGCCCCTCGAAGAGGTGATTGCAGCCGAGCTGACGTTGCACAACGCCACGATCTCGGCGGCGGAAAGCTGCACGGGGGGCTTATTGGCGCAGCGGTTGACGAGCATCGCGGGCAGCTCATGTTATTTTCTCGGCGGAGTGGTTTGTTACAGCAACGAGCTCAAGACGGCCTGGGCGGGCGTACCCACGGAACTCATTCAATCCAAGGGCGCGGTTAGCGCGGAAGTCGCCGTTGCGCTTGCTGAAGGGATTCGTCGCCGCGCGGGCAGCACGTTTGGCGTGGGGATCACAGGAATTGCGGGACCGGGCGGTGGTTCGGAAGAAAAACCCGTCGGGACGGTGCACGTGGCGCTCGCGCATGCGGGCGGGGTTAAAGAGCGCGGCGTGCGCTTCCCCGGCGACCGCGAGTCGATTCGATGGCAGGCATCCCAGGCCGCGCTGGATATGGTTCGCATCCACTTTCTATATAACGGCAAACAACCTACAAAGCGAGCCTGAAAGTGCGCCTTTTCGTCGCGCTGGAGATTCCCGCCGCTGTGCGAGACAATCTGGCGGCATTGATCGAGGACCTTCGAAGTTTGTCGTCGTGCCTGGCGGATAGACGGCCTCGCTGGGTGCGCCCGGAGAATCTGCACGTGACGCTCAAATTCATCGGCGAGGTTGCGCCAGGCAAACTCGACGGCATTCGAGACGCGCTTTCGGCTGTTCCTTCGAATGCAGCGGTCGATTTGCACTTTCGCGGACTCGGTTTTTTCCGCGACGAAAGCTACCCGCGCGTTCTTTGGGCGGGATTGGAAGCCACCCCGAATTTGCCGTCGCTTGCGGCTGACATCGATCGCGCGCTCGAGACACAAGGCGTTGCGCGGGAACAACGCACCTTCGCTGCGCATCTGACGCTCGCGAGGTTCGAGCCTCCCGGCCTCCACGAAAAACTGCGTGCAGCCATCCAAACGAGCGGCGAACGCGAGTTCGGTTCGTTTCAAGCGCGCCAATTTCAGCTTATCGAAAGCAAGCTGAAGCCTTTGGGCGCCGCGTACACTACCCTTGCAACTTTCCCCTTCACGAAGGAGGAGTAGCGCCCGATGGCCGAGCTGAACGAAACACTCATCTCGATTCCCGCGGCTGCGTACCTTCTCGGCTCGATCCCCTTCGGGCTGCTGCTGGGCAAGCTATTTGGCGCGCCTGACGTTCGGAAAGCGGGCAGCGGCAACATCGGCGCAACCAACGTTGCCCGAGTCGCGGGGCCGGTCGCGGGGATCTTGACGCTGCTTCTGGACATCGCGAAAGGGGCGTTTGCCGTCTTTCTCGCGTCGCGGTTCTCGCACCAAAGCGCCACGTGGATGATGATCGCCGGCCTTTGCGTGATCGTGGGGCATTGCTTCCCGATCTGGCTGGGATTTCGTGGAGGCAAAGGAGTGGCCACGGCGGCGGGCGTTTTTCTGGTGTTGTGCCCGGCCGCGTTTCTCGGCGCTGCCATTCTCTTTGTACTTGTCGTGATTTACTGGCGCTTTGTGTCGTTGGGCTCGATCTCGGCGGCAGCTGCGATGCCACTGTTGATTTATTTCTTCTGGGCGCCGCATCACGCCCCGCCGTACGCCGTCACGTTTGGTTCACTGGCCGCGGCACTGCTCATTGTCTATAAGCACGACGCGAATATTCAGCGGTTGGTGCAAGGCGACGAGCCGAGATTCTCGTTCGGCAAGAACAAAGAGAACGCGCCGTGAGGCGTATCGCCATACTTGGCGGCGGTAGCTGGGGTACGGCGCTCGCCATCGTTCTCTCCCGGGCGCATCAGGCTCACGAGATCACCCTTTGGGTTCGCGACGCCATACTGGCCGAATCTATTCGCCGTGAGCGAGAGAACAAGCCTTATCTCCCGGGGCACAAACTGCCGGATTCCGTCCGTGTCACCCATCAAATGGACCAAGCCCTCGTGGGCGCCGGAATTATTCTGGGGGCGGTGCCGTCGGCGCATGCGCGCGATGTCTATTCCGCGGCGGGCCGTCGCGCCGCCGCGAGCGCGGCATTTGTCAGCGCCTCGAAGGGGCTGGAACCCGCGACCCACAAACGCGTGAGTGAAGTCATTACCCAAGTCGTCCCGCCGGAATTAGCGCGGCGTATCGCCATTCTTTCTGGACCGTCGTTCGCAGCGGAAGCAGCGGCCGGCCAGCCCACGGCGGTTGTTCTCGCATCTAGCGACATCGCTCTCGCCAATGAACTTCAGGAGGAATTCGCCGGGCCGAACTTTCGCTTGTACACCAACGACGACGTGCTCGGCGTGGAACTCGCCGGTGCGATGAAAAATGTTGTGGCCATCGCGGCGGGAGCTTGCCAGGGCATCGGACTTGGCTCGAATCCGCTTGCCGCTTTGATCACGCGCGGCCTCGCAGAGATGACGCGCCTCGCCGTAGCGTTTGGCGCCCGCCCGAACACGCTCAGCGGTCTCGCAGGTCTCGGCGACCTGGTCCTGACCTGCACCGGTGCGCTGAGCCGCAACCGCCACGTCGGCATCGAGCTGGGCCAGGGCCGCGCGCTGGCCGAGATCTTGGAAGGCATGAAAATGGTCGCCGAAGGCGTGGGAACTGCGGGAGCCCTGTTGGCACTGGCCCGCGAGGCTGGAATAGAACTACCTATAACAGAGCAAGTTGACGCCATCCTGCACCATGGGAGATCGCCCCGCGATGCCATCCGGAGCATCATGGAGCGCCCCCTTAAGCGAGAATAAAAGAGCGGAAATAAGCGCCTTTTCGAGGGCCGGCCGCTTCTTCCACTAGTACCAAGGTTCCAGTTGCAGATGCGCGACGCCGCGGCAATCGCGCCCCCCGTTGCGCTGTCTATTCTTCTAAAATTGAGACTTGTGATGTCAGAACCCGGCTCATCCACGTGGCAACGCCTGCGCAAGGGACGTGTGCGCATTTTGTGGCTCGTCCTGGGTGCGCTGCTGCTCGTCAGCGCCCTGCCTATAGGGCTTTACCACCGGCAAGTGCTGCAGCTTAGCCAGGACAAGCTGGTCGACACGGAGCGCGTACAGCAGTCCGACTTGACGCGGTCCCTAGCCCAGGAAATTCAGCTTTTCGAGGCCAATCAGACCCAGCAGCTCTTCAGCGAGCGCCTGATTCTGACTTTGACGGGACTCATCGACAATGTCGAAGATCCAGCCTCCGAGCCGAAAGTTACGCGGCTCCTCGAAGACTTTGTCGAAAGCAATCGCGACACATTTGTGTATCTGACCGCAGTCGATAAAACCGGCAAAGGCACCAAAGCATCCCAGGGTAACTTCCAGGCGGAGCAAGATCCCTTCGTGGCCAAGGCGCTTCAGAGGGCATTTGTGACCTGCATGCAGTCCGAGGAGCTGCACACGGTTAAGTTTCGCAGCGACCCCCTCGCGCTCGCGCCGAGCAACCAGCCGGCCTACGTGGTGGCCGTACCTCTCACGGATTTGCACAATAATTTTACTGGCATGCTTGCGGCGGTCGTTTCCCTCGAGCCGATATCGCACCGCTTGAGGGACGCCAGCGTGCGCCACCGCACGGTATTTATTGTCGACCACTCCGGGCACGTCGTGGCGCATCCAGACACCAAAAATTTTGTGCCCGGCGCCGAAGCCAGCGGAAAGCTCGTCGACCAGATTCGCGCGCTGCCACAGGATCTCCGCAATACGGAGACGATTCGCTTTGTGGAAGGCGGGCCCAAGCATCCCGTCGAAATGATTGGGACCTACAGCACGCTCCCCGAAGTCAACTGGGCGGTTGTCGCCGAGCGCAGCCTGGACCAGGCTCGTGCCGACGCTGGCGTTACGGAATTAAACCAACAGGCTCTGGCTTTCGTCACTGTGGTGGTCCTCGTGGCCATACTCTTCGGCTACTTTTTTGCCGTTGGCATCAGCGGGCCGATTCGCGGTCTCGCCGCATCCACGCGCGCCATTAGCCGCGGCGAATTCCATCAACGCTCGCCCGTCCGCGGCGCCACGGAAATCAGCGAACTGGCTGAAAACTTCAACAAAATGGCCAGCGACATCGAGGAGTACATTGAGAAGCTGAAGGAAGCCGCGGAAGAAAACCGCGAGCTCTTTATCGGCTCGATTCGCATGCTCGCCGCGGCTATCGACGAAAAGGATCCCTATACGCGCGGTCACTCCGGGCGTGTGGCGAAATATTCAACGCTGATCGGGCGGGAGCTCGGCCTTTCGAGCGAAGACCTCGACAAGCTGCGCGTTGCCGCCTTGCTTCATGACGTGGGTAAAATCGGAGTCGAGGACCGCGTTCTGAAAAAGCCGGGCGCATTGACTCCGGAAGAGTTCGATTTGATGAAGCAGCACACGGTGAAGGGCGCAAACATCATGCGCCCGGTTTCGCAATTGAAAGAAATGCTGCCGGGCATCGAACTGCACCACGAGCATATCGATGGCCGCGGCTATCCGTACGGCCTGCAAGGCCAGCAAATTCCGCTGATGGCGCGCATCATCGGCGTGGCCGATACACTCGATGCCATGACCACGAATCGCCCGTATCAGTCCGCCATGGACATCGAGTTCGCGCTGAACCGCATTAAGTCTCTCACCGGCTCCAAGTTCGACGCCGTCGTCGTCAACGCTCTCGAAGCCGCCATCATTGCCGGAAAGCTCCGCCTCAGCGCCGTCGAAGTGACCGTTTAAACTTCCCTGTCATTCCCGACCTCTGCCCGGGAGTTCATGACCGGAGCCGCAGGCTCGCTTCGTGCGCTTCTGCTACACTTTTAGGTTGCGCTGCTCGCAACGCGCTCTACCGCATGATTTCGCTATTTGGCAAACCGGAAAAAGTCGAACCGTCGCTGCTCGAACGGCTGAAAGCCTCCGTCAGTAAGACGAAGGCGGCGCTGTCCGAGTCTGTAGAAAACATTTTTCTCGGCGAACGCAAGATTGACCCGGCGCTGCTGAAAAAGCTTGAAACCGCGCTGCTCTCCGCCGACCTAGGCGTGAAACCGACACGCGAAATTCTGGATGCCGTGCGGGAGAAGCTGGACCGCAACGCGCTGTCCGATGCCGGCCAGCTTAAGCGCGAGATTAAGTCTCACATCATTCGCATCCTGACCATGAGCGAAGGCAAAGTGGGCGACACCGCGGCCGGCAACGCAGCGGCCGCGCCTGCCAAAAATCTGGCGACCTCACCCAACGGCGCCGGCCCGCGCGTCATCTTCATCGTTGGAGTGAACGGGGCCGGAAAAACCACCAGTATCGGCAAGCTTGCGAATCGCCTACGCCAGGAAGGCCTAAGCGTTGTGCTCTGCGCCGCGGATACCTTTCGCGCCGCCGCTGTCGAGCAACTCGAAATTTGGGCGCAGCGCAATGGCATTGATGTGATCAAACAGAAGTCCGGCGCTGATCCCGCCGCTGTCGTTTTCGATGCGGTCACTGCGGCCAAAGCGCGCGGCGCCGACGCCGTGATTGTGGACACCGCCGGCCGCCTTCACACCAAATCGAATCTCATGGCCGAGCTGGACAAAATGAAGCGCACCGCGGCAAAAGTTATTCCCGGCGCGCCGCATGACGTGCTGCTGGTGCTCGACGCAACCACCGGTCAGAACGGCCTCGCGCAGGCGCGCGAGTTCACTTCGACCGTCGCCGTCACAGGTATCATTCTCACGAAGCTCGACGGCACCGCAAAAGGCGGCATCGTCGTGGCGATCGCGCGCGAACTCGGCTTGCCTATTCGGTTTGTCGGCACCGGCGAACAGATCAACGATATGGTGCCTTTCGACGCGGAAACCTACGCAAATTCACTTTTCGATTAGACCTTCTACTAAAACATGGACGCTCACGCCACCCGCTTCATGGAACACGCTCTGGAGTTGGCCCGCAAAGGCATCGGCCTGGCGAGCCCCAATCCCACGGTAGGCTGCATTCTAGTCCGCGAAGGACAAATTGTCGGCGAGGGTTACCATCAGTACGAGCTGCGCGATCATGCGGAAATCGTCGCGCTGAAATCCGCCGGGGAAAAAGCGCGCGGCTCAACGATGTATGTCACGCTGGAACCGTGCAATCACATGGGCCGCACCGGCCCTTGCACCGAAGCGATCATCGCGGCAGGCGTTCAGCGCGTCGTCGCAGCGACGGAAGACCCCAATCCCATCAACTCCGGCCGCGGATTCGACCGGCTGCGCGCTACGGGAGTCGAAGTCTTCACCGGAGTTGGCGAGGAAGAAGCTCGCACCCTAAACGAAGCCTTCGCCTGCTGGATTCGTACGAAAATACCGTTTGTTACTCTTAAATCCGCGCTGACGCTCGACGGCCAGCTCGCTCTTCGTCAAGCCGCGAAAAAGTCCGGGAAGCGCAACGAACGCGAATGGATCACATCCGAAGAATCCCGCGCCGAGGTCCAGCGCATGCGCCACGCCTCGGATGCTCTGCTCACCGGCATCGGCACGATCCTTGCCGACAACCCGCTCCTCACCGATCGAAGCGGCCTCCCGCGAAGACGGGGGCTCTTCCGTGTAGTCCTCGACAGCAAACTTTCCCTCCCGTTGAAATCGCGACTGGTGCAAACGGCGAATGATGACTTGCTTGTTCTTACGAAGGAGACAGCGATTTCGCGGAGATCGCGAGCTCTCCAAAAAGCCGGCGTCGACGTGATCGGAGTCCGCTCGCGCGCTGGCCGAATCAATCTGAAGAGCGTCCTCGCCGAACTCGGCCGCCGCGAGATTCTCAGTGTCCTCCTCGAAGCGGGCCCGACGCTCAATGGAGCCGCTCTTGCCGCGGGAATCGTCCACAAGCTCTTTCTCTTCTATGCGCCCAAAATTTCTGGCGAAACGCGTGTGCCCTTCGCCATCGCGCCGAATCTGAAACTTCCGCCGCTGCAAAAAGTTCGCACGCAATCCTTCGGTCCGGATATCGCTATGGAAGGCTATCTGCAAGACGTGTACCGCTAGCGCCGGAACGCGGCAGCATTGACGACGTTCCGCTGGACCAGGTTACTCGCTGACGCGCAGCACGGCCGCCCCGGAAATGGCGTCATTCTTCAGCGCATTCAATGCACGATTGGCGTCGCTGAGCGCATAAATCTGCACGTGCGTCCGAATCGGAATCTCTGCCGCAATGCGCAGAAAATCCTCGCCATCCTGCCGCGTGTTATTCGCCACGCTGCGAATCATTCGCTCCTGGTACAGCAAGTCGTAACTGAAAGAGGGAATCGGGCTCATGTGAATTCCGCCCAGCACAAGCACGCCGCCTTTGCGCAACGCGCCAAGCGCCGCTGGTACAATCTCTCCCGCTGGAGCAAAGACTATAGCGGCATCGAGCTTTTGCGGCGGCGCTTCGAATGTTCCGCCGGCCCACTCCGCGCCCAGCTCCAGCGCCAGCTTCTGGTGACGCGCATCCCGCGTGGATGCGTACACCGTCACCTTCCAATGCCGCGCCACCTGAATGGCAACATGCGCCGCCGCGCCAAAACCATAAAACCCCAGTCGCTCGCCGGGCTTGATCCCCGAAAGCCGCAGCGAGCGGAATCCGATGATTCCCGCGCAGAGCAGCGGCGCGGCTTGCTCGTCAGGAAAACCTCCGGGAATGGCGTAGACGAAATCCTGCGGTGCAACGATGTACTCGGCATAGCCGCCGTCGACGCTGTAGCCCGTGAAAGTCGGATCGTCGCAAAGATTTTCTTCGCCTCGGCGGCAATACTCGCACACGCCGTCCGTATGGTGCAGCCAGGCAACGCCGACGCGCGCGCCAAGCGCAAACCGCCGAGAGCCTTCTCCCTGTTTTTCGATGATCCCAACGACTTGATGCCCAGGAATCACTGGCGATTTTCGCGGCGGCAATTCCCCCTCGATCACGTGCAAATCCGTTCGGCAGACGCCGCAGGCGCGCACGCGAATCAGTACCTCGCCACTGGCTGGTTGCGGCGCTGGCACATCGGTGAACTGGAGCGGATTCGTTTCAATTCGGGCCGGAGCGTTGAGCAAACAGGCCTTCATAGTGCAACCTCGATTGGTTTCCCATATCCGTCAGAGTTCAGTCTAGTGCTTTCTGCCTCCGCAGCGAAATGCTGTACACTTTGAGGGAAAAGCGCACGAATCGTGAGCATTCAGGAAAAGAGTTAGCCGTGTTTACGGGAATCATCGAACATGTCGGCACTGTTGAGGCTCTCGACCTAAAGTCGAGTGGTGGACGCGTTACCATCCACGCACCTGGCGTCGCATCGGCGCTTGCTGTTTCGAATAGCATCGCGGTCAACGGTTGCTGCGTGACGGTCGTCGCTCTCGGCAAAAAACAGTTCTCCGCTGACCTTTCTGGCGAAACCTTCCAAAAAACATCGTTTGGTGCGAAAAACGGTGGGACAAAGAAAGGTACGCGAGTTAATTTAGAGCAACCTCTCACTGCCGGAAAAGAATTTGGCGGCCACTTCGTATTAGGACATGTCGACGGCACAGGCCGCGTAACGCGTCTCGAGCCGGAGGGCCCAGAAGGCAACAACTGGTGGTTTGGCGTTGAAGTTCCTGAAGATTTTGCCCGCTATATCGTTCCAAAAGGCTCGATAACCATTGACGGTATCAGCCTCACAGTCGCGCGATGGAATAGCCACACGCGCGTCGCGGACGTCGCCGTAATTCCCTACACCTACGAGCACACCAACATCCAGGACCGCAAACCCGGCGACGCGGTCAACCTCGAAGGCGATGTCCTCGGCAAATACGTCGAGCGCTATCTTGAAACGCGGAGTTTCTCATCCTCTCCCGCTATCACGATGTCTCGCTTGCTTGAAGAAGGCTTCTGACAATTTCGGAGACACTCATGCCCGCCCTGACCGGAGTCGTAGAGACCGCGATCTATGTCGAAGATGTCGATCGCGCCTCGAAGTTTTATGAAGAAGTCCTCGGGCTGTGCAAGATTGCAGGTGACGATCGATTTCGCGCGTACAGCGTCGCCGATCGCGACGTGTTGCTGCTTTTCAAGCGAGGCGCGACGGCACAATCCGTTCATACTCCATCTGGCGTCATTCCGCCTCACGACGGCAAGGGACAAAATCACTTCGCCTTGGCCATTCCCGCGGCGGAGTTACCTGCCTGGGAAAAGCAGCTAGCCGATTCTCGCGTTTCCATTGAAAGCCGAGTGAAGTGGCCGCGCGGCGGCACCAGCATTTATTTCCGCGACCCTGACGGGAATCTCCTTGAACTCGCTACTCCCGGAATGTGGTCGGTGTATTGATTCGAAGATTTCTGGTGGTTCAGCTCAGCGACTCCCTGGCTTTTGCGCGTGCGCCGCGCCAATAAAGCATTAGTCCAATCAGGATCGTGGCGACGGTCCCGCCGACAAGCTTCAGCTCAAACACAAGCTTGTTTGCCGAATCGCCTGGCGGAACCAAAGAAACAAATATGCCAACCAGGACAATCAGAAAGCCAGTGCCGGAAATAGCCCATACGCCCGCCTTGCCGCCGGGGATCAAAATTGCTTCCTGGTTCTCCGTGCGGTCCTTCCGCGAGTAGAGACGAATAGCCGCTGCAAACATGTAAAGAAATGGAATGAAATAAAGAATGATCGTGGCATCCACTAGAAACTGGTAAGCGCCTCGCGTCGTCTCGTTGATCTGGCTTCCCAAAAGGATCGCGCACGATAGGACTGCCTGAACGAGTATGGAAATGTAAGGCGTTTTCCACCTTGGATGAATTTTCCCAAATGCCTGAGGCATGTAACGATCAATTCCCACGACAAACGGTACGCGGGCGATTCCCGCGACTGTGCTTCCAACTCCGCCCGCATTCCCCATCGTCACGACAATCGCCGCCACAATTCCCAGAAATCCAATTCGCAATGCGATCGATCCCACAGTGATCGCGTGGAACACGCCGCTGGTTGTCGAAACGTCTGCCGCGGGCAAGAGCACCAGCACGGCCATCGTCGCCAGGACGTACATCGCGGCAATCAGCACGGCAGCGGCATACAGCGCACGGGGCAAAGTACGGCGCGGATTGCGCACTTCCTGGCTCATGGCCGACACCAGTTCAAGTCCGCTGAACGCAAAGGCAATCTGCGACCAGAAATTTACGGTGTCCCAGTTCCACGTGGGTAGAATGTTCTGGCGAGTAAAATGAGTCACCGCGCCATGCCTCATCGCAATAATTATCGCTATCCCTACCACCGCCATCAGCGGCAAGTACGTCGCCACGCCGCCAACGTTTTGCAACCATTTCCCGATATTGAGTCCAATGATGTTCAGCCCTACGGCTACGACAAGCAGTCCCAACGAAACCCACAGCAGAAACGCGCGATCCTGCGAGAGCGCCGCGCCGTTTTCACCGACAATGTAGGCACTCATCGCCGCGCTGGCTAGCAATAGGCCAGGAAAATAGAAAACGGTGTAGGCCCAGTAGTTCCATCCGGCGACGAACCCGTGAAAATCGCCGAAGGCTTCCTTGGTCCATACATACAGGCCGCCCTCTTCCGGAAAACGCGACGAAAGTTCATTGATCACCAGCGCCGATGGAATAAAAAACAGCACCGCCGCGATCACCCACAAACTAATCGAAGATGTCCCGTTGTGCGCGGCAGCGGCAACCCATCGCGGCCCCAACACGGTGGCAATGTTGAAGAGGAGCACGTCCCAAAAACCCATGGTTTTGGGTAATTGCTTGATTGGATCGGCAGAGCCGCCCGCCGCCTGGCTCACAGAGTCACGTCCAGAGCGGGGATCAACGCATCCTGCATGCGGAAGTTGTGAAGAAACGGATCTTCCGAATTTTCAAAATCGTCCCACGGCCCGAAGAACGCGACGCGGCCGTCCTGCAGGAAGACTAGGGTATCGGCGAGTTTTTTTGCGAGATGCGTGTCGTGAGTCACCACGATGGATGTGCGGTGAAACGCGTCCTTCAGCCGCAGAATCAGGTCGCCCATGTGTCCCGCCATGATGGGGTCCACCATGGTTGTCGGTTCGTCAAACAAAATCGCGTCGGGATTTTGCGCAAACGCCCGCGCCATGGCCACCGCTCGACGCATGCCCGTCGATAATTCGCCGGGGAGTTTATCCAGCACCTCTTCGACTTCCAGCATTTTCGCCAATTTAGCCACGTACGCGTCGATGTCTTCGTATTCGAGCCCAGGCTGTTTTTCCAGCGGAAAGGCGATGTTCTCCGCGACCGTGAGCGAATCGAAGAGCGCGCCGGACTGAAACACCATAGTCACTTTGCGCCGCACCTTTTCGAATTGCTGCTCGGTGAAATCCGTGACGTCTTCTCCGTCCACAAAGATGCGCCCCGAATCCGCTTTCATAAACCCCATGATGTGCTTTAGCGAAACGGACTTCCCCACGCCGCTGCGTCCCATGATCACGCAAGTCTCGGCGCGCTTCACCGTGAAGCTGACGTTTTTCAGTACCTCGTTTTCGTCAAACGATTTGCAAACATCGCGAAACTCAAAAAAGTTTTCGGCGTGCGGCTCGAGATTGTTTTTGGCTGGGTCGGCGTCCGTGGCCTCCGACGCCCCCTGCGCCCCGCCCGTCTGCGTCGCAGCGACACCGCGACTGATGTCGTATGCGTCAGTCATCCCGCGCGCCCATCAACGCCGGCATCTGCTATCCGAAGGCCCGTCATTTTTGTCCCGATTGCACAATCCTTCGCGCTTCTTCGAAGTCCGCCGCCGTATTCATGTTCCAGAAGAGCTGCTCTGCGCTATCAAACCGTTTCCAGTCCCGCTCGTCAAGAACTTCCGACTTCAACTTTCCAATCGCCGCAGTAACCTTGCGCACACCTTTCTCGAACTGATCCTGGATAGCTGCGCGCGCGTCCGTCCGCCAAATGGCGCATAGCGGCTCTAGTCCATGTGAGGAGTGCGGAAGGACCACCTGAGCAGCGCTCTCCGCCGCTCGCTTCGCAAGAAACGTCACCCAGTCCGCGGTCAGGAACGGCATGTCGCAGCTCAAGATCAAGTTCCAGGCACAATCTGGCTGGTTGTTCTGTGTGTGCAGCAACGCGGTCACGATTCCCCCCAACGGTCCTTCGCCAGGCCAGCGATCCTCCACAATTGTCACGCCGAACTCAGCGTATTTTCCAGGCACCGCGACGATTCTCACGTCGTCCGTCACCCCGTGGATCAATTCGACCATGCGTGCGAGCATGGGCTTCCCTGCAAACTCAACGAGCGCTTTGTCGCGCCCAAATCGCGTGCTTCCGCCCCCAGCCAAAACATACGCCGCAATTTCGGGCGCGTCTCTAAGGCCTGCCTCACGAGTCACAAGTCACCCGTCACGATTCACTCTCTTCGAGCGGCGCGCGCCCTGGCCGCCGGATTCCCAACTCGCGAAGTTTTTCCTGCAAACTTTGCCGGTGCAGCCCGATCGTCGCCGCCGTCCGCGAGACATTCCAGTGATGATCCGCAAGCTGTCTCGTGATGTAGGCCACTTCAAATTTCCTCTTGGCTTCGCGAAAATCCTTTTCATCGAACCCATTCTCGCTCGCACCGCCGCAATTCTTGTGAAGCGCAGCTTCCCCGCTCACCACTTCTTGCGGCAAGTCCTCTACGCCGATCTCTTCGCTCCGGCACAGCACTAGACAGCGTTCCAGTGCATTCTTCAACTCACGCACGTTCCCCGGCCAGTCGTAACGTTCGATGGCCGCCAGCGCTTCACGATTGAGCCGCGCAGCGCGCCCGAGCCGCTCTCCGTGGATCTGCAAGAACGATTCGGTCAGCACTGGAATGTCTGCTTTGTGCGCTCGCAGCGGCGGCAGTTCAATCGTCACGACGCGCAGCCGGTAGTACAAATCTTCGCGAAACTTTTCCGCGCGAATTTCCGCCGACAGATTCCGGTGCGTTGCACTAATCACGCGCACATCTACAGGGATCGGCTGGCTTCCGCCGAGCCGCTCGATGGTACGGTTTTCCAGCGCTCGAAGCACTTTCGCTTGCGTTACGAAATTCATGTCGCCAATTTCGTCCAGAAACAATGTTCCGCCCGATGCCAATTCGAATTTCCCCTTCTTCAGCTGCGCCGCTCCGGTAAACGCCCCGCGCTCATATCCAAACAGCTCCGATTCGATCAGTGTCTCCGGCAGCGCCGCGCAATTCACAGCCACATAAGCTTTCTGCGCGCGCGGCGACCGCGCATGAATCTCCTGCGCCATCAAATCTTTTCCCGTCCCGCTCTCGCCGAGAATGAGCACCGTCGAATCCGTCGGCGCCACGCGATCCGCCATGTCAAACGCGCGCCGCATTTCCGCCGTGCGGCCGATCATCTGGCCGAATTGGCCCTCTGTCGCCATCCGCCGTCGTAACGAATCATTTTCTTTTTCCAGTGACGCGAGCTTCAACAGATTTGCCACCCGCTGCCGCAACTCTTCCAATTCGAATCCCTTTACCAGATAATCCGCTGCGCCAAGCTGCAACGCTTCCACCGCGGTTTTCGCCGTGTCCAGCGCCGAAACCATCAACACGGGCAATTCGCTTCCCTGCTCGCGCATCCAACGCAGAAATTCCAGGCCGCCCTGCCCCGGCAGCACGACATCCAGCAAAATGAGATCCGGCTGCTCGGTGTTCATCGAATCGCGCGCGGCCTCCGCGGAGTCCGCTTCCGCTATCCGATACTTCGCTTCCAGCGCTCGCCGCAACCCGTACCGCGCCGCCGGCTCGTCATCAACAATCAATATCGTTTTCATGTCTTTTCCCTGCTTCTTTACTTCCTAAGTTCATTGCTTCTTCGCTTCCTTGATCGGCATCGTCACTTTAAACGTTGTTCCCTTGGCGTCCTTTACCGGACTTTCCCAATCCAGATTTCCGCCAAACTCCGCAACACGCCTCGCCACAATGGCCAGGCCTAGTCCCGTGCCTTGCGTCTTCGTCGTAAAAAATGGCTGCAAGATTTTCTCGCGCACGCTTTCCGGAATGCCCGGCCCGTCGTCTTCCACTGCAAACAAAAATCCATCGCCATTCGCGCGTCCAGTGACCTTGACGTGTCCCCCTCGGGGAGTCGCTTCCATCGCGTTCACAACCAGGTTCGACAAAATCTCGCTCATTGCTTCGGAACTTGCCGAAAGCCTCGCGCCCTCTGTCCTGATATCCACCTCAAGCGCGACGCCCCGCAACTCGGCCTCATGCCGCAAAACTCCGTGAACTTCTTCAGCCACAGTTCGCGCATCGCAACTCGACGCGACAACACCGCCGCGAATCGCTGGCCGGCTAAATTGCAGCAACTGGTTCAGCTTCCCTGACAGCCGCGAAATCTCTTCCAGCACCATCTTCGTTTCGCCGCGAATCGAAGCCGGCAGTTCCGGGCTCTCCATCTGCACCTGCAATATTGTCTTGATCGACCCCAGCGGGTTTTTCAAATTGTGCGAAATGCTCGCCGCCATCTGCCCAAGAACGGCCAGCCGCTCCCGCTCCGCCAGTTCCCTTTCCAGTCGCAGCTTCTCCTCAATCAACCGGCACAAATCCAGCGCCCCGGGCAACTGCTCGCACAAAAACTCCAGCGCCGCCGCCGTCTCGCCGGACAACATCGCCCCATGAGCTTTGACGTGCAGCGTTGCGAAAGATTCATCGGACTGTCGAATGACGAACACCTCATCGGATGCCTTGCGCTCCGGCCCGGCGCCCATTGCGTTGGCAAGATCAAGCTTCACCTCCGCAAGCTGCAACTGTTCTTGCACCCGCTGCTCGATGAAAGCGGCGAGCTTGACCAGATCGCCGCGCCGGGCGACTTCCTGAATGGGCGCCATCATGCGCTGCGCGTGGTCCATTTCCGATTGCGCAGCCCTGCGCAGAATCCGCCTCATCAGCCGTTGCAGCGGCTCAAAAAACACAACAGGAAGAAACAGCAAGATGGCCGCCGTCGCCTCGGGCGGCAGATACGGTTCCATCCACAGGCTCATGCGGCGAACCAGGCTCAGATACAGGAGCGCAAGAAACGTTGCAAATACGGCATAAATGAGATTTCGCTGACGTCCGATCTGCAAAAAATTAAATTTCTGAACCTTGCGTATCAGCGTTGCCAGAGGCGCCAGGGCAAAACAAATCACGATAATGCTGTACACCTCCGCGTTTTGTTCGCCGAACCCTCCCAAGCCTTGGCGAAGCATGAAATGAACGGCCAGAATCCACGCCGCCACCCACGCGAGGTCAAAGCGTAACGAGCGGTGGAATCCCTTCTGCTCTCCATCAGGCGCTGCTTTCACGAACTGCCATTGCCCACCCGCCGCAATCAGCAACGCGACAATGAGCCACGCCTGAAACAGCCATCCCAGACTGTTGCTCGGCAGTACGAAGTCAAATCCACTTCGCAATCGCAGCGCGCCGTAGAGCTTTGGAAAAAGAGCTGCCGCTGGAAGATAGGCCAACGCCAACCACAATCGCTTTTGTGCCCTCGACGGAATCAGCTCTCGAATCTGCGCATATTCGACATGCAGATGCACTAGAAGCGCGGGAAGAAACCAAAGGCCGAGGCACACCATGGTCCAGCAGAATAGGGAGAGCGAAGGCGGAATCGCGTTGTAGTACAGTTTCGCATTCAGCGCCAGCAGCGAGGCGCCAAAAAAGAACACAAGCGAGAGGCATAAGAAGAAGAATATGCGTTCGAAGTTTCTCTGCCGCCGGTGGCCGAGTATCACTACCAGCCAGAAAAACGGCAGAAGCGTTCCAGCCGTAAGAACAATGAGCCGCAAATAGAGGGAATAGTGCAAGGATTGACTCGTCGCCATTCTATCCCTCAGAATTTAGCACGGCAATCACCAAGTGTCGTATTTTTCTTGCACCAGCTAAGTGATTGACAATAAATTACTTATATGGCGAAGGGAATCGGATAGAAATTCACTCAACTGTCTGAGAAATGCTTGACATGGAAGGAGTTTCTGCTATATTAGCAGTCGGCTGCGAGGAGTGCTAATTTCCCTTCCGTACTCCCAGCCTCAGTTCAAACCCTAAGATCACCTAATGGAGGTTCTTCCAAGATGGCAGTGAATCTGACCCCGCTACACGACCGTGTCATCGTGAAGCGCATTGAAGAAAAAGAAAGCGTCAAGGGAGGCATCATCATCCCTGACTCCGCAAAAGAAAAGCCCATGGAGGGTGAAGTAATCGCCGTCGGCGCTGGCAAGCGTGAGAAGGGCGAGTTGATCCCTCTTGATGTGAAGCCAGGCGACCGCGTTCTGTTCGGCAAATACAGCGGCACGGAAATCAAACTCGACGACGAAGAGTACCTCATTCTTCGCGAAGAAGAGATTCTGGCGAAGCTGAGCGGCGCTGCGAAAGCAGCAAAGAAGTAGTCCCGGTTCCAAGCTGTAGGGGCACGGCATGCCGTGCCTGTCGATGTAGCAAGCTTAAAATTTCGCAGTTCGCAGAACGCTGATCAGGAGGAAATACCAGTATGGCGAAGCAGATTGTAACAGGTGAGAATTCCCGCCAGTCGATTCTACGTGGCGTGAACATCCTTGCCGACGCAGTGAAGATCACTCTCGGCCCCAAGGGCCGCAATGCGGTGATCGAAAAGAAGTTCGGCGCACCGATCATCACCAAGGACGGCGTAACCGTGGCCAAGGAAATCGAGCTGCCGGATCCTCTCGAGAACATGGGCGCGCAGATGGTTCGTGAAGTCGCCTCGAAGACGTCTGACGTCGCCGGCGACGGCACCACCACCGCGACCGTGCTCGCGCAGGCTATCTTCCGCGAGGGCGTCAAGACCGTCGCCGCAGGCGCCAGCCCGACCGCTCTCAAGCGCGGCATCGAAAAGGCCGTC
>JBGPLB010000093.1:0-18611 GCA_041486245.1 Candidatus Acidiferrum sp.
ATCCCCGAGCGCCGAAAAGATCGAATTCCCCCACCCGCATGGCACAAACGAAGCTGCCTTCTGGTTTACCGCTTTGTCCGCCTCCGCATAAAACCGCATCCTTTGCCCGGGAGGCGGTACGGCAAACTCCTTCACCGTGATGGCGAATGTCACGTTCCCACCGGCCTGCGGCTTTACAATCGAAAAGTAGTGCAGCTGCATCAACTGCTCGTCGGTGTCTGCCTGAATGTATACCCAATCGCTCATCCAGCCGTCCCTCTCCGTCCCTATGGCGATCTGTGGCGGATACTAGGTCACCCACTGAGGCAAGTCAACAGCTACCAGCGCCGGGATCTACGTACACGAGCGACCCAGCGAACCGCCGTCAGGCGGGCCGCTTCGCGTCAATCAGGTCGAGGATATGCGCAGCCCTCTCGATGGATTGTTTGGTATAGACTTCGGCCCCCAATTGCGTCCCCATGTTTGGCTTTCCGGCCTCGTCATCTGCTTCGAGAAGCGGTTATAGCCTTCACGCCGCCAAGATCACAGTCGCAAGCAAGATCGCGCGCTTGGGCTCTTCAGTCATCTGGAGTCTCCGCATAGTGTGGAATTGAAATGCGGTAGAGGTTGGAGCGGTTGTTCTGTTTTAGACACCGGTGGTGTTATAATGCAGCAATGCAACGCACACTTGAATGGGTTAAGGATCAGAATTTTCAGGGCTTCGGTTGCTCCGAGTGTAACTGGAAGTTCAAGCCCCATGGCTCGCTCGTCGGCGATTCGCTTGATGAGATGAAAAGGAATTACGTAGCCCAGTGTAAAAAAGAGTTTGCTGCCCATGCTTGCGTGAACTGCAGAAGTTTCACCGGTCGAATTGTGCAGACGAAAAGAACCGAGCTACTTGCTCTTATCTTGGCGCTTCCAGTCGTGACCACAATGCGTGCGGTGCTATTCGAACTCCTTGAATATTCTCAGGCATTCTCAGACGCTCTCTAGAGCTACGAATGCTCGCGTGTGGCAGCTCGGAGTGATCTTTTCTCGTCGAGCTACGTCTTTCGAGACGTTCGCGAAAGCGCCTGAAAACCTCGCTTTGCGACGATTTCGACTAAAATGGGGCTAAAATGAGGCGAAAGTCGTCGCTGACGACTTTCGAAAAACGCTGTTTCATAAGGGTTTTGGTGGACGTGACAGGGATCGAACCTGCGACCTCGTCGTTGCGAACGACGCGCTCTCCCAGCTGAGCTACACGCCCACGAGCAGCAATAAAATCTTAGCAGACGGTCCGAAGCTTGCCAACCGAAGCCAGTTGCATGATTTACAAAGAGAAAAAGGCAGTCCAGAGTTGCAAGTCCGCAAGGACAGAACTATCGCGCTTTAATCAAATCGATTGGGCGAATAAGTTGCCGTGCTACGGCTGATCGAGGCTGCCGCCGGTGCGCTGGGCCACGATCTTGCGGGCGTTCTGATAAAGCGCCCGGGCCTGAGGGATCGCTTCAATGGCCTTCTGGACCTGGGGATCCGCTTCCAGCATTACTTTGAAGCCCTCTTGCATCCCGAAGTTGGAGAAGAACACTTCCTCTTTGATCTTTCGCTTCACCCAATCCTGGTTTTCGGTCATATCCGGTTCGGTGAAGCGCACGCCATGCTTGGTGAGATAATCGCGAAAACTCTTCATCACGCTGTCGTCTACTTCAAAAGTTTTTGTGATAGTGGGTTTGGCGCCCAGGTAGAAGCGGGTAAATCCCCCAATGCCACTTTCCAATGGATAAAGCACATCGGCGCGAAACAGCGTGTCCTGAAAATGATTGAATTTTGGCGTTTGCACGACGATGTCCGGAATAATCCCGCCGCCTCCGGTAACCTGGCGGCCGCTGTCGGTCAGCTTGACTTCCGTCGGATGCTCGGGAACTTTTCGCTCATAGTGATATTCGTAAAGTGAAATGGATTTGTAATCGCGCTGAATCAGGCGGCCGCTAGGTGTGTAGTAGCGCGCCGTGGTGAGTGCGAGGCCAGTGTTTTCGCTCAGAGGCTGAACGGTCTGCACCAGTCCCTTACCAAACGTCGTTTCACCAACAATCAGGCCACGGTCGTGATCCTGAACCGCGCCGGACACAATTTCCGTTGCGGAAGCGGAATTGCCGTTTACCAAGATTACCAGAGGCGTGGTCATGCCCTGGTTGCCGCGCAGCGCAAAGTAGCGGCGCTCGGGAGAAGTGCGTCCATGATGCGAAACGATCAGCTGATTCTTATCCAAGAACATGTCCCCCACGGCGACAGCTTCATTCAGAAGGCCGCCGGGATTGCCGCGCATGTCAAGGATCAAACCGTCGAGGCTCGAAGCGCCCAACTGCTTGAGGGCGTCGGCGATTTCGCGGTCGGTGGTTTCGTTGAAGCCGGAGAGGCGGATGTAGCCGATACCGGGCTTGAGCATGAAGGCGATGTCCACGGAATGCCGCGGGATCTCATCGCGCGTCACGGTAAAGACCAGTTGCTGGTCATAACCTTCACGGCTGACGGTGATCTTCACGACCGTGCCCTTGGGGCCTTTCAACAGGTCAGCGACGTCGGTGGTCGTAAGGCCGTCCGTCGACTTTTCATCGACTTTCATGATCACGTCGCCAGGTCGAATACCCGCATTGAAGGCTGGTGCGCCAACATAAGGCTGCATCACGACGGTCCGGTTCTCGCGCGGCGCAACGATCATGCCCACGCCGTAATATTTTCCACGCTGCTCTTCGCGGAGGAGCCCGAACTGACGTGCATCGAAGAAATTTGAGTGCGGGTCGAGCACGCGCAGCATTCCGGGGATGGCGCCTTGATAGACGGCCTTGTCCACGTCGACGGGCTCGGCATAATTAGCCTGGACAACATCCAAAACGTTCGTGAATTGGCGAATGGCGGTGTGCTCGTCCTCGGCCGAGGAGGTCGTGGCACGGACGTTAGGGCCGTAAATGGCCCCGAGAACTGCGGATAGGAGAATCACAGCTACGACTAGTACTAGCCCACGGCGTTCGGATTTCATCCTGACCTCACGAATCCACAGCAACCAAAATTATAGCACACCCTAAAGTGTGGTTTGACACCGTTGGACGCCCTTTCTATGATGCCAATAGGCCATCTTACGGCTGCCAAACGCTATGCTCAGCATGACCCACATGATCGTCGTCTTCATTGTTGTTCTGGTCGTATTTGGTCCCCAGAAACTGCCTGAACTCGCACGCACCCTCGGCAAACTTATGGCGGAATTCCGTAAGGCCTCGACGGACTTCAAGAGCGCGTTTGAACAGGAGATGCGGGACATGGAGCGCCAGGCCCTGCAAGCTGAGCGGAAAAAGGCCGCCGAGGCGGCGGTTGCCTCTGCAAGTGGGGGAGAACAACCCGCCACACTCGCCGCTCTCCCTGGTACCGAAACGCCGCCAACCGAGTTAGACGCAGACACTCGCACTACGGAAGCGCTGGAAGTAACTCCGGTTGCAGAATCGGTGCCGCGCTCCGAAGAAGAACCAGTGCAGCCGGCCCATGAGGCGACCAACGGCGCCTCGGCGGAAACCGCCATCGAGACTTCGCAAGCCCCCTCTCATGACCAACAGCAGCCAGTCTGATTCTCCGATAGTCCAACGCGAGGAAGAGCCCGGCGCGCAGATGACGTTTTTCGAGCATCTTGTCGAGCTGCGCAAGCGGATCATCCATGCTTTCGTCTCGATTCTACTGGGAGCGATGATTGGCTGGTCCGTGGCGCCTCATTTTGTCAACGTGATGGTGCAGCCAATGACCGCGGCCTTGAAGGCTGCCGGTCTCGATCCCAAACTCGTCTACTCGCATCCTGCGGGGTACTTGAACCTCCTGATCACAGTCAGCATCTACCTGGGGATCGTGATTGCCTCCCCCTGGGTCCTTTACCAGGTCTGGCTCTTCGTGGCTCCTGCGCTTTATAAGCACGAGCGGAGCGCGATTACCGGTTTTCTGTTCTCGACGGTGTTTTTGTTTCTTGCGGGTATTGCGTTCGGATATTTCGTGTCACTGCCGTACGTCTTGCGTTTTTTGATTAGTTTTCAAGGGCCGGTCGTACCGCTTATTAACATTGATGAGTATTTCGATCTGATCCTTCTGGTGCTGCTTGGTCTCGGCCTGGTATTTGAATTGCCGGTGCTGATCTTCTTTCTCTCTCTATTTGGCATCGTTACGCCGCAGTTCATGATCAAGCACTTTCGCTACGCTCTGTTGATCATCGCGATCCTCGCCGCCATCCTGACGCCCACGCCGGATGCCACCACAATGATTGTATTCATGATGGTTCTGGTGGCCTTGTATTTTCTGGGAGTGGGAGTGTCCTGGCTGGTGGTGCGAAAGCGCAACCGGCGTCTGAGCTCTGCCGGGGAGGCTCACTAGATGAATTTCATGCATAGGAGTTCGCATTGCGCGGCAATCTGTGTGTCCGCCGTTTTTCTTGGGCTGGCAGGATGCAAGACTAAGGCAGACAACTCGCAACCTGGCGCAAAGGACGCTCCCTTTATGAGTGCCGTGACGGTGGCTCCGCCTCAGGCAGCCGACGAGGCACCTCCTCCCGAGAAGACCGGCGGGTTTGACGGCAAGCGCGCATACGCGCAAGTGGCCAAGCAGGTTTCCTTCGGACCGCGGCCTTCGGGCTCTCCAGCCATTGCGAAAACCCAGGATTATATCCTTGCTGAATTGAAGAGCTACGGCTGCACCGCCGAGGTGGATTCCTTCAGCGCGGATACTCCCGCGGGCCGACTGCCCATGAAGAACATACTGGTCAAGATTCCGGGCGAAAAGCCGGGTGTGATTCTTCTAGGCACGCATTACGACACAAAGAGGCTTGAGAATTTCGTCGGCGCGGATGACGGCGGTTCCTCCACGGGCGTCATGCTTGAGTTGGCGCGTTTGCTGTGCTCGCAGCACGGTCGCTACGGAGTATGGATCGCGTTCTTTGACGGTGAAGAGGCCGTGAGACCGGAATGGAAGGACCCGGACAATTGCTACGGAAGCCGCGAAATGGCCGCGCGGTTCGCCATTAGCGGCGACCTTACAAAGATAAAAGCGTTTTTGCTTGCGGACATTGTCGGAACGCGGACACCGCACTTCAAGCGTGAAACTTATTCCACCAAAGCGCTTGTCGATCTCGTCTGGGGTGTTGCCAAAAGGCTCGGCTACGAAAGCATATTCGTCGATGAATCATCGGCGGTGGAAGACGATCATCAATCATTTCTGAAGCGCCGAGTCCCTTCCGTCGATGTGATCGATCTCGACAACGGCCCCGGCGGCGATATTTTTTACTGGCACACACCGGAAGACACGCTCGACAAGATCAGTCCCAAGACGCTGGCCATTGTCGGGCATGTCTTTGTGGAAAGCGTCAAAGAGCTACAGGCCAAGTGAAGCAGCAAACTGCCGCTCGGCGCCACGCGTCGGCGGCAAACGGTGTGCTACATTCAATTTGCTCCAAAGAAAAGTCTTCGAATGAAAAAAAGGCGGATTCTCGTGAACTCTTCGGCAGGCCGGTACGCGGTGGTCTGTGGAGCCGGCGTTCTTCGCAAGGCCGCGGAGGAGGTTCGCCAGCTGGGAAAATTTTCTCGGATACATCTCGTCTCCTCGCCAAGAGTTTGGCGAGCGGTAGGGAAGAGCGTCCTCTGCGGTCTGCGCCTGAAAGCTCCATTTAGCAAGCATTTGATGAACGATGCGGAGTCCGCAAAAAATCTGCGGACCGTCGAAAAGCTTTCCCGATCGCTGGTGCGCGGGGGAATTGATCGGCACTCATTGATTGTGGCCGTTGGCGGCGGCGTAGTCGGAGACGTAGCCGGTTTCGCCGCGTCCGCATGCCTCCGCGGAGTCGCTCTCGTGCAAATTCCAACGACTCTGATCGCACAAGTGGACAGCGCGGTCGGCGGAAAAACCGGCGTGAACTTGCCGGAAGGGAAGAACCTCGTAGGTACTTTTTATCCCGCTCGCCTCGTCCTTGTGGATTCCGCCACGTTGAAGCCGCTGCCGGAGCGCCAATACCGCGGCGGGCTTGCCGAAGTGATCAAATATGGAATCATCGCAGACGCGAAACTATTTGCGTTTCTTGAGAAAAACTTTGACGCCGTTCTTCGCCGCGATCCGGCCGCTCTTGCTTACATCATCGCTCGCTCCCTCGAAATCAAGGCCCAGGTCGTGAGCCGAGACGAGCGAGAATCGGGACTGCGCGAAATCCTGAATTTCGGCCACACTTTCGGGCACGCGCTCGAGACCGTCACAAACTACCGAACCTATCAGCACGGGGAAGCGGTGGCTTGGGGCATGATGGCCGCCGCGCTTCTCGGACACGAAATCGGCCTCACGCCGGCCGATGAAGTCTCGCGCATTGTTTCGCTCGTCCGGCGACTGGCCCCAATTCCGCCGTGGCCCCGCGTTCCACCGAAGACGCTGATTGCCGCGATGCATTCCGACAAAAAAACGCTCGGTGGCAAACTTCGTTTTGTGCTCGCTCCTCGTATTGGCAAAGCACTGTCCCACGACGGTGTGCCGCTGGAGACTCTCGAGCGCGTCCTGCATTTCGCCCCTCACTTCATCAACGAGCGGGGAAAACGCCGTGGCTAATGTTGCCGCGCCCGTCAAAGTGCCGGTCAATGAGCCAGTGAAGGGCACGCGGCCGGAAGGCGCCGAAAACGAAGCGGACGCCTCGCGCAAAGTCCGCGAGATGTTCACGCAAATCGCGCCCAGCTACGACGCGCTGAACCATATTTTGTCGCTCCAACTGGATCGCCTCTGGCGCGCCCGCACCGCCAAGCAGCTACGTCCGATCCTGCATCGCGAAGACGCGCTCGTCTTGGACCTTTGCTGCGGTACCGGCGATCTCGCTCTCGCCCTCCGCAAATTCGGTAAGGCCAGCATTGTTGGCGCCGACTTTGCTCACACCATGCTCGTGCGTGCCCGCGCCAAAAGCATTCTGGGCCACAGCCGCTCCGGAATGCCCGCGTCGCCGCCATTGCCGCTCGCGGAAGCCGACGCGCTTCGTCTCCCTTTCGGCGACTCCTCTTTTGATCTGGTAACCACCGCCTTCGGCTTCCGCAATCTAGCCAACTACGAAGCCGGCCTCCGCGAAATACAGCGCGTCCTCAAGCCCGGCGGCACACTCGCCATCCTCGAGTTCACCGAACCGCCCGACAATGTTTTAGGGAATCTCTACCGCTGGTATTTCTGCAAAGTCCTGCCCCGCATCGGCGGCTGGCTCTCAGGCGATCCCGCCGCCTACACCTATCTGCCGAAATCCGTGGCGCGCTTCTTCCGTCCACCCGAGCTTGCGTCTCTAATGGCCGCGGCGGGCTACCACACAGTAGCGTACAAAGTCTGGACCATCGGCACTGTCGCCCTCCACACCGCCCAACGCCCCGGATAGGGTTCTTTTCTCTGTACGCCCTGCGACTCGGTGTAAAAGCCCTGTTTGTTGCAGTCAAACCGATTCTTCAACTCTCGATTTTCCTCTTGACAAAAAGTGTTTCCCAGTGTACAGTATTCACTAGGTAATGTTGTGGATTTTTCCTGGTAGCGCCGGCATCTTGCCGGCGTTTTTGCTTTTGGGCGTCCGCCAATCGACTTAAGCCTTTTGTTCACAACACTTACACATCTTGCACAATTTTAGGGCAAATTGGGGCAATGAAGTCCTTTAGAATGAACACTTGCGTAAATCTATAAAAACAATCCACTTTAAGCGCCTTAGAATGAACACTTCCGAGAAAACCCGGGGAGGGGTCCGGTTATTGTTAACCAGTACTGCGATGCGGAGGCGCTGTACCGCGGGGCGGGGTTCCGATCCTCTACTTCCTTTATTTCTTTTACCTCCTCTGCTTCCTTCCCGTCACTCCTCCAGCCCCGCGCTTCGCAATTTCGCAAGCAGAGTCTTCGGCGAAACACCCAGTTTTTCCGATGCTCGCGTTTTGTTCCACTTGCATTCGCGCAAAGTGCTTTCGAGCAAAACGCGCTCAAGGTGGCCAACCGCACGCCCCGTCACTTCCTCCAATGTTACTTCCCAACTGAACTGCTCCGGCAGCATTCCCGCCGGCAATTCGCCGGTATCGGGCTTCGTGGCAGGCAGCTGGAGTCCGTCCGCGGTAATGCTGAGACCATCGGTAAGGATCACAGCCCGTTCCATCGTGTTTTGCAGTTCGCGCACATTTCCCGGCCAGCGATAATGCTGCAAACGTTCCCGCGCCTCCTGCGATAATTCCAGACCGGGCTTCTTGAACTCCCGGCTGAATTTCTCCAAAAAATATTCCGCCAGCAAGAGCACATCGTTGCCGCGTTCGCGCAAGGGAGGGATTGTCATAGGCACAGCGGAAATCCGGAAGTAGAGATCCTCGCGAAAGAGCTTCTCCTCGGCAAGCTTCTTCAAATTTCGATTTGTAGCCACGACAATACGCACATCCACTTCCACGGTCTGCGTGCCTCCAACGCGATCGAATCGCCGTTCTTCCAGAACACGCAAGAGTTTGGCTTGAATGGCCAGCGGCAGCTCGCCAATTTCATCGAGGAACAGCGTCCCGCGATGCGCCAGGTCCAGCTTGCCGACCTTGCGCGCGCCTGCCCCTGTGAAAGCGCCGCGTTCGTGCCCAAAAAGCTCGTTCTCCACCAGCCCCTCGGGAATCGCCGCGCAATTCAGCGCGACAAAGGGCTGCTCGCGCCGGGGCGAGAGATGATGCAGCGCTCGCGCAAACAGCTCTTTCCCCGTCCCGCTTTCTCCCAAAAGCAAAACGGTCGAATCCGTGGCCGCCACTTTCTGGATTTGCTGGCTAATTTCCCGGATGGCCGCATGTTCACCCAGAATGCGCGGAAATCCATACCGCGCCGTGTACTCCTCACGAAGCAGCAAGTTTTCCCGTTGCATCTCCTGCTGCCGCGTCGCGCGCTGCACCAGCAATTTCAGATGGTCCAGGTCCACGGGCTTCTGCAGAAAGTCGAAGGCGCCTTCCTTCATCGCCGAGACTGCTTCTTCCACCGATCCAAACGCCGTGAGAAGCAGGACGGGGATCGTCGCATCCGCTTGCTTGGACTCGCGAAGCACATCCAGGCCGGAAGCTCCCGGCATCTTCAAATCGGTGATGACCATGAGGTAGCGTCGGGCGCGGACTTTCTGGATGGCGGAGGTTCCGTCAGGAGCTTCGTCCACGGCATAGCCCGCGCGTTCCAATGCTTTGCGCAGCATGGCGCGCAGCTCGTTCTTATCTTCCACAAGGAGAAGTGGTTCCATCTCTCTTGTTTCTACCACGAATCAGGAGATAGTTCGGCGGGAACGCGCAGCAGATGTGTAGTGAAGGGAAGTAACCAGCTGAGACGAGATGTGAAACGCGAAACTCGAAGCACGAAATTGGAATTTCGCACTTCGAGTTTCCTGTATCGAATTTCGACTAAACTACCGAGCCCATCCTGAATCGCCACCGGACTTGCGCAACTCGTCTTCCAAATCGGCTAGTTGCTGTTTCAGGCTGGCGATCTCCTGCTTTTTGGCATTGATCTTGGCGTCCCGCTCATTGATGTCCTTGCGGGAGTTTTGTTCCATGAGCGCTTTTTGCGGGTCGCTGTAATACTGCGTCTGCGACTTATCGGATTCCCGCTGCAAAACATCGAGTTCTTTTTCCGCTGTTGCTATTTTATCGCGCTGATCCGCAAATTTCTTTCGCCATCTGGTTTCGGCGCTCTCGCCGCTCCCCTTGCTCTTGTCTTCACTGGTTGCCGCCGCGCCCTGTTTTGTTCCTGCGGCCCCTTGTGAACCACCCGCGGCATTGCCCGCCGCTGCTCCCTGGTTCGAGGAAGCGGCGGGCTTTACGTCATCATCCGTATAAACTCTTTTCGGCTTAGGCGCAGCCTTCTGCTGTTCGCGCGCTTTACGCGCCGCGTCCGCCACTGGATCGGTCTCCTGCTGTTTCGGCGGGTTGTCCTGCTGCTGTCGCGCGAGCACAGGCAGAGCTGCCAGACAAAGTCCGGGTAATAGCATCGAAGCCTTGAGCCAATTCTTGACGCCCATAAAATGCCGCCTCTCCCGGGGTGAGCTGTAATCCCCAGCCTTCTACTTAGATGCCGTCCTTCTTCAATTCTACTGCTTCCGGGACGCTCCGGCACACGGGTAGCGTAACGATAAATGCAGCGCCGCCTTCTGGACGATTCCGCGCCACTACCTTGCCGCCGTGTTGCACGATGATTTTCTGCACCACCGCCAAGCCCAGTCCAGTGCCGTTTGCTTTGGTCGTGAAAAACGGCCGGAATAGTTTTGGCAGCGCCGTAGTGGAAATCCCCGACCCGTTGTCGAAAACCGTGAGGCGTTGAATTCCGCTCTCTTCGTTCCGTACGACTTCGCCGCGCAGAATCACGCGCCCGCCGTTGGCCGCTCCAACGCACGCCTCCGCGGCATTCCTGGCGAGATTTAACAGCGCTTGCCGGAGCAGGCTCTCGTCTCCCGCCACGCTGCCCAAAGGCCCCTCGAATCGAATGCGCACTTGCGGGATGGCCTCGGCCACTTCAGACACCACGCGCTCCACAACGCCCTCAAGCGCCACCGGTTCGCTGGAAATCTCCAATGGCCGCGCATACCGAAGGAATTCTGTAACTACGTGCGTAATATTCCTTGTCTGCTCAAGAATTCTTTCCGCCGACTCCGCCACCTCGCCGGCGCCCGCTTCCGCACTAATCATTTGGGCGTAGCCCGAGATAGTCGCCAATGCATTCTTGAATTCGTGCGCGATACCAGCAGACAGCTCTCCCACCGCTGCCAGACTATCCTTCAATTGAATCTGTTGCTGCAAGGCAGCCAGCTCCGTCAAATCCGTGATCAGGCAGATCGCGCCGCTGATCTTCTCCGTGCCGCGCCGAATGGGCGAAATGGTTACGCCCAACTGTCTGGACTCGCCTCCGGGCGATGCGTGCTCGACTTGTTCTCGCCGGAATATGCTCCCGTTCGTCAGGCATTCTCCAATGAACCGTGTCAGCTCCGATTGTTCACCAAGCACTTCGCTGTACCGCCGGAATCCCAGTCCTCGAATCCCCAGTACCTGCTCCGCGGCGGGATTTGCGCTCGAAATAATGCCAGTCGCGTTTACGACAACCAATCCTGCGGGCATGTTGCGAGTAACTTCTTCGCTCAGTCGTTCCGTCTGTTGCGCGCGCTCTCGTTCGATCTTATGCAGCCGTTCGAGCTCTTTCTCCTGATCGCGGAGTTGACGGATGACTCCTTCCATCGACGCGGTCATGAACGCGGAAGAATTTTCCGATCGCGGCGCCGCCGTCGAAATTCTCAAACTTTGAGATTCTCGCGTGCTCTGTAAGAAACGGCGAAGCAAGAAAAGCATGATTCCCACGAGGGCCAGGATTCCCACGGCCGCGCCAATGGCGATTTCCCAAACGCGCTGGGTACTCTCGGCTTGGTTTGCTAGGAACATGATTGCCTGGTCTGGCCTCGCATCGGGAAAATTCTCAACGCAACCCTGGGGCAAGATCAATCGAGAACGAAGAGAACGCAAAAACCACTATCAGCGCCGCAATTCCCAAAAAAGTTCCCAGGGGGAGATGGTATTGACTGGCAATCCGCCAGCGGAGCTGATTGACCGCGCCAAGTCCTCGGCGGCTGGCCCGCTCCGCGATTTTCAGCACCGCGCCGCTAGCATACATAAAAGCGATGACCACGATTCCGACAAGGCTGCCGAGCAAAGTCCCCAGCAGAATCATCAGGAACGCATTTCTTACTCCCAGAAACGCTCCGGCCATAGCCATCATTTTCACGTCGCCCATCCCCATGCCCTCCCGGCCGCGCACCAGCTTGTAAACTGCAGCCGCTCCCCAGAGCATCAGGCTCCCGAACGCTGCGCCAAGGAGTGCCTCGATCACCCCCATGAATCGCTCGGGCGGCAGCCCGTGGAAGAGTCGCAAGCTCAGCAGGAAAGCGGTGCCGTCGTTCGGCGGCACGAACGCCGAGAAAAGCACTCCCGCTGCGAACCCCGGCCAGGTGATTAAGTCGGGAAGCAGCCGTACGCGAAAATCGGTAACGGTCAGGACGATGATCAGACAGATGAAGAAGAGCCATTTTACGGTAGCCTGGCTAATCCCGAATTCCAGGTAGCAGGCAACGAACAAAAGTCCCGTCAGAAACTCCACCAGCGGGTACATTGCCGAGATCGGCGCGCCACAAGCTCGGCACTTTCCCCTGAGCCACAGCCAGGCAAACACGGGCACGTTGTCATAGGCCTTGATGGGCGTGGAACACCGCGGGCACCGCGAGCCGGGCAAAACTATAGACAGTTCCTCCGGAATGCGCGTGATGCACACATTCAAGAAGCTCCCGATCATTATGCCAAACAGAAAAAAGAAGACGATGACCACGGTTTAGTCGGCCGCTATGGGCCACACTTAGTACTCTCCCATACCTGCCATACCGCCTCAATAAAGCCCGCCCCGCCCCGTGCCCCATTCCTAACGCTTTTTCGTGCTCCGATTTTCTGCTTTCTGTGCTCTTGTTGTTCGCGGAGCAGTTTCGCTAGATTCCGATTCGGATTTTTTCTGCCACCGTTCACCTGTAAACTACTAACGGTCGACTTCTCGAATGCATTGGTTCGAACGCAAAATCCGACGCTACGAGCACCGCCGCTGGACCACCGACGACAATCGCCGTGTCCAACCATTCCGCTGGGGTCTCGAATACATCGGCGGCGATTCCGCCAATCCCAATCCCGGCGAATTTGTTGATCGCTACGCCAAACAAGCGATCGATCAAAGCGTGGAATGGTTCGCCACCACACCCGCCACGGACTACCACCTCGACAGAGAGAACGAGCTCACATTCACCAGCTCCATTGAATCTCCCTGGCCTGAAAACAACACCGTGCATGCGCGCCTATGGCCTGCACGACGCGACCGGCGTCCTCCTTTCAAAGCTCCGAAAGGATGCGCCGTTCTTGTCCTACCTAACTGGAACGCCAAATGGCATGGCCAGGATGGCCTATGCGAATGGGTGGCACGCTTCGGCATAACCGCGCTGAAAATGAGCATGCCCTACCACAACCGCCGAATGGCCAATGGCCACGAACGCGCCGATCAGATTTGCGGCCCAAATATCGGTCTCACTCTTCAGGCCAACCGCCAGGCCGTCCAAGACGCTCGCCGCTGCCTTCGTTGGCTCGAGCAGCAGGGTTACACGCGGCTGGGCATCCTCGGCACCAGCCTCGGCTCCTCCGTCGGTTACATCACCCTAATGCACGACCCGGCTATAAAGGCCGGCGGTTTCTTTCACTTCTCCACCTACTACGCCGACGTCGTGAGCCAGGGCATGACCACCAACCACGTATGGGAGGGCCTTCGTCACCACGTCACCGTAGAAGAACTCCGCGACTACTGGGCTCCAATAAGTCCCATGCCATACGTCGAAAGAGGCATGGGCGCCGACCGCAAGTCCATCCTCGTGTACGGAAAATACGACCCCACCATGCTTCCCGAGCTCAGCCGTCAGATGCTTGACGCCCTGCGCCGCCACGGCGCCCACCCACGCTCTCTCCAGCTTCATTGTGGGCACTATTCCCTGGAACTCGCACCCTTCAGCTACATCGCAGGCTACCGCGTCCTCGCCTTTCTCCGGACAGCGCTCGTCCAGTAGCACTCGGCTAGCGCTCCACTTACTCTGTGCTTGTATCGCTCTCCCTCGGACAAAAAAGCGGCTCGCCCTGACTTACAAGGCGAGCCGCCCTGGTTGAGTGCAAATCGAGCCTAGGACAGAGGGCTCACCTTCGACTCAAGCTCTTCGAGTTCCGCTTTCGTTTCACCATACTTGACGTGATCGTCCAGCAGGTCTGCCAACTGTCCGGAAAGCGCCGATTTGTCGGTCAGCAACTCGTGATAGTCGGTGTGCCGAATAAGGTGTGGGTTTTCATTCACGTGCTCAATTGCACGTGTTGTCCGGTCGGCTAGTTCTTCTAGCACGGGGCGCATTTCTTCGATAGCCTTCTGTTGCCACGGAGAGGTTTCCGCTTTCCGGGCTTCGAGCTTGTCGAGAATTTTTCCGAGCTCGTTCACATGGTCCTTAGTGACCTCCAATTGGCGGCCATGCGTCACGCGGCTGAGCCTCCCGCTCTTGTACGACTCGAGCCTTTCCGTTTCGACCTGGAGCCGCGTCGCCTCGCTCCGCGCCTCCTTCAACAGATTCATGACCTGCACGGAATCTCGCTGCTCGCGTTCCTCTCCGCGCGCCTCCGGTGTGGCCAGGCTCAGCCCTCCGATAAGCGCGGCTGCCATCGTCCAATGAATTGTTTTTCTAACGGCCGGAATGATCATGTTTATTTCCCTCCTCAAACTTGAGTGGCTGCCTCATTCGAAAATCTTGACATTGCTGAGGCGTGGGTTCATTTTGTCAGTCGATTTCGTTCCGGGACCAGTAGAAATTACAGTCCTTACCCTTCGAGAAAACCTAAACGTTCTCGACGGCTTCCAATCCGGTATGGAATGGCTTAACTATCATCACTTGCTCTATTTCTGGCGCGTCGTCAAGCTTGGCGGAATCAGTCGCGCATGCGAAGAGCTCCGCTTGGCCCCATCCACCATCAGCGCTCAGTTGCGCAGCCTGGAAGATCAACTGGGCGAAAAACTTCTTGCCCGTTCAGGGCGGACCTTGATTCCCACGGAGGTAGGCGCCGTCGTCTATGGGTACGCCGAAGAAATCTTCGGCCTAGGCCGCGAGATGATGAATTCCATCAAGAAGCGTCCCACCGGGAAGCCGCTGCGCCTTACCGTTGGAATTGACGACGTTCTGCCGAAAGAAATCGCACAGCGCTTGATTGAACCGGCCTTCGGACTCTCCCAGCCTGTTCGTATCCTTTGCCGCGAGGCTTCGCTCGAGCGCCTCGTGGCCAACCTCGCCGCGCATGAGCTGGATGTAGTGCTTTCCGACGCTCCCGCCGCTCCCGTTCACAATCTGCGCTCTTTTGATCATCCGCTCGGCGAAACTGGCGTCATCTGGATGGGCACCCCCCGCCTGGTACGAAGGTACAAGCGGGGATTTCCCAAATCGCTTGAGGGCGCGCCAATTCTGTTACCAACCGATGACACCGCTATTCGCAGACAATTGGATCATTGGTTTTCGCATCTCGGTGTCCGGCCCGACATGGTGGGGGAGTTTAAGGACTACGCTTTGTTGCGCGTATTTGGCCAGCGGGGAACCGGTTTATTTCCAGCCCATTCTGTGCTCGAAAGGCAATTCCGGAGAGAATATGGGCTGCAGCGCTTGGGTGCCGCAAAAAATGTGCGCGGCCGCTTTTATGCCATTACTGTCGAGCGTGGGCTCAATCACCCAGCTGTAAAGGCTATTTGCTCTTCCGCCGGAAAAAATCTCCAGCGCCAGAGCGTGGCGCCCGCCGGATGCGCGGTGTAGGAGTAAGGGCACGTACAGTTCCACCCCGCCGGAGCCACTCCAGTAGGCTACCTAATCATTGAGCGTTAAGCCTTCGAATGCTGCGCCCGGTGGATTTGTCCCAGGATCCATTGCAACTCACCGTGGCGGAACGGGTAACGCAAGCAGTCGAATGCCCCGAGCTTCACTGCCTGAAGGTAGCTGTCCCAATCCGCAATCCGCGAAAATACGATCACGGGAATTTTTTTCGCGGCGATGGTCAGAATACGCAGCGCATCACGGAAGTCTCCGTCCGGCAAGAATTGCTCGCACAGAAGCAATGCCGCCCGTTCATCCAACGCGCCCGTTCGTAATTCTCCGACAAAGCCCAGGCGCACAGGTTCGAATCCGCATTCAGTCAGTGCCGGTGCCAAGTTCTCGCACGCCTGCTCGTCACCCGCCAAAATCAGCGCGCTTTTTTCGTAGCCACCCGCGGTGCGTCCGGGATGTCCTGGCCAGAGCTGTTCCATTGCCGTTCCGCATCCCGGGGATGAAATATGGCTGCTCATGCTGTTTTTCTCCTCTGCCGGTTCTCAAAATGACGAAGTGTCCTACGCGCTTCTCGACTGTCCGCATTATCGGAAATTTCCTCGCACGAAATACTCGCGGCTGTTTTTGCGGATTCCTCGCACATTCATGTGTTTACTAGGCTCTTCAAACCGCGAATCGGCTCCCTAATTGCCGCGACGAATTTTGTGCAATTCGCCTTCCTTCACGGCCAGCCCGAAGGAGGAGCTCCGCAACGATTGAGAAATCCTTGTCCTCATCGTCCCGCCGACCGCCTCGGTCGCTGAGCGTGGTTTGTACGCGTCCGGTCTTCGCATAGTGCTGCGCAGGCCTGCTTGCAACGTTCGCTCCGCGTACTTTCGAATCCCGTCCGTCATTCCGCCGTGCTGGACTCGAACCGCCACTCCCACAGCTCCTCCCTCTTGCTTCCTCTCGTATTGCTGCCGCTCCAGTTAGTCGCGTTACCTTGCCCTTCACAATGAGAAAATTCGCTGCACATTGTTCGAAAAAACCGAAATATCCTCTAACGACTTTTGTTCGCCAAAATTTGTTGCGCACTGGATCCCAGGCTCAACTCGCTTGCGGAGCGTCCACTAGCAAAGGGTGATTGCGCCTCCTGTGCCCTCTCAAAATCCACTGGCGGCCCGCTCTGCTTCCATGCCGAAGATTTCCGCAACACCTCCATCCCTCGAATGGCAGGCTATTCATTCCTTAGCCCTAGCTATTTGGTCATCCAAGGTCACCAATCACCGGTCACCACTCGGCACTCTCGGCGCAGCTCTCCTCCTGTATCATCTCCTCATGGAGACACTCCTCGTCGAGGCCTTTGGCCCGCTTGCCGTTGCCCTGATTCTTTACGTTGCGTTCTCCGGTGTTCGCCGTTTCGTCCACCAACTCCGCAATCGGCTATCTCCCGAACAATTGCAGGCCGCCCGTGATTCTTACCGCAACCGCCTTGTGCATCCCCGCGCGGAGGAAGTCGAGCAGGGAATTGGGGGGCTCCTTCCGCAACGCCTTCTCACGCTGTACGACGATCATCAAACCATCCTCACCGAGCAGATTGAAATCCGCCGACCGGATACCGATCCAGCGGACGCGGCCGCCCAGAAAGACTTGGCCGACCCTGAACTCTCAGCCGAATGGATCGAAGCTTTCCTTCCTCTCGACCTCGAAAGCCAAAAGTACACAGTGGATTTGGGCCTTTTCGGTTGTGGCAAAGGATTCTGCTTCGCCACCGATGGCGCGGGAAATTTCTATTGGACTCCCCTCAGTGAAACGCGCCAAGCGGACGCTGCGGTCTTTTTCGTCTGCCACGATCCCCATGGCAACGAACAAGTCGCCTCCTCACTCGACGAATTTTTCTCTTGGCCCCGGACCATCCACGCGCCCGAATCGGAAACAACCGCATGAAGACCAGACTCTTCGGAGCCATCTGGATGGGGGTAGCGCGAAACTAAAAATCTGAATTAATACTTGAGGTTTTCTTGGAAGATTTTGACATTCCAGTCACTTACCGACTGCTGACCGCGTTTTCGCCCGAATGAATGTCCCAAGTTCTAATGCAGTACTTGAACTAGAGCGCCCTCAGCTAGGAGGGCCGCAACCGACTCGATCTCCGCCCCTAGCGGACGGTCTTGCGTGACTCTTGCGGACTTCGCTCGAAGCGCCTCATACGCCTTCGTGGCCAGCGTGCCGGTTTTCAATGGCGCAAGCAGGTCAATCCCCTGGCACGCGCAAAGCAGCTCGATTGCGATGGTGTGCCGTAAATTCTCAAGCATTCGTCCAAGCCGCCGCGCGCCGCTCATGCCCATAGAGACATAATCTTCCTGATTGCCCGATGTCGATATCGAATCGACCGAATGCGGCGTCGCCAGCGCCTTGTTCTCGCTAGTCAGGGCCGCGGCCGTCACTTGCGCGATCATGAAGCCGGAATTCAAGCCCGGCTCCGGCGTCAGAAATGCCGGCAGCATGCTCGTCAGGGGATTGGTCATCTGTTCGATGCGCCGCTCGGAAATGCCGCCGAGCGTGGCCAGCGCTATCGCGACTTGGTCCGCGGCCATGGCCAGAGGCTGCCCATGAAAATTTCCGCCGCTGACAATGTCACCGCCGCCTTCCGCCTTCGCAAAAACAAGCGGATTGTCCGTCGCGCTGTTTAGTTCCACGGCAGCGATTTCGCGCGCTTGCGCCACCGAATCGCGGACCGCTCCATGCACTTGCGGAGTGCAGCGCACGCTGTAAGCGTCCTGCACGCGCGGATCTTTTTCCGCCGAACGGTGCGACTCGCGAATTTGGCTGCCTTCGTTCAAGTGCGCCAGATTTCGCGCCGTGGTCACGGCACCGGTAAAGGCTCGCGCTTGCATGATGCGCGCGTCGAAGGCTGCGGGGCTTCCGCGCAGGGCGTCGAGCGAAAGGGCGGCGGCAACATCGGCGCTGTCGATGAGAATTTCCGCTTCGCGCAGTGCAAGGCTCAGCAGAGCCAGCATGCCCTGCGTGCCGTTGAGCAACGAAAGGCCTTCCTTCGCTTCCAATGCGACCGGCTTAATTTCCGCGCGCCGCATTGCTTCGCCGCCCCCGAGAATTTCGCCCTTGTACGTTGCGCGGCCTTCGCCGATGACCACTGCTGCAAGGTGCGCCAGTGGCGCGAGATCGCCGGAGGCGCCGACCGATCCTTGCGATGGAATCACCGGGTGCACTCCCGCGTTCAGCATCGCGC
>JBGPLB010000094.1:0-18541 GCA_041486245.1 Candidatus Acidiferrum sp.
AAACCCCTACTTCGTTGCCTACGACCATTTTCTCGAAGAGCCGGGGAACCTCGAAATCGAATATTTCTCCACCTTCGGCACCCAACGCGGAGGCAACGATTTCCACGCCTATTGGATGGAGTTCGAGTACGGTGCCACAGCCTGGTGGACCACCGAGTTCTACTTGGAGGGCCAGTCCACTTTTGGCGATTCTACTGTGTTTACTGGCTTCCGCTGGGAAAATCGCTTTCGCGTCTTGAAACGCGAGCATTTCATCAATCCGGTCCTCTACGTGGAATACGAGCACAAGAGCGGCGCCGACAAAATCCTCAAAGAGGGCGAAGGCCATGACGTCGAATCAGACTTCCTCACTCCCAACGCCGAAGCTCGCAGAGAGCGCATCAACGAAATCGAACTGAAACTGATTTTGTCCAGCACCTTCAAAGGGTGGAATTTCACCGAAAATACACTCGTTGCTAAAGATCTTTCCAACTCGCCATGGGAGTTTGGCTATGCCATTGGCGCCAGCAGGCCCTTGGTTCTCAAGGCTTCCCCAAAGCGCTGTTCCTTCTGCCGCCAAAATTTCATCGCCGGCGCCGAGCTCTATGGAGGCCTCGGTGACCGACACAGCTTTGGTCTGCACGACACATCGCACTACTTCGCGCCCGTCGTCTCTTGGAATCTTCCTTCGGATTGGACCCTGCGTTTGTCCGCCGGCTTCGGTTTGAATGACAACAGCCATCGCTTGCTATTGCGCTGGGGTGTTTCGCGGGAAATCGCCGGCTTCGGTTCCATCGTCAGCCGTCTCTTCGGAGGCCGCAGATGAGGAAATATCTGCTCGCTATCGTTGCCACCGTTGCTCTCGTTTGCGCGGCACACGCTCTCCCGCAACGCGACACGGCTACTACGCGCAAGCACGACAAGGATGCTCTCGTTTACGCCGAACTGGCCGAAGCGCCGCAAAAAGCCCGTGCAAGGCGCAACCCCCTCGAAAAAGATCCCGACGCAGTTGCTGCCGGAAGGATTCTTTTCGAACAACATTGCACCGAATGCCACGGCGATTTGGCTGAGGGCGGCAAGAAAGGCCCAAGCCTGCGTGTGGAGCAGGTTCAGAATGTCGAGCCGGGCGCGATTTTCTGGATTTTGACCAACGGCGTGGTGTGGCGTGGCATGCCGGTCTGGTCAAAGCTGCCAGAGCCCCAGCGTTGGCAGCTCGTTACTTATATAAAATCCCTCGGCGTGGCCGAAGGCACTCCCCTATCAACCCCCTCGCCGAAATCGCCCTCAAACGTTGCTACGGAGTCGCCTTCGCCGCCTCGTTGAGGATCATGGCCAGCCGCACACCGCCTTCAGTAATGCGCTTTTCGGCCACCGTTGCCGCCTTTTCCTGATACGTCTCGCCTGCCACGATGTTCTGGTGCAGCAGGCGGTCGCCGATATTGTTGTCGTCCGAGCACGTGTGCACGGCCACATTCGGCTCAATGGCGATTTTCGGCGTCAGGTTCCCATACACCACGTTTTCCGCGATATCGTAGCCCTCCCACACCCAATCATCCACGTGAATCCCCGCCTCTTGCCAGCTCTCGATGTCTGCCGCGTACAATGCGTCGAGCGTATCGGCATACTCCGCCGCGTCCGCGCCTTCTGCGTCGCGCTCGGGAATCGCCGTATCCCAAATGCTGTGCAGGTTTGGCGAATACGAATGATTGTGTTCGTGTGGACTTCGCCGCAGGTATTTTACCGGCGCGCAATTTCCGCCTTCATCGGAGTTGGTGATGGTGTGCAGCGGCTGGTGCAAATCTCCAACAAAATGGATGATGTATCTCAACGCCTCCGCCTGCTTTGCCCCATCGGCATTCTTATCCTTCAGAATGGCCAGCTGCTCGCTGATCGTTTTCGTAACGCATCCTTCTTTTCCGCAAAACGGCTCGAGGGGTCCGCGTTGCGACCCTCTCGGTATGTCGATGTAGTGCCAAGGTCCATTCTTCCGTTGTCCCCGCACGTCGTCCGCCCACGTGGACGCGTCCGCCATCGCGTCGTGCATCGCTCCTCCACAATAGCGGTTCAATTTCGGATCGATCGGATTCTCACTCAACAGCTTCTGCACCCATTGCCGCGCTTCCGGTGTCAAATGCTTCTCCGCGATGAATGCCACGGTCTGGTGCCCCTTGCATCCCCACGCCTGCGCCGTTGGAGCCAGCGCGACACTCGCAAACAAGCCAAGCATTCCGAAGTAAACAGACAATCGCCTCATGGAATTCTCCCGATGGACCGCACTTTCGCAGCCGAGCCGAGTGTAAGAGCAATCGTAGGTTTTCCAAGCACAACGAAAAGCGCGGCAATGGGAGTCAATCATGTCAACGCTTGGAACAGCGGGTTTCCACGAGTCACCAGTCACTTCTTCACGCGCTCAACCAGCGCCCTATCGGCCGCCAGGATTCCGTGTGATCGCAAATTACTCGCAACGAAGCCGTGATGGGAATGGCTAGCACCAATCCCATGCCGCCCCACACCCAGCCCCAAAACAGCAGGGAAATTGTGATCGCCACGGCATTCAAACGGACCCGCCGCCCAACCAGTTTCGGCGCCACTAAATTCAGCGCCAGCACGTGAATAGTCATCAATCCCCCGGCAATCAGCGCGAACTGCCCAAATGTTTTCCATTTGGCAAGCGCGATGATAAACGCTGGAAGCCAGGCCAGCACCGCGCCGATGTACGGCACCATATTCAACAGGCCCGACGCAATTCCTGTCAGAAACGGAAAGTCCAGCCCTAGAAACCAGAAGAACGCCCCACTCGCGACAATCACCAGTAGAGTGAGGAACGTCATGCCCGCCAGATAGTTCCGCAGGACATCCCGCAAATCCTCCAGCGTCTCCTTCACCCGTGTTCTCTGCGACGCTGGAAAAAGTTGCAACGTCCCGTGCCAAACCTGTCGTTTTTCCGCGAGCATAAAGAAAACCAGGAAGGGCACGAACGTGATTTCCAGAAACAGCGCGTAGAGGGATCCGATGCCTCGGAACAAAAGAGTGCGCACAATGGCCGCCTCAGGCCGCTCTCCACCTTGTTGTTGCGGTGTTGCTCCCGGCGTAATCTCTGAAACCTGTCCCTCTAATCCCTTAATCTTTCCCTCCACTGCGCCTGCCGCTTGTTTCAAGAGAGCGCTGTATCTCGGCCAGTTCGCCGCGAAATCTTCCGTACGCGACCCCAAGCCGTATCCTCCCGCAACGAGGACGGCAATCAGCAAGAGCACCATGATCATTGCGCCAACCGTGCGCGGCACACGCATTCTTTCCAGCAGCTCCACCGCGGGGTCCAGAAAGTAAGCCAGCAGAATCGACAGCAGCACCGTGATCACAACTCCCGCTGCGTAATAGAAGAACAGCAGGATGATGGCCGCGGCAAGAATCCGCAGGCTAAACGTTGATCCAGCGATTCGAACAGTTGATTGTGGTGTTTCGGTCTCGGGCACGGGGCGCTCCGTTCCCATCACGTTAGCACACTCATGCAAGCTCGTGATGCCTTCACTCCTTCGCGTTTCGCAGTTCGAATCGCCTTACGCAAACCCTCCACATCCTCAGTCGCCCCCCGGTTCGCTGTTTGCACAAGCGAACCGGCCTGAGGCCCATTCCCAGCCTTCTCTTGAGCGTGTGATAAACTTTCTGCTGGACGTTCAGGAATTGAACGTGATCCTCTCATGCCTAAAGAACTTTTCGGTACCGACGGCATTCGCGGCGTCCCCGGCACTCCGCCGCTCGACGACGCGACTCTCTTCGCCACGGGCCGTTCTCTCGCGGCCTATTTGATTCGCGAACATTCCGCTGCTCACGTCCTCATCGGCATGGACACGCGCGAATCCGGCCCTCATATCGCCGCTCTCCTTGCCGCCGGCCTCGCCCATGAAGGTGCGTCCGTCGCTTTTGCGGGCATCATCACCACCCCCGGCGTCGCCTGCCTCGTCCGCCAAAATGATTTTCAAGCCGGAGTTGTTATTTCCGCTTCGCACAATCCTTATCACGACAATGGCGTAAAGCTTTTCTCTCACGCCGGCATGAAGTTCCCCGATTCCGTCGAAGAAACTCTCGAAGCGGACATTCTTAGGCATCGCTCCGATCCGCCTCCGAAAAATCCCCCTCTCCTTGTCGCCGACGAATCTCTCGACGCCGAATATCTCGATTTTCTTCGCAGCCGCGTCCTTCCGGGAGCCAAGCTCGCCGGTTTCCGCATCGTCCTCGACTGCGCCAACGGTGCCGCTTACAAACTCGGTCCCGAACTCTTCCGCTCGCTCGGCGCCATTGTCGTCTCTATGGGTGTATCTCCCGACGGCCGCAACATCAACGCCGGCTGCGGTTCGCTCCATCTCGAAGGCTTGCAGCAGCGCATCGGAGCCGAGCGCGCCCAGCTCGGCGTCGCCTTCGATGGCGATGCCGACCGCGCCCTCTTCGTTTGCGAAACAGGGAAAATCGTCAACGGCGACGGCGTTCTGCTCGCCGTAGCTCGCCACCTAAAATCCCAGAACAAACTCAAAGGCAATCGCGTCGTTGCCACCTCCATGTCCAATTTGGGTCTTGAGCGCGTCCTCGCTCGCGAAGGCATTTCCCTCGCCCGCGCCTCCGTCGGCGATCGCTACGTCCTCGAGGAAATGCTGCGGAGCGGCAACGTCATCGGCGGCGAGCAATCCGGCCACGTCATTTTTCTGGATGACAGCCCCGCCGGCGACGGCCTTCTTACCGCCGTAAAAATCGCTTCGCTCGTTTCCATGCACGGCAAAATCGAATCGCTCGTCGAGGGCCTCAAGGACTACCCGCAAGTCATCGTAAACGTCAAAGTGAAATCCAAGCCTCCGCTCGAAACTCTCCCGGAGGTTTCCCGCGCCCTCGCCGAAGCCCAATCCGCTCTCGGCGAAAATGGCCGCGTCGTTCTCCGCTACTCCGGCACGGAACAGCTTGCCCGCGTCATGGTCGAAGCCGAACACGACGCCGACGTCCAGCGCTTCAGCCAATCCCTCGCCAGCGCCCTCCGCTCCTCGATCGGCGCGTAATCCTTTTGGAAAATCTCCTCCTTTTGTTATCATTCGGCAGAATTAGCAAGGCGGATGAAGCCTGGTGATCACCATGCTTCGCGGACTCGCCGAAACGAGTTTCCAGCCGGGCAGTACTGCGTTCCTCAAGCGAACGTACAAAGAACCATGCTGACAATACGGAAAGAACAGCTCAAGGTTTTCTCCCAGAACGAAACACTTAATTTTGAAGACCGCGTCGCTGCTCATCTGCGCAAAATCTTTCCCGAACCATCAGAATTGCTCGGCGAAGAAAAACTAGCCGAGCTGATTCAGCGCGGCATCAAACGCGCCCGTGTCTATGAGATCGTTGCGCAGCGCGACGTCTGCAAATACCTGGATCTCATGATGATCTTTGGCCAGGATTTTGACACCGATCCAAAACTTGCCTGGGCTTCCGCCACTCTGCACGAAGAATTCTTGCAAGGACATCCCACGGAGAAAATACTTCGTCTCTGCGACGTGGCCATGGAGCATTCCCAGGACGCAGAACTAAAAACGGAAGTCACGAACCATGTTTGATGCCGATACCGGCGCGGACCTCAGCCCGCCGTCAGCCTCGACTCCTCACGCCAGTAATTCAAGCGAGCCGGAGCTTTCGGACCCCGACAGCGTTGAACCCTATTCGCCTGGCTCAAGCGGGCAAGACAGCCCTGCGACCAACGACGCAGAGATGAGTTTGGAAGCCGCTCAGAAAGATGCGGACAAGAACTTTCCTTCTACTCCTGTAGACGCGGTATCCAGTCCTTGCGGCAAGCCACCTTCCTCGCGCCCGCCGAATGACCCCTCCTCCCAAAAGACATGGATCGAATATCAACTTGTAGATGACAAGGGCAAGGCGGTGCCAGACGTCCGCTATCGCGTGAAGTCTACCGACGGTTCGATGATTGACGGAGTCTTCGACAAGCTTGGCAAAGCCAGAATTGCTTCCCTCGATCCAGGAAACTGCAAAATCTGGCTTCTCGACGTGGATGGCAAGGAATGGAAAAAAGGTTGAACATTTTTCGAAAACACGCCAGCTTGCTTGGAATGTCTGCCCACTCGTTCGGCATTTTCTTTTGCCGTCACGGAAATCGGAAGTCCATTCCGTAGGAACGCAGAACCGATATGCCCGAATTCCCTGTCGCGCCCAATCTGACAAACACTCTCGCCCTCATCGAAAGGCTTCCTCTGTTGGAGAGTCCCGCGGATGCTTTGACATTCTCAACGCCCACGTTAATGTTCGTTGTCTATGTTCCCAGCAAAATGGGAGGAGTCCTCCGCGTCGGTTGCACGAAACCCGGCGCCCGCGTCGTTGTGGAAACCATCGATGGAAAGTCCATCACGGATTTAGATGGCAAGACGATCGCCCCTGCGCAGACATTCGTATGTCCGATCCCCGTAAACCAGTATCAGTGGTTCATGGTTTTGGTCGGCAAGGTCTCGGGATCCTATGGGATGTGGGCCACCTTCGCCGAAATAGGAACGGCCCGGGAAGCAGACAACGACTCATCCGACCCTTTGATTCCCTGGAATTTTTGGTATTTTCCCTACGGAGGTCCAGGCGTAAATCCCGATTTTACCGCTTGGGGCAGCGCTCTCCTGAGACCCTGCCAAAAGTACGAAAGCGATTTCGAGGAGATCGACGTATTCTCTTGGGAGAAAGATCACCACGACAATGCCGACGGAAAGGCGCAAGGCTGGTGGGGACATTGTCACAATTCCGCTCCCGCCTCCATGATTTTCAAAACTCCGTCAGCGGGGGGTAAGAAGTTCAACAAAGAGACCTTCCTCTGCGAAGAACTCAAATTCTTTGCCACCGAGTATTTTGGCAGGCAAGGAGCCTTGGATTCCGTTTGGGGCCTCCCGGGCACTGGCCCGATGGGTCGCTCAGGTTTCTTTCAGGAAAACAAACCTTCCGCGGATCCGAAAAAATTCGGCACTCTCATCGGAGATTTTCACCGCAGCCTGCAGAACCAGATCCTCCTGAAGAGGATGCCCCTGCTGATGGACCTCCGCGACGCCACCGGAACCGATAACAGTGCTGTCTGGAACCAAGCCATCTATAAATACACCGCTCAGATGTGGGAGACACCTGCTTCCAATAATTGGCTGGACATTACTCTCAAGACCACCTTGAATGCTAACGATGACCGCATGAATGGAAACTGCAGCTCCACAGGAGTGCCCGCCAACATGGCGCCCAATCCTCTCGGTGGCGGGCCTGATGCTGTGCCCGCTGCCGGTGTGATCCGTCGGGATCAGTCGCTCGGCTATCACCTCTTCTTCAAGGAGGACGGCACCCTTGATTCAGGAAATGCGAAGAACGAGTGGTCCAGCGTCACTTTGGACAGCGACGGCACCGACCTCCATTCGCCGCGGTTCATGTTTGCTCCTAAAAAACCGGCGGGCAATTCCTCGCCGGACGGCAATCCCAACATTGTGGTGAGCGATGTTTTGCTGCTTCTCGAGCTTCGCGATCGATTCAAATGATCTCCGGCGGCCGCCGCATGGAAAGGCAGGCAAGAAACTCACTGCGATGACCTGGCAATTCACTTCGGCTCGGTGGGCTTGTATCGCAGCGGCGCTGGCTCTTTCTTTCTTCTGTGATAGGGGGACTCTCATGCCTCAAGCGCAGCATTCGAACCCGGTTTTTCCGCAATGGCAAGAAGGTCAGAAATGGCGCGTCGAATATCTTCGCAATGTGCCTTCAACGGAAATGAAAAGCGGCGGTCAGATTCCGCCTCCGCAGCGCGCCGTCTGGCAGTATCAAGTTTCTCGCTTGGATTCTCGCAAGGGTGGCCCCGCCGTCCTCTCTCTTCAGGAGGAAGGTGGCGACGGAAAATTCGAAATCTCTTTGGATCCCGCAGCCTTCACTCTTCTCTCCGTCTCGGAGATTTCCGGCGGCCGCAATATCGGCATCATCACCAACCCGGCTCTCGATTCATTTCTCTCCATCCCCACCGGGTATCCCGTCATTTTCGATTGGCCGCGCTTCCCCGCTAAGCGCTCCAATGCTTCTCGCAACTTCGTGACTTCAGAAGGTCATCGCGTCAAGGAAGAAACCCTTTTCGACGGACATTCTCATTTCAAAATCTCCATGAGCTACCGGGAACAGCGTGCCGAGGGTCTCGTGCAAACCATTCACTCCACCCAATCCTGGCAAGCAGGCCGCCCTTGGTGGGACTCTGCTTCCGCAGCATCAGAGATGATCGTAGGCCGGGAGAAATCCTTGTATTGGTCGATCAGCGGGAAACTCATTTTTTAAGGTAATCAATGCCAAATCACACCGTCGCCGATGGGGAATGGATCGGCAGCATTGCCGCTGCCGCCGGCATCCGCTCTTGGAAAACGCTCTGGAACCATCCTCGCAACGCAGGCTTGCGCGCCAGACGCGATCCCAACCTTCTTATCCCGGGCGATACCGTCTGGATTCCTCCGGTCGACGTTCGCGGAGAATCCACCGCCACAACCGCCTCCCACAAACTCGTCGTCTCCACTCCGCTGAATAAACTCGTCATCCGCTTTACGCGCATCACTCGCTACGTTAATTCCTTCGGTCCCATCCATTACGAACTCGCCGTCGGCTCATCCAGGCAGGGCGGCGAGCTACACGCCGATGGCGATCAAGTTGAGGCGCCCCTTCCCCTCAACGCAACCGAAGCCACTCTCACAATCAACGGCGCTACCGCCACTCTGAAAATTGGCAAGCTCCAGCCCATCGCCCGTCTTTCCGGCATGCAAGCTCGAATGACCAATCTTGGCTGGGACGTGGGAGCCATCGACAATCAGGACGGCCCCCGAACAAAGCAGGGCACCAAAGGCTTTCAAGCCTTTTATACCATCAAGGTGGATGGCATCATCGGAGGCCAGACACGCGGCAAAGCCAAGCAGGTCTACGGCTGCTAGTCTCCCGGTAACCGGCCTCCCGGCTAGCGCTCAGCCCTTCGCGCTCTTTACTTCAACGATGTTGCTCTCCGGATACCGGTCGTGGTGCCGCACCCACGCCATTCCGTGCGGCAATCCCGCCTCATCACGTCCCTTCGGCACACGGTCGAGAATTACATATACCCCGAGCAAGTCTTCCAGCCCGCGCGCATACATCGAATACGTGTGAAACAATTCCCCGTTCACATTCTTGTAGAAGACACTCAGCCCTGGCCGCTCTTCGCTCGGAAACTTGGTTGGGGCGTAGTTGTAGACATGCTCCTTCCCCACCTCGTCCTTCGCCACGGAAACTCCATAATCAAAGTTGAACTCGCTCCCGTACGACGACGCCCACGGAAACTTCCATCCCATGCGCTTCTTGAACGCTTCGATTTTGGCCAGCGGCGCCCTCGAAACCATTATCAATTTCACGTCACGCTGTGCGAGGTGGATCCCCATGCCGTCCATGTGGTCTCCCAGCAGCGAGCAGCTCGGGCACCCCTGCTCCCAATCCGGCCCAAACATGAAGTGATAAATCGCAAGCTGGCTCGCGCCGCCAAACAATTCCGCCAATGTCTTCTTCCCGCTTGCCGTCTCAAACTCATACTTCTTATCAACCTTCACCCACGGCAGCTTGTTCCGCTCCTCAGCGAGTGCGTCCCTCTGACGCGTCAGACTTTTTTCTTTGGCCAGCAGCTCCTTGCGCGCTGCGACCCATTCTGCCTGCGATACTACTTTTGGATGATCTACCGTGCTCTGGCTCATGACTGCTCCTCCTCGAATATTAGTAACTTCTCCGCGAAAAAATCCTCAAACCATTCATCAATTCTATTCCCTCCTCGAATGCGGAAGCCGCCGGCCCCATCCCGCAAGCAGCTCCCGCATTCCGCGCTTGCTCACTCTAGCTCTCCGCAACTGCTTTAACTCGCAGCCGCCTTGACCTTCGCCACTTGCACCGCCTGGCTCATTTGCGCATAAACCTTGCGCAACGCCTCGTTGGACCCGGGGTTTCGCTTCTCCCTCCACGCTTCCAACCGTCTACACTGTTCTTCCAGGTTTCCAAAGAGCTTCGGGCTCGCGAACATCGCTCTCCACTCCCCGATAATCGGTTTCACTTGCTCCCACAGCCCCCACTGTTCTCCAGTGGTTTCGAAAAACAAGTCCTCATCCACCAGCCCGCGGTTCGCTATGCCCGCCACCATCTCCCAGTAACCCACCACCATCCGCATATACGCGTTCTCCTTGCTCCCGGGAGGACAAATCCGCATCACATCCTCCATGTTTTTCACGTGAAAGTTCGCCGACACCCACTCGCGCGCCTCCCTCAGCTTCGGTTCGCGCCGCAGCTCGTACAAATGCAGCATCAAGTTCACTTGCTCGTGTGTTGCTTCTCCCATGATTCCTCCTTTTGATTTGTTTCCTTCGAACTCTCCAACAAATCCTTCCCGCCGCCCGCCGCGCGCAGCTTCCCCACCACCAGTGCCGCCACTCCGCCGGTCGAAGCCGCTCCAGCCACCAGCAGCGCCACCGTGGCCATGCATGCAGGGCACATAAGTTTCTCCTAAAGGGCAACTACGCCGATTGCGACTTTTGCATGAAAACTGGAGCTTCGTCCGCGCTCGGTCCCCAGCTTGCCGGCACTGCTACGTCGAGCATCCGCAGGTATACGCTGAATTGGCCGCGGTGTTGGTACCAGTGGCTCAGCATTACGTCGCGCAGAAACTCCCCTCGAGGTTGCGCCAGGACTTCCCGTCCGCCGGCAACCATACGCCACGTTTCCTTCATTGCCGTGTCATCGAACTTTGGCAAGAGGCTCCGCACCGTGGCGATACTTTCCTCAAACACCTTGAGGATCTCCTGGCGGCTCGCGGGTTGCGGAAAGCTGGCAAACTCAGGTGCTGGCGCCGGATTGCTTTGCGCGAAGCGAACCACCCCGCCCGGCACGAAGGCCAGATGGTAGGCGAGCTGCCCCGCGGACATGGATTTGTTGTGCGGCTTCCAGGTCAATTTATCTTCCGGCAGCCGCTCCAGAAACTTCCGTGTGATTGGCGCTTGTGCTTCAAACTCCGCGAGCAATGATTGTGCTATCGACATGTTGATTCTCCTTTTGTTCCGGCTTGAAATACGATCCCTGCGCACTACTGCTTCTTCCCGCCTTCTGCAGACAACGATCGATGCGCCTCAGCTACCTTGCGCACCCGCTCATTTATCGTCCCCCACCCGCCCGTCACGCCTTTCCTGTGCTCGTCCTGAATCAATCCGAGCGCCGCGTGATGAAACTTGATCAACGTCCCCCCATCCTTCTCGCTCAACCGGTACTGCACATTCGAAGCCACCGGATAGGACATGAACAGCGGCCCCGTAATCTCCAGCAGCGTCGGCCGCTTGATCGCCTGCACCGTTCCCCAGTAGTGCCCATTCCCCTCGCCCAGGTCCCGGAACCATCTTCCGCCCGGCCACGCCTCCAGCTTCATCGGCATCGGCGTCCCGTCCGTCACTGCATTGCTCGGCCCAAGTTGCTCCAGCAGCGCCTCGAACGTCAGCTTCAGCGAAGCCTTTACATGAATTTCCTGCGTAATATTCAACGTCAAATTCTCAAGTGCTACGACCGCTGCCGCCATCGAACTCATCGTTCCTCCTTAAGTAAACCGCAGTCTCCTCAGTCCCGAATCCCCTCAGTCCTTCTTCACCGCCCCGCTTTTTGCCTCGGCCCGTTCCTTAATCCGAATCAACTGCTGCCGCCAATACCGCTCAAATGTCCCCGCCCACTCATGCAAAGGCCGGATCGCCTCCGCATTCGTCCGGTAGAACATCTGCCGCCCGTCGCGCCTTGCATGCACCAACCCAACATCCTTTAAGACGCGCAAATGCTTCGAAACGGAAGGCTGCTCCATCTCCAAAGCATCCACAATCTCCCCCACCGGCCGCTCCTGCAGCGCCAGATAGTTCAGTATCTCGCGCCGCCGCGGCTCCGCCACGGCATTGAAAGCATCCGATGTTGTCGCCGCTCGTGCCATGAACACACAATACATTCCGATATGGGAATATGTCAAGCATTTTTTTACCGCTTTTTTCGCCCCCACTGTCGAAGCCCAGAGTACTCTCTGCGCTCCTCCGCGTACGGTACCTGCCCCGGCCTGGTCGGGGCGTCTCTGCGTTAGCTTTTCTTTGGTTTCTGAGGGAACTTTTTCCCGGCTCGCGACATTACCCTGAGTGGAGGCTCAAGCCGCGATTCATGCAAGACGCACTCCCAGCTCTCGTTCTAAACTCGGAGGCCATCCCGCGCACCCCTATGAATAACACGCCGCCCACCGCTGCCTTCCCAGCCAGCCCCGCCAGCGACGAACACCTCATGCTCGCCTTCTCCAAAGGCTCCGCCGAATCCTTCAAGGAGCTTTTCCTCCGCTACAAACAGCCCATCTACGGCTTCTTTCGCCGCCGCACCGCCAACCCGCATCACGCGGAAGAACTCTCTCAAGAAACCTTCCTCGTCCTCCTCCGCGCCGCCTCCCGCTACGAGCCCCGCGCCCTCTTCCGCACGTACCTGTACGCCATCGCCTTCAAAATCCTTCGCGCGCACCGCCGCAAATCCGCCTTTCGCGCCACCTTCCTCGGCCAGCCAAAAAGCATCCCCGATCCCGCCAAACAGGACGCCACCGAATCCGGCCTCTGGGTCCGCCGCGCCGTCGAAAAGCTCGACCCCATCGACCGCGAAGTCCTCCTCCTCCGCGAATTCGAGGAACTCAGCTACGCCGAAATCGCCGACCTCCTCCAACTCCCCCTCAATACCGTCCGCTCCCGCCTCTTCCGCGCCCGCACCGCCCTCCGCAACTTGCTCGAGCCGTCCGCAGCTCCTGCCTCGAACGAATCGAAGCAAACTGCTGAGCCGGCTTCCTCGCCCAGCGCCCCGCAATCGATTCCACAGAAAGGTCTTCGTCTATGAGCACCACCGCACATCCCATCGCACCAGAAGAAATCATGGCCCACCTCGACGGTGAACTTTCCGCCGCTCGCGCCCAATCCGTCTCCACTCATATCGAGACCTGCACCGCCTGCCAGGAGCTAGTCAACTCTCTCCGCCACACTTCGCACTCACTCTCCAACTGGACAACGGGCGCAGTCCCAGCCGGTTTGGAAAAAAACGTCATGCTCGCTGCCGCAAAGTCTCCGTCACGACCCAGCTCCTCCGGCTCGAACTGGTTTCCACGCACTCTCCATTTGAGTCGGAAACAGTGGATGAGAAGTCTCGCTGCTGCCGCAGCCGTGGCTGTTCTTCTCCTAGCCATCTCGGTCCCGACCCTGCATCGTTTTCGGTCGGCCGGAGACAAAGTGAGCGTACTTGTGCCGTTGCGGGAGAGGAAGACTCCAGCTACATTCGGCCAGCCAGTTGATTCCGCGAGAGTCACTTCACAGGAAGAACAGCAAGACGCGTCCCGACTGAGCTCCGCGTATCAATCTCTGGCGTGGTCGTCCGCGCCAGCGCCGCCGGCCAGCGCAAGAGCCCTGAAAGAATATAAAGTCTTGCCCTCGGAAAAAGGCAAGAATCCCACGAACGTGTCCGGTTTCTCTTTTTCCGGTCCCATGATCGCTCGCACCGTCTCGCTCTCTCTCATCGCGAAGGATTTCGATTCCTCACGCGCGTCGCTTGACGCCATCCTCGCCCGCCATAACGGCTACTCGGCCAGCCTCAGCGTGAGCACTCCTCGGGACGCCGCGCGTTCACTTCAGGCCTCTCTGCGCATCCCGGCCCCTCAGCTCCCCGCCGCACTCGCAGAACTAAAAGCCCTCGGTCGCGCCGAAGCCGAAAACCAAAACGGCGAAGAAGTGACTCAACAACACGCCGATCTAGTCGCCCGCCTAAAAAATTCCCGCGAAACCGAGCAGCGCCTCCAAGCCATCCTCACCCAGCGCACTGGAAAAATCAGCGATGTCCTCGAAGTCGAACAAGAAATCGCGCGCGTCCGCGGCGAAATCGAGCAAATGGAAGCCGAACAAAAGAACCTTGAGCACCGCGTCGATTTCGCTACCCTCGACCTCAAACTCTCCGAAGAGTACAAAGCCAAGCTCGATTCCCCAGCCCCCGCCATCTCCACCCAAATCCACAATGCCGCCGTCAACGGCTATCGCAACGTCGCCGACACTCTTCTCTCGCTAATTCTCTTCTTCGCCGAATATGTTCCGGTTCTATTTTTCTGGATCATCTTGCTCTGTGTCCCGGCCTGGTTCCTCTGGCGTCGCTGGCGTCACGCCCTCGCCGACGCAATCTAGCGCGCCCTCCCAACTCCCCCGATGCGTTGCTGCTTAGGCAAAAATCAAATCGTCTGCGTTAACGTTACCGATTTTTATTAGTACCCCAACCACCTTGGAATCCCCATTCTACTTTTGTCTACCACCCCTCTTTTCTCTCCCCAAGAAATGCACCAGATGGGTGCGCTTCGTCCCCGTAATCCCCCTGCTCATCATCGTTTTCTTCGATTCGATACTCCTAAAGAATGGAGGTGATTCTCAGATTTCTGTGAGATTTTGTAGAAACTTTGGACTTTGTCTCCTCTACTCCAAGTTGAATTCCTTGTAAATTCTTTTGAATCATGCACCTCTAGGAATGCCTCATCTTGCCCTTCCGCTGGCACGACTATTGCTCTCTTCTCTTCCAACTTACAAGATTGGCTTCCCGGGGTGGCCGGATCCGAACCTCGACTCGGTTCCGGTTTTTTGGGGGGTCAGTTCGAAAAAGGGGGCTTGCACCAGCCCCTTTTTTCATTTGCACCGTTACTCTTTGCTGGTGGTTGGCCGGTGCGGGATTTCAGCTTCCCGCGAGTGTGTCATCGAAGTGGTTCAGTTCGGAGGGCCTGATCCATTCAGGCCCTTTTTTTCTTTTCCCGCCTCCCCTTTCTAATTTCCGTAGGGGCACGGCATGCCGTGCCCGCTCCTGCCTTTTTCTCAAGCTGCCCTGCTAACCAGTGGCCAAATCGCTCGCACGTGTCCCGTCCCGCTATTCTCTCGGCGAGCCAAGCTGCCACCGGGATGTGCCGTGCGCACGCCTTTTCTTCCTTCGACTTTTTAACTTTGAACTCTTAACTTTGAGCCCCAACTCGGTCGAATATTATCGGCCAAAAAATGAGCGGCCGGTGGGGGGACCGGCCGCTCGGGCGTGGGGGATGGAGGGTCTTGTAATCTGAAGCCAGCCCGGTTTTTCCACGCGTTCCGCTGCCCTCGCGAGCAGCAGAACGTTTTACAGGAGCAATCAGGCGCAAACCTCATTACCCCGGAAACCGTAACCAACTCCCGACTACAGTTGCCATTCTCCGCTCCACCATCCTTTCCGTCGATAGCCCGTCAGACTCATTTTTCTCAGTACTTCCCGCCGTTTTCGCCCGCCTCGTTTTAGTACCTCCGTACTCACCTCTCTTTTGGCAACTCATGCAGTTCCCCCTTCTCAACCCATAACTGCCTGGGCAAAGAAAGGTACTAGCGGCCAAAGATTCGAGCGTGCCTCCCGATAAACATTCTAAGCTTCTCGGGAGTAGGAGAGGGTGTGCCCCAGGACCAATGCGACGACTACGCCGAAGCGGACGCATCGCAAGCGAAGTTCCTATCGTGCTGCTAGGGACGGATACCACTGGAAAAGTGTTTTCGGAAGAAACAAAAACCGTCGTGCTCAGCCGTCACGGCGCCGGAATCCTGTCGCGATACGCCTTAGCGCCTGACGAACTCTTGACGCTGCGGTTGCCAGGCTCGACGGAGCAAGCCGAGGTTCGCCTCGTCGGGAATATTGGCGGCCAACCTGGCAGTTACATCTATGGCGTCACATTTGTCGATCCCGATCCCCATTTCTGGCCGGTGGAATTTCCTCCTCCAGAACCGGTCGAGGGAGTCAGCCAGCGCCTGGCGCTCGAATGCAGCCTGTGCCGGACGCGGCAGAACGTTGAGCAGCATGAAATCGAAGAGGACGTTTACTCCGTCAACGGAAACGTGCTGCGTTACTGTGCGCGCTGCGGCGCGTCAACGCCTTGGACAAAGGCGCTGAACGAACCTGCTCCCCTTCCCGACGCAAGCCCGGCGCAGAGCTATTCCGACTCGCCTACTCTCTTGGTGGAACAATCCTTCGAACCAACTTTTTCTCGACCTCCGTCCTCGCCCTCGGGAGCACGCGCCGCGTTTCGCCCGCCAGTTTTTGCTGGCCTCGATTCTCCTGTCTCCGCTACGCCGGAGTCTGCATGTTCCGTCGCATCAGCCCTGGCAGGCCTGGATGAATCGAGCGTTCAGCAAGGCCCGCCTGCGCTGGCCCGCGTCACCGCTGCGCTCCAGCCTCCCGCGCTGGCGACTGCGCCGCCCGCGATGCAATCCGCATCTGCGGTCCAAGTCGCTTCTGCAGGAGCGAGTGCCCAAGACGTTCCGGCGCGGATGCTGGATGCAAACGGGAGGCGCGTAAACCGGCGCCGCGACATGCGCGTGCGAGTGAACTTCAGCGCGTGCCTGCGTGACCCGGCGCAGGGAGACGAAATCGTCGAGTGTGAAAACGTTTCGAAGGGAGGCTTGTGCTTTCGCAGCCCCAGGCAGTACACGTTGGACTCCTGGATTGAAGTTGCTGCCCCGTACTCTCCTGGAGAGCTCGCCCTATTTGTCCTCGCGCAGATCAAGCGAGTTGAAGCGCTGTCGGACGGAAAGGCTTCTCGCTACGGCGCGGCCTACGCCAAGCGGATTCCCGCGCGGCCGTCTTTCTGAACCATTCACTTCGCTGGCGTGTCTGGCGTTTTTCTTATGTTCCCCAAAAAAGAATGGCTAGGCCCCAAACTTCTCGAAAGCCGTTTTTCGCTGAGACGAAAAAACTTGTCGATAGGGTAAGGCTAGAGGTTTCGAATCACTTGCTGCAGCAACGTGATGGCCTGGCGGAGCTCGTCTCTCTCGTTTTCAGGCAGTGAGGCCAGGGCTTTCGCTAGAGTTTCCACGCGGCGCTTGCGCCCTTCCCACATGATTTTGGTGCCCTTTTCGGTAGCTGTCAGGCGGATGCGCCGCCCGTCTTCGGTAGCGTGGCGGCGGATCAGCCGGGCCCGCTGAAGCCCGGCAACGATGCGGCTCATTGTGGGCGGCCGGACCTGCTCGGCATCGGCCAACTCGCCGAGCGATCTTGCCCCCCCAAAGACCAGCACGGAAAGCGCGGAAAGCTGTGCGGGGCCTATGCCGCTTTCGCGGTCGCGGACGCGGAGGCGGCGTAGCAGGTGAATCGCTGCGGAGTGGAGCTGATCGGCAACCTCCGTTGGAGACGAGCGGGCTGCCACGGGGGCGGGCGTCTGTGCAACCAGAGCGGCTGCCGCGGAGCCCTTCGGCGGTGGCTGCTTTTTGTGCTTGACAGGCGCCATGGAATTTAGTTAGCTATGCTAACTAATCTGCTCCCGGAGGTAAAGCAAAATGAGCGCGGCAACCGCAAACCTTGGCATCACCAATATCGGACAAATTTCCATCATCGTGAAAGACGTCGAGCGCGCCACGGCATTCTACCGCGATGTGCTGGGATTGCCGCTGCTCTTCACGGTTCCCGGCATGGCCTTCTTTGATTGCGGCGGAGTGCGCCTGATGCTCGGCACTCCTTCATCGCCGGAATACGACCATCCCAGCTCGATCCTCTACTTCCGCGTGCCGGATATCCAGGCTGGGTACCAGGGATTAGTGCAGCACCGCGTGGAAATCGTGGCGCCGCCGCGCCTGATCGCCCCCATGCCGGCGCACGATCTGTGGATGACCGCCTTTCGCGACAGCGAAGGCAACATCCACCAATTGATGAGCGAAGTGCCTCGCTCGGCGTAAGCGGACTTCGCCAGCGTGCTGCACGATGGAAGCGCGCGCCAACAATACAACCAACAATCTAAATGTCCGGCAACGAAAAGCCAACGTCCGCTTGGATATTGGCGACACTAAGTTTTGCAGCCTCTGGCTGCAACGAATTGCGGTCTCTTTACACTATTAATAAGGCTCTTCCCAAAGTATTCCATTTTTTCCGTCGGAGGATTCTTCCCATGCGAAAACTCATACTCGTCGCGAGCGTTCTGCTTTGTTCGGCCTGCACTGTCTTCGGACAATGCGGAGGCCAGGAGCGCTGGGCCGTCAAAGACGGTTCGGATGCGTCGGCGGGGCAAGTGGACTTCGGCAATATCGCGTCAAAGACCCTGCTCCAATTAGTCAAACTCAAGCAGCCCAAGCTTCCGGGGGACAACACCACGCGGATTCTTCCGCAAGAAGCCACAGTCGTTCGCCTCCAAGCGCGGCTAATCCAATGGAAGCTTGAGGGTGATGCGGACTACCACCTGGTTCTCACGGACGACACGAAGAACTTCACGCCGGCGGGAGGAAAGCCCACAGGCCACAGCATCATCGGCGAAATTCCAGATCCCAATTGCGTCGCTGGCTCACACGACGATTTCGGGACGCAATCGCCTTTTTTGCAAATTACGGGCGCCTCGCCGATGGGCATCGCCACTGCCCGGCAGGAACTGGACGATGCCTTTCCGAACGCCGACCTAAGCGGAGGCTGGAATGACGCCGGGGGTGCTCGAGTCGAGTTGGTGGGAGTGACGTTTTACGATCGCGCTCACGGACAA
>JBGPLB010000095.1:0-18512 GCA_041486245.1 Candidatus Acidiferrum sp.
AAATAAACAAAAAAAGACATCGCTTCACTTGAATTGACAACAAAAATTTCCTCATCCGATATATAAACGACCACGGCATGCTTGAACGCCGTCACGTCGAACTGCCCATTCGACCCGAGAAATTTCATCAGGTTCAGCGAAGCGAGGTTGCACGCCGTATCGTCCAGGAACATGTATTCCGAGCACGGATTCGAGGCATTGATGCGCGCCGTGTTTTTCGAGGTGTGCCACCGGTTGATGGTCGTGTCGTACTGCATCCCCGGATCGCCGCAATGCCACGTCGAATCCGAAATCTTCAACATCAAATCGCGCGCGCGCACTTTTTCAGCGGGCTGGCCGTCAGTGACGTTCTTCGTCCACCAATCCTTGTCGTCCGCCACCGCGCGCATGAAGTCATCCGTCACGCGCACGGAATGGTTCGCGTTCTGAAAGAAAATCGATGCGTAGGCGTCCCCGTCGATTCCGGCGTCGTAGCCCTGTTCGATGAGCACCTGCGCCTTGCGCTCTTCCTTCATTTTGCATTCGATGAATTCAACGATATCCGGATGATCGATATTCAGGATCACCATCTTTGCCGCGCGCCGCGTCTTGCCGCCGCTCTTGATCACCCCCGCGAACGCGTCGAAGCCCTTCATGAAGCTCACCGGCCCCGAGGCGATGCCGCCACCCGAGAGAGTCTCTTTGCTTCCGCGCAGCGAGGAGAAATTCGTGCCCGTTCCCGAGCCCCATTTGAACAGCAGTCCCTCGGTCCGGGTCAGGCCCATGATGGATTCCATGTTGTCGTGTACCGAATTGATGAAGCATGCCGAGCACTGCGGCTTCGGCTGCACGCCCACGTTGAACCACACCGGCGAATTGAACGCCATCTTTTGTTCGACCAGCAAATGCGTCAGTTCGTCGCGGAACGCATCGCGCGACGCCTCGGAGGCGAAGTAACCGCCCTCCTGCCCCCAGCGCACAATCGTGTTCACCACGCGGCTGATCAGTTGCCGCACAGATCCTTCGCGCTCCTTCGTTCCAGGCTTTCCGTGAAAATATTTGCTGGTGACAATGTTCGTGGCCGTCTGCGACCAGCTCTTCGGCACCTCGACGTCTTCCTGCCGGAAAATCGTCACACCCTTTTCGTTTCCAATCAGGGCGGTGCGCTTCTCCCATTCCACGGCGTCGAACGGGGAGATCTTTCCGTCGGTGAAAAGCCTTTCAAACGGGAGCCCCTTGTGCGCTTCCGCTACCTTATTCTCCGGACTCACATCCGTGAGCGAGGATTTTCCAGTCAGTGCGTGCTTCACCGTAGCCATCCCGTTCCTCCGCAACCTTGGGCTCCCTCTCGTCGCGAGGAACCCCTTAATTTTACTCCTCTGCGTGCCTCAAGGCGCTGGTAGACCCTGAAGTTCACCGCAGATTAAATCTCTTTGTCCGTTCGCCGGACTTGACGAAAAAGCGGCTGCTCCCAGCCGGCCTTTTCCTTGACCGCTTCGCGGTCACCTGCAAAATCCAGTACAAAACGCCAATGCTCTGCCGCTGGCCGGTGGTTCTCACGCAGCCTCACAGCAAATCCCGCGCCGAAATTACGGGCGCGGAGCTTCTACTTCGCGCTCGATTTTTTTGTTTATTCCCCGGGCTGGCTTCGTGGAGTCATTACGGGCCTTCTTTACATCCTCGACTCGGCCCGCCTGGCGCTTCCACGTCCCCCGAATCTGGGAGTGCAGTATCAACGTCTGCTTATTTCCTGTCAAGAGAAAAACGCAAAATGTGGTTGACGTTTTCGTACCACGTCTATTTGTAGTGGTACCCTTTCTGAACAACCTCTTCTCCTTCAACCGCTTCAGCGCACTTCCTTCCCGCGTTAGGATAGTTGCAGCTAATCTCGCATGAATCGCATGCTCTCCTTTCTCTCGCTGATTCTTATCTCTGCTTTTCCTGCGCGACTCCCTGCGCAGTCGCCATCGCAAGCCGCCTTGCCTCCCATCGCGCACTCCGCATATGGCGAAAAGCTGCGGGTTGCCGGCGTCCCAAATGCCGGAAAAATCAATGATCGCTTGTACCGCGGCGCTCAACCAAGAGAGCCGGGCTTGCGGCAGCTGAAAAAACTCGGTATCACCACAATTGTTGATCTTCGCGCCGAAGATCAGGAAAGATTGAACTGGGAAGAAAAAATAGCGAAATCTCTGGGGATTCATTTCGTTCACATTCCCGTCGGCAACTGGTCTCCTCCAACCAACGAACAGGTCGCGCAGTTTCTATCCATTTTCCGCGATAGCCCCGAGGAAAAGGTCTTCGTGCACTGCCACTACGGCGATGACCGCACCGGAGTCTTTGTCGCTGCCTACCGCATGGCCCTTGAAAAATTGGTCCCCGATCAAGCCCTGAAAGAAATGTACTTTTTCGGATTCAACGGCTTCTGGCATCCCTCGATGATTTCTTTCGTACGGGAGTTTCCCACGCGTCTCGCCTCTTCACCCGCGCTTGTTCCATTTAAACCCAAAGAGTGAACCGTCTCTTAGTGTGATTTCCAGCGAGCAGCCGTACCGGATTGCACGTTCACGTTAGAGTCGTCTAATTTGAACCTTCCGCTCTAGTACCTCCGTACCCTTCCAATAGGGACGCTTGCTTCATTTAATGTAACCGACCCCTTCGCTATCATCTTCCATTGTTGAGCAACATGAATCTGAGGGTAAGACCGCCATGCAAGTAGGCCGCTATAAAATCATCGACGTCATCGGCGCAGGCGCCAATAGCAAGGTCGTGCGCGCGCACGATCCCATGATCGGGCGAATCGTCGCCATCAAGCTCTTTTCTCCTGCTCTGGCACAGGGCGCGGGCCGCGATCGTTTCCTCCAGGAAGCGCGCGTCGTCGGCCAGCTTTCGCATCCTTGCGTCGTCACGCTTCACGATATGGGTATTGACGAACCCACGCAAACTCCCTACCTCGTCATGGAATTCATGGAAGGGCAGGCTCTCGACAAGATTCTCGCCAAGGGAAGCGTTCCCCTCCCGCGCGCTTGCGCCTGGACCGGAGAGATCGCCTCCGCTCTGAATTTAGCCCACCGCAGGGGTGTGATTCACGGCGACATCAAGCCCGCCAACATCCTCATCCTCGATGATGGCCGGGTAAAACTCACCGACTTCGGCATGGCGCGTCTCGCCAGCCATGACAAGAAGGACACTCCGCTGCTCGGCACCCCCGCTTACTGGTGCCCTGAGCAAATTCTCGGCCGGGCCCAGGACGCGCGTTCCGATATTTTCTCTCTTGGCGTGGTTCTCTATGAACTGGTCACAGGCAAGCGCCCCTTCGATTCCGATTCTCTGCAGGGAATCTGCACGCGGGTTCTTTCTTCGAAGCCACTGCCAGTGTCTCAGGCAAATCCATCGGTTCCGACGGGATTCGACGCGATCGTTGCGCGCTGTCTGGAAAAAGAGCCCGCTCATCGCTATCAGTCCGTGGATCTCCTGGCTGCCGACTTGTACCCGCTGGCTCGCCGCAAGACCGCGGCGCAAGTGCACACACAACCCACTAGTTTTCGCGAGCGCGCTACCCGCCTCTTGCGCTCCGCATGAGTTCCGCGCTTCAGGCGGGGCGGTATGAAATTCTCGAGCCCCTCGGCTGCGGCGCAACTAGCCGGGTTGACAAAGCGCGTGACACGGTTATTGGCCGCGTCGTCGCGCTAAAGTTTTTTCTCCAGGGCTTCGGAAGGAATAGCGAGGAACAATTCCTTCGAGAAGCGCAAACCATCGGGCGTTTATCTCACAGTTCCATTGCCCAGCTCCACGACGTCAATTGCACTTCCAGCGACGCGCCTTTTCTCGTCATGGAATTTGTTCCCGGCAGGAGTCTCGAGCAGTTGCTGGCGCGGTCCCCGATACCCTTCCTGAGCGCGGCAGTCTGGGCCGCCGACATCGCGTCCGCGCTCTCGTATGCGCATCGAGCCGGAATCATTCACGGAGACGTCAAACCCGGCAACATTCGTGTTACCGAAGAGGACAAGGTCAAGCTCGTCGACTTCGGCGTCGCTCGATTCGCATCACAAGTCTCAGGATCGGACCGCGTGCTCGGCACGCCCGCTTATCTTTCTCCAGAACAGATTGAAGGACAAACTCAGGACGGACGCTCCGATCTTTTCTCGCTCGGGATCGTCCTGTACGAGATGATTACAGGAGTCCGCCCATTCGCCGGAAATTCCCTCGGGGAAGTTTGCGCGCAAATTCTTACAGTGAATCCCATACCGCCGTCGAAACTCAACCCCGACATTCCCGTGGCGCTCGATCGCATCATCGCGCGTTGTCTCGCCAGAAATCCAGCTGACCGCTACCAATCCGGCAATGATCTGGCCCGCGCTCTTTATCTGGTCGCCCGCTGCGGGCCTCAGCTTACTCCGCGCCCGAACCGACCGTACTGGTTCATGCGCCAGGCTCATCCTCGCGATCTACTCGCCATCGCCTCGGCAATTCTGTTGCTTGCAAGCGCTGGAATTGCCTCGGGCTCTCTTCACCAATGGCTTTATGCTCGTACCACGCCTGCCAGCAGCACGCTCCCCGTAAGGTTTTCCAAAAACTTGGCGTTCACGAAGCACAAGCAGATCTCCTCTACTCCACAAGTTCCCGGCCCGCCCAAGGTGCTTCCGGAGAAATACGTTCCCAAAGCCTCTGCGAAGAAGCCCGTGCCTGCGACATCTGCGCCGCAGGAGCGCGAAGTCTCGCCTGCCAAACCTCTTCAGGATCGGTCGCGGCTTCCCTAGCCTGTTTTTTGCGGGAATCTTAAGACGTGTGATTTCTACGAGGAAAAGCGAAACTTCGGGCTATTCGTAACGGAGAGCTTCAACGGGATCCAGCTTCGCCGCTTTCATTGCCGGCCAGACGCCAAAGATCAGACCGATGCTCACGCTGACAACGATGCCCGTCGCAGCGGCCCAGATAGGCACGCTGCCAGGCCATTTCAAGCTCAAGCGCACAAGAATCACCAACCCGTTCACGAGCACGAGCGCAATCACGCCGCCGGCGCCGGTAAGGGTCATGGCCTCGAGCAAAAATTGCCAAGTGATGTCCCCTCTCTTTGCGCCGATGGCTTTGCGGATGCCGATTTCGCGTGTCCGCTCCGTCACGCTCACCAGCATGATGTTCATGACGCCTACGCCACCGATCAGCAGGCCGATGCCGCTCAAGACGACCGTGGCGAGCGCAACCATGCCGAGGATGCTGTGGAACTGCTCGATTTCCTGCTGAGAGGTATTGATCGAGAAGTTGTTTCTACCGGCGTAGGGAACGTTGCGGCGGCGCCGGAGCACTTCCGTTGCCTGATCCACCGCTTGATCCAGTTGGTTCGGATAAGCTTGGAAGCGGATCTGGTTCTCGTAGGCACCTGGATAAGTCTTGTGGAACGTGTTGTAGGGAATCAAAACGCGGCGGTCTTCATCGTCCATTCCGAACATTCCCTTTGGCTTTTCGACGACTCCGATTACGCGGAAAGGCGAGCCATCAATCATGACGTCCTTGCCGACGGCGGGGACCCCAGGGAACAGGACAGGCGCAGCGTTTTCTCCGAGGAGCACTACTTTTTCACGATGTAAATCATCGCCTTCGCTGATGAAGCGCCCCTCCAGGACGGCGGCATTGGCGTAAACCTGGCCAAAATTCGGCTGCACGCCGCGGAAATCAATGGAGGTTACTTCGCCGTCTTTTGTGCGAACCTTGTGGTCCTGCTCCCACCAGGTCAAAAAGACGGTGACGTTTTTCACCGAGGGGCAGCGTTCTTGAATGGCTTGTGCGTCTTCGAGCGTCAGAGGCTTCCGTTCGCGCTCTTCCTTGGGACGGCGGCCGCCGTGAGGGCCCTGGTCGAAGCGCGAGATAAACGCCGTGTCCGCGCCGTACTGCTTGATGTTGTCCTGGACTTGCGCGTCAAAGCCGGTAATCAGAGCGGCCACGAGCATGATGACGCTGACGCCCAGCACGACGCCGAAGACGGTCAGAAAGCTGCGCAATTTGTGCGCGCGAAGCGTGTCCATCGCCTGCTTGAGGTTTTCGCCGTGTTGTTGCGCCATGGTTGTTTTGTGTGACCCCGCTCAGCGGAAGTCACCGCTCCTCAGCCGTCTGACCGCAGTGCTTCAATGGGGTCGAGTTTTGCAGCCCGCATAGCAGGATAAATTCCAAAGAAAAGGCCGACGGCCGTTGAAACGGAGAGCGAGAGAATCACCGCGCTCATGGGCGTGCGCATGGGGATCGAGGTCGCGGCGCGCGCCGCGGCAACCACCAAATAGGCCAAGGCTATTCCTATAATTCCACCGGTCGCCGCCAGAACCGCCGACTCAGTGACAAATTGCATGAGGATGTGTTTTTTTCGCGCGCCGAGGGAACGGCGGAGACCAATTTCTCGCGTGCGTTCCGTCACGCTGGCGAGCATGATATTCATGATCACGATTCCGCCAACGACCAGAAACACAGCCGTCAAGCCGACCGCGACCATGAAGATGTTAGCCGTCAGCGACTTCCAAAGGCCCATGATGGACTCGGAGCCGATAATTCCGAAACTGTCCTCCGAGTCCCAGGATTGATGGCGCCAGGCACGCAAGAGCATGCGCGCTTCGTCTTCGGAAGCTTCCATTATCTCGGGGTTTCCGGCCTGCAGGAAAAGCGTTAGCGAATCGCGCTGTGTGCCCCACTCCTTGGCGTAAGTGCCGAGTGGAATAAACAGGAAGCGGTCACGGGATTGTCCGAGTGTGCTTCCAATGACTTCCGATACGCCGACCACTTCATAGCTGTGCGAGCCCGCGCGAATCGTTTTCCCGATGGGGTCCACGTTATAGAAGAATTTTTTTGCAACGTCCGCGCCGATGAAGCACACCGGAGAGTGGTGCGTCTCATCCGCATCAGTTAGCAATCTGCCAGAAGCCACATTGAAACTTCGAAGTTCAGAATAATTGGGCGTGACCCCGTTGATATTCACATCCTCCAGAAGTTCATTTCCCGAGCGCACGTCGGAGCTTGTGCCGAGCACGGCGGCGATCTGGCTCGTCGTGTGCATGCCTTCCTTCAGCTTTGCAAATTCTTCCATGGTAACGAGGGGGCGTTTCTGGGCTTTGATCCAGGCGTCGTTGCTGGTGATGATTCCAAAACGCGTCAAAACGTAGACGTTGGCACCGAGGTTGGCGATCTTGTCCGCGACGTAGAAATTGAGCCCGGCGACGACGCTCATAACTACGACGAGGGTCAGTACCGCGAGGATCACTCCCAGCAAAGTCAAGAAACTGCGCAACTTATGGGCGCGCAAAGCATCGAGAGACAGCTTGAGCGTCTCGAACACGGTGACCGCCGCCGCGCGGAATCTCGCCACCGTGAATGGCCGTCTGGCTGCTTGCGGGACCGTCTGCGGGAAGCCAGTCAAACCTTCAATTGGAGCTACTCCCAAACAATCCTCCGCTTACATTGGGTATACGGGATTAGGGGTTGATTCGTTCCCGCTTATATAAGACGTTGCAGACACCCCTTTGCTTTCAATGATTCTAGGTGTAGTGTGCCCCATATCTTAATTTTACTCGGTTTCCGGCACTCGTGCTTGGAACAATTATCACTTTGGAAATGCCGGCCAGGAGGATGAATGCGCCGCAACTCTATTTGTTTTCTTGGACTTATCGTCGTTTGCCTTGGATTGAGTAGGCCTGGCTGGGCCCAGGACAAGCCAGCCGACAAGCCTGCCGCTTCTCCCGTAGCACCTACGTCTGGAGCCCGCGCCGAGTTACTGGACAGGCTGGATTTCTACGAGGAGCGCTTTGTCAGCCTTGCCCAAGCCATGCCCGCCGACAAGTACACATGGCGTCCGAGTGAGGGAGTGCGCTCCATTGGCGAGGTGTATCTACACATTGCCGCCGCCAATTTCAACCTGCCCCACCTCATCGGCACGGAGCCGCCTGCGGGGTTTGAGGTGCGTGGGTTCGAAAAATCCACAACGGACAAGGCCAAAATTATCCAAACGATGAAAGATTCGTTCGCGCATTACCGCAGCGCCGTTCTTGGGTTAAGCGACGCGGATGTGGAGAAGACCGTGAAGCTCTTTGGAAAAGAGCGAACGTATCGCTACGTCTTCCTTTTCTGTACGGGACACTGGGGAGAACACCTTGGGCAATCCATCGCCTACGCGCGCAGCAATGGCGTAGTGCCGCCGTGGACCGAAGAGCAGCAGCGCCAGCAGAAACAGGCGCAAAAACCGAAGTCATAGAGGCTACTCGCAACATTCGGAACCGCATAGAAGCACTTGCAATGAGTACTATTGCGGGATAGGAAGCAACAATTGTCCGCGCCCAAGAATCAAAATTAATATAGGTGATGGCGGTGCCTTTGCCGCTTGCCAATATGCACGCGCGATCCCTCTTTCTCATCGCCGGACTAATCCCGGCTCTCGCAGCCACCTGCCTGGCTCAGGATTCCGGCACGCCGCGGCCTCATCAAACGGAGGCCGAAAAGGCGGCTTTGCTCGACCTAGTGCTCGACAATCAGAAGAAGAGCGACAAAGAAATGAATCTGTACGAGCGCGTAGAACGCGTGGAGGTGCGCAAAAACGAGCGTGATCCGATGTCTTCGGAAATCAAGGTGTCACGCGTGATTCCCGCAGGTACCGGGGTCGATCATATTCCCATTGGCCCGGACGGCAAACCGAAGGACCCGAACGTGTATCACACGGAAATGCTAAAGCTGGAGCGTGCGCTTTCCTGGGCCGCGGACGATGGCCACGCCCAGCACGACGCCTACGAAAAAATCGCCAAGAAACAGAAGGAACGCAACGAGCTCATCGATGCCACGCGCACCGCTTTCCTCTACACGTTTGTTACCACGGAGAACCGGGAAGGCCGTGTCCTGTTCAAATATAGCTTGGAACCGAATCCCGCCTACAAATCCACCTCTCGCGCGACTTCCATCTTCGCCAAAGTTCACGGTTTTGTATGGATCGATCCGGTGGCAGGGCAGCTCGCACGCGTCGAAGGCGAAGTCACGGGGGACATAAGTATTGGGTTGTTCCTCGCCAGAATTTACAAGGGCAGCCACTTCGCGCAAGAGCGTTATGAGGTGCTCCCAGGTCTATGGATGCCTTTCTTCTCCCAATATGATTTCGATGGGCGAAAACTCTTTAGCTCTATCTCCATCCACGAACGCACTTTCTATAGTCAGTTCCACCGCATTGGTCCCCCGAAAGAAGCCCTTGCGGTGATCCGTGCCGAATTAGGCAAGCCAGGAGCCGCACTGTCAGACCCATGAAACCTTGCCCGGTATACTGATTTAGGAAAGTAGAAGCAACCTCTGCCGTTGCAGGAATTGGAGGCTCCATGCTCCGCTGCTGTTTCACTGCATGCTTTCTGTTTGCTTCCGTAGCTTTCGCGGATGCCTCTCAATCCCCGTCTGGTTCAAGCCAACCATCGCAATCCCAGCCTCCGGCTGAGGCGACATCGCCAACAACGCCAGTTGCTGCAAAATCCGGGGATGCAAAGGACCAGCCCGCAGACAAGAATTCCACACAAGAGTCTAAGAAGCCGAAAAAAGTATGGACCGAGGACGATATTTCCAAGGTCGGTGGAAGCATTTCCGTCGTAGGCGACCCGTCAGCTTCGGGCCCTGCAAGAAGCAATTCGAAGGCGAGCGGCGCAGGCTCTGCCAACTCCGCCCAGGACACTCAAGCGGAATACTATCGCAAGGAGCTTCGCCGACTTCAGACGCAACTCGACGCAGCCGACAAGAAGATCGAAGACTTGCGCAACTTCAAGGCCGAGAACTCCTCCGCCTCGGGTGGCATCGACCCACACCGCGGCTACTACATGACGCCCATCCCCGACCAGATCAAGCAGCTTGAAGACAAAAAGAAACAGATTCAGGGGAAGATGGACGCCCTTACGGACGAGGCCCGTAAAAAAGGCATCGAGCCCGGCCAGCTACGCTAATCTCTTCGACAAGCGTTCCGCACCGCTGTAAAATTCGTAGTGCCCGATGAGTGCGGGAATGCATGGACTGTTACAGGCACACCTCACGAGTACTCCGCCTTTCCTTTGTTCTGATCGCAGCGGTGTGGTTTGCTACGTTCAGCTCAGCTTCTCGGAGCGCGGAAAACACCGCTTTCGATCTCGCGGGAAATCCAGTGAATCCAATAAAAGCGGCGGCCGGAAAGGTGGTTGTGCTGGTTTTCGTGCGCACGGATTGCCCGGTTTCGAATCGCTACGCATCAACAATCCAGAAACTGAGCGTTGCGCACGAGGGAAAGGCGTTGTTCTGGCTGGTTTATCCGAGTAAATCGGAATCCGCGGAAGCCATCCGCACGCATGACCGCGAGTATGGTTACAAGATTCCTTCGCTGCGCGATCCGCAAAAGGCGCTGGTAAAAGAGAGCCAGGCGCAAATCACTCCGGAGGCGGCGGTGTTCGATGGCAAAGGTCATCTCGTCTATCACGGACGCATCGACAATCTATACGAGGCGATTGGCCGAGCGCGGACGGGCGCCACGACGCACGAGTTGGAGGATGCGATTGAAGCCGCACTGAGCGGGAAGAGCGTGCCTGCCATCTCGACTCATGCCGTGGGATGCTACATTTCGGACCTGGAATGAAACCCGGGTTGCAAACCCTTTCCGGATTTTCTATTTTTCTGGCTCTTGCTCTTGCCGCAGTGGCGGCGCGTCAAGCCGAGAGCGCTCGCAAAATTCCATCCCAGGCCGCGGATTCGAAAGCGCAGGTGACGTTCAACCGTGAGATTGCCCCGATTATTTTTCGCAACTGTTCGCAATGCCATCATCCCGGCGAGGCGGGGCCTTTTTCGCTGCTGACTTATGCGGATGTAAAATCGCACGGAAGGCAGATCGCTTTCGTCACGCAGAAACGCATCATGCCTCCGTGGCTTCCGGATCCGAGCGAGACGAACTTTACCGACGAGCTTCGCCTGTCCGACGAGCAAATCGCGACGTTTCAACGCTGGGTGGATCAGGGCGAGATCGAAGGGGATCCAGCAGACCTTCCTCCCAAACCCGCCTATGCGGCCGGCTGGCAATTAGGCAAACCGGACGTGATCGTTAGGGCCGAGAAACCGTACCTGCTTCCGGCGAGCGGCAGCGATTCGTATTGGAATTTTGTGTTTCGAAATCCCGTGCATAACTCGCGGTGGCTAAAGGCGATTGAAATCCGGCCCGGCGACAAACGGCTCGTCCACCATGCAAATGTGCTGGTGGACCGCGAAGAGAGCGGACGGCGGCTTGAAAAGGAGCCGGGCGCTGGTTTCGGCGGCATGGAACTCATCATCGAATCGGAAGCGTTCGATCCCGACAGCCATTTCTTGTTTTGGAAACCAGGCTCTCCACCGTATGTGGAGCCGGACGGAATGGCGCTTCGACTGGACAAAGCCAACGACCTGATATTGAACACGCATCTTCAGCCTTCGGGAAAGCCGGAACTGATTCAGCCAACGCTGGGGCTCTATTTCACGGACAAGCCCGCGACGATGCATCCGATATTGTTGCAGCTTGAGAATGACCGTATGCTGGACATTCCGGCGGGCGATAAAAAGTTCCTGGTCTCCGACGATTTCGTGCTGCCCGTGGAGGCCAGCGTGCTGGCGATCTATCCGCACGCGCACTACCTGGGAAAAGACTTGGTGGCGTTTGCGACGTTTCCCGACGGGACAAAAAAGACGCTGATTCACATCAGCAACTGGGATTTAAATTGGCAAGCCGTCTATCGCTATGCAAAACCCGTGGACCTGCCAGCGGGAGCGAAGATCTCGATGCGGTTTACTTACGACAACTCGGCCGAAAACATCCGGAATCCCAATCAGCCGCCGAAGCGCGTGGTGGCGGGCAACCGTGCCGTCGATGAGATGGCGCATTTGTGGCTGCAGATTCTCCCGCGCGAATCTCCCAACGCCACAAGCGATCCACTTGTGCAGATCCAGGAAGCGCTAGCGCTGCACCACATTCAAAATGATCCCGAAGATTTCGAAGCGCACTACAACCTTGGGGCTCTCCTGCAGATGAAAGGCGACGGAGCCGGAGCGGTCACGCAGTTCACGCAAGCCGTGCGCATTCGTCCGGACGATCCCATTGCCAATAACGCGCTGGGCGCCGTACTTCTGGCAAGCGGCCGCGCCGACGAAGCCATTCCGCGTTTGAACCAAGCATTGCAAGGCCGGCCGGGTTATTTTGATGCGCACTACAACCTCGGCAATGCTCTCGCAGCGCAGGGGGACTTTACGGGAGCGCTTTTGCACTTTCGGGCCGCGGTTCGATTGAATCCGCAGGATGCGGGCGCAGAAGCAAATCTCGGAAGCGCGCTGGCAGAGACGGGAAACATCAAAGAGGCGCGGCTGCATTTTGAGCGCGCCTTGCAAATCGATCCAAAGAACGAACTTGCCCGGGAGAACCTCGAGCAATTGAATCGCAACTCGCAGGGCCGGCCCAATTAGCCTGCACGTGAGCAGGCTGTGAGCCCAAGTTGCGCTCTATCCGCGAGCCAACTCTCCCTTCTACTTTCGGCGTCCAAGCCTCCGTGCTGTTACTATTCTCCCGCGCTCGGGGCATTCGCGGCGCGGATCGCGCAACATAGTCGCTCTGAGGGTGTTCCTTAAAGACATCAGCCGCCGAAACCATGAAACACGTTTCGCCCAGCTTCGCGCGCCACCAATCGATTCTCGCTGTTCTAATCCTCTGTTTAGTCTTTTGCATAGCAACAAAAGGCGGTTCGCACAGCCTTTCGCCAAAAGTCCGCGAGCAAGTCTTCGAGAAGGTCTGGAAAGATGTCGATGAACATTACTACGACCCGGAGTTTAGCGGTGTGAACTGGCGAGAGGTTCACCAACGCTATCAGCCGCTGGTGGCAGCGGCGAAAGATGACAAGGACTTTTACTCCATCCTGGACCGCATGACCGCAGAGCTGCACGACGCGCACACGCGTTTCAGTTCGCCCGAGCAATGGAGGAATCACGAGAAGCATCAGGGAGTCAGTCTTGGTTTCCGACCAGGCTATGTGGAAGGGAGGGTGGTCGTGCTGGACGTGATTCCCGAGAGCAACGCCGCTCACGCCGGCATCGAGCCGGGAATGATTGTGACCGCGCTCGATGGCCAGCCGATTGCAGCCCGCCTCGCCGAAAGTGCAATGCATGTCTTGCCATCTTCCTCCGAGCGCGTTACCAAGCTCCGCATTCTTGGAAATGCATTCGCTGGTTCGCTCGAAACCCCGTTTGCAGCTAGTTTCCAGCGAGCCGACGGCACGGTGTTCGATGTTAAATTTGGCCGACAAGTGCTTTCCAACGCTCCGCGCGTTACGGCCGCGAAACTGACGCCGGGCTTCGGATATGTCCGCTTCGATGAATTCCAACCGGCGCTGGTCAAAGATTTCAAGGCAGCCCTGGAGGACTTACGCGATACGCGGGGACTAATTTTGGATTTGCGAAGGAACCGCGGCGGAGTCGGAGCTACGTTGGAGGCGATGGCGGGATTTTTCTTTGACCGCAAAACTTTATTCGAACGGAGAATGGGCAGAAAACAGGTTACTGTTTCGGAACGCGACGGCCGCCACTCGGAAGAGATGAAGTTCTTTGTGGGCAAGAAAGGAGGACAAATTTACTCCGGCCCAGTGGTAATCCTGGTGAGCGCATATTCCGCTAGCGCGACGGAAGTTTTTGCCGCCGGGATGCAAGACTCCGGGCGCGCCAAACTCGTCGGCAGCCAATCCTGCGGGTGCGTGCTCGGCATCACCCATGACAGAGTGATGAAAGGCGGCGGGGTGCTGGAAATCAGCGAGGTACTATGGTTCTCACCTAAGGACCGGAAGCTAGAAGGCGAGGGTGTTATTCCGGATAGAGTGGCCACGCCGACGATTGCGTCGCTGCAAGAAAAGCGCGATCCGGTTCTCGATGAGGGCGTAAGAGTTCTGAAGGAAATGTCCGCCGCGAAGCAGGGTGTAGCGTCGTCAGCAAGACACGGAGGCGCTGTTCCGAATTGAGGGGCCTCACTCCACGCGCAAAGCACGCATGGGATCGATGGAAGCGGCGCGCCAAGCCGGCAAGACGCAGGCGATCCCGGCAACGAGAATGAGGATGGAAGCTGCGGCCACCAAGGTTAGAGGATCGCGCGAGCTTCCTCCGGCCCACGAGGCGACTACGCGATTCAGAATCACACTCAGAATCAATCCTACGGCGACGCCCGCGCCGAGCGTTGCGGCGGTAGAGCCGAGCACGAGTTGCACAACATTGCCGGGCCGCGCGCCCAGGGCCATGCGAATGCCCAATTCTTGGGTGCGTTGTGTGACGGCAAAGGAGACCACGCTGTAGAGTCCCGTGGCAGCTAGCACCAGCGCCAGCGCTGCAAAGAGGCCGAAGAGAGTAGCGATGAAGCGCTCGCGGCCCCAGCCTTCCGTATCCAGCCACCAGGTGAGCGTACGGTCCCTGCCAACGATCATTTCGGGGTTGATTTCGCGCAACCTCTCCTTAACGGAGCGGATGGCCGTCTCAGGATCGCCGCTGGCGCGCACGATGAGCGCTTCCTCGGGCGGCAAGACAAAGCTGTACGGCAGAAAAATCGCCGGCTTCACAGGGTGGTCCAGCCCGTCGTTTTTTGCATCGCCGACCATCCCGATGACTTCGAACCAATCGTCGGGAGAGTGCGCGGAGAGCAAATTCGGCTGATCGATTTTGAGCTGCAGGCTGCGCACACTTTGCCCGATGGGATCGAGGTCATTGAGATATTGCTTCACGAACGCCTGATTCACCATGGCCAAATGAGCGGCGCGGCGGGACTCCGCATCGTCGAAGATTCGTCCTCTCAGCAAAGGGACACGCAGGGTTGAGAGCAGTTGCGGGCTGATGAGCGTGAGCGCCGCTTGCGCGTCAGTCAAGGTCGGCTTGCTCTGAATCTCAATCTTCGCGGTAAATCCTCCGAAACCTGGAAACCAGGTCGTCGAAACACCCGCTTCGGCCACACCTGGCGATTGCGCGACGGCTTGCCGCACTAATTCGTTTTGAGCGATGCGTTCCTGCCAGGTTGTGGTGGCTCCTTTGGGCATTGCTACGTTCATGGCAAAGACATGGTCAGGTTCAAACCCAAGTGGGGTGCGCACCTTGGCGAGGAACGCTTTCACGGCGCCGCCAGCTCCGGCAAGGAGAAGCAGAGTCAGCGCCACTTGCCCTGCGATCAAGAGCCGATGCGTGTTCCGGCTGTGAGCGCTGCCTGTGAGCTTTGCGCTGCTGGCCTGGATGAGCGCGCCAAGATGTGGCCGGGAAAGCTGATAGGCGGGCGAAATCCCAAAGAAAATTCCGGTGAGTAAGGCGACCGCGGCGCTGAAGATCAAGACCATCGCGTTCACATGAATCGCTGCCTCGTGGGGAAACGAATAGTAGGGCAGCATGGTGGAAAGAGCTTTCACACCCCAGTAGGCAGCCAGGACGCCGAGCGCCGCGCCCGTCACGGATAGAAGCACCGACTCGGTCAGAAGCTGGCGGATGAGCCGACCGCGTCCTGCGCCGACGGAAGTGCGGACGGCAAACTCGTGCTGGCGCGCCGCTCCTCGTGCAAGCAGCAGGATGGAGACGTTGGCGCAGCCGATCATCAGGAGGACAAGGACGGCTCCGAAGAGGAAGACAATCGTTCCCGCGAAGCGGCCTAGCACCTGTTCATTCAGCGTGACAATCTTGGCGCGCATGTCTTGCGGATAGCTCTTCGGATCTTCTTTCGCAAAACGATCCACCAAGACCTGCATCTCAGCCTGCGCGGCGGGATATTTGGTGCCCGGCTTCAGCTTGATGAAGGCGAGCCAGTAGTAGTGCGGATCGGCGGTGGGCAGCGCGGGCAGATAGACGTCGGAATCGCCCCAGGTGAAACGCGGGGGCACGACTCCGATAACGGTGTACGACTTGTGATCCATTTCGATCGACTTTCCAACCACGTCGGCGCTCGCGCCGTATTGGCGCTGCCAGAAGAGATAGCTCAGAACGGCAACGGGCGCGGGGTTTCCACCGGGCGCGTCGGCGGGAGAGAACTCGCGACCAAGCAGGGGCGGCACGCCCATATAGTCGAACATGTTTGGGGAATAGAGGCCGACGTTTACGGTGACGGGAAACTTCTCGCCGGTAAGATTTTCCTGTTTTTCATCTTGCAAGAAGACGTCATCGATGGAAGATGCCTTGCGAAGCTCCTGGGCCTGGGTGCCGTTGACAATCAGCAGAGGCCCACGGCCATTTTTATCGCGAAGCTCGACGTGGACCATGCGGTTGGCGTCTTTGTAGGGATATGGGTCGAGAAGCACGCCATAGACTACGCTGAAGATGGCTGTGGTCGCTCCGATTCCCAGCATCAGGGAAAGAATAGCGCTGAGGGCAAACCCCGGCGATTTGAGGAACTGCCGAAAAGCGTAGCGAACATCCTGCACCAAAGTCTTCATGTCCAACCTCCCCGCGGAGATATAGTGAATAAGACGCGGCAGAGGCGCTTTTGTTCCATGGACGGAAGTTAAATGGGGAAAATTATTGGTTTAAGCCGTCTGGGCGACCTCGTATAAAAACTCGACGTAGGAGCGTACGGCATCGTTCATGCCGGCGACTTTCGGGTTTTTCGATTCGATGAGGTAGTACTCATCCGGGGCGTGGGCGCCGTTCCCGTGTCCCATTCCGAAATGGCCCGCGGGAAGATGCAATGGCTCGCTCGTGAAGACATAACCGGGCCAGGAACCTGCCAGGCGAGGAAATAGGACGGGATCAATTCCGTTTTTCTTATAAACGGCCAAGGAGGCTCGAATAATCGAGGAATCTGCCGGCGTGCTCGTTGGATCGTAGCCGCCGCTCATATTTACTTCAATATCGCCGAAACCTTTTTTAGCGAGATGTGCCTTAAGTGCGGCAAGAGCTTCCGCTGCCGTCATGTCCGGCACAAGGCGCATGTCGATCTTTGCTACAGCTCTGCCAGGAAGAATGGTCTTTCCACCGGGACCTGTGTAGCCGCCCACCAATCCTTCGATATTCACGGTCGGCCGGGAGCAGAGCAGCTCAAGCGATTCTTGCCAACCCACGTCGCGCACCCAGTGGTCGACGCCCATCAGCTTTTTTGCCTCAGCTTCGCTGAGACGCCGAGCCGCCTCGGCGATCATTTTCTTGTCGACGGAGGAAAGAGGCCGGGCCTTGGCGGCGAAGCCTTCGATCACGGGGTCGTTGCCATCTGGCGAGACGAGTGTCGCCAGCGCCTCGACCAGATGCCACGCCGGGCTGTCCACGCGGGCTTTGTTGCTCGAGTGCAGGTCCTTCTTGGGACCGCGGCCCCAGCGTGCTCCGCTCGAAACCAGCTCAAGCTCAACAACGCCTTTGGCTCCCAGATAGACGGTCACTTCGCCGCCGGGACCCTGCGCCGCGAACGGCATAAAAACCGAGGTGCACTTTTTCAGGGCCGCCGCGACCTCTGGCTTTCTTACGACTTGCGGAAAATGCGGCGAGCCGATCTCTTCTTCGCCCTCCGCGACAAATACAAAATTCACGGGTATTTTCTTTCCCGCACCGCGCATGGCATGAAGTGCCGCGAGAAAAGTCGCTTCCGGGCCCTTTTGGTTGACGGCTCCGCGGCCGACGATCACTTTGCCCAGGCCGGGCTTATCCACAAGCGCTGCTTCGAACGGCGGTGAACTCCATTCCGCGGGATCGGCCTGCTTCACGTCGTACATGAAATAGAGGCCGACGGTGCGCGGCGCACCTGCATCGAGCGTCGCAAAAATTCCAGGCTGACCATCCGTCGGAACTTTCGTGACGTGTTCGAATCCAGCGTCGCGCAGCATGTTCATCGTCAGCTCGCAGCCTTCGGTCATGCCGCGATTCTCCGCGGCGATGGACGGCTGCTGAATCCAATGTTGGAGCCGCTGCACAGCTTCGTCGTGACGCCTCTCGATTTCTGCCCGGATCGAGGTCAGGTCGTCGACAGTTGCGGCTGCGCGGGTCCACCTGGGCATGGCCATCGCGGCTGCACTTGCGACTGCTCCCTGCAAGAACAGGCGGCGCCCGGCCAGCGTCTCGCTGTCAGGGTTGTCGGCGGCGTCCTGGGATTCGTTCGCCGGCACACTGCGGATTATTCCGTCCAAGTCCTCGAGCTCCGATTTGATTGTCATGCATTCCTCCAAACGGATTTCCGGGTGGGTAGCCAAGCAAGTTCTTTGTGGTTTAGCCGTGAGCCGTGTTCGTTTGCTCAGTGGCCTCCGGCAGCCAAAGGCGCAACACTTCCTGATACTGTGCAAGGACGTCGCGAAACTTCATTCCCATGCCCAGGTGCGTGTGCGAATAAACGACGGTCGCGGGAGCTTCGAAGGAATGCGACTCCGTAAAAATCTTCAGATGCACGAGCGTTCCATCGGGTAAGGGATTAATGGTATCGACGTAGCAACCGCTGAGGCTCAGATCGCTGATGCGTGTGTTCATCCGGGAGCCGGAGTTTTCCTCGAGAAGTTCAGCCGACGCGATGAAAGGATATCTCGGCATACATCTGCGCTCGTCTTCCATGATTCCTACCCCAGAAAGCAGGTGCGTAT
>JBGPLB010000096.1:0-18506 GCA_041486245.1 Candidatus Acidiferrum sp.
AAGACGACGCCACGATCCGCTCGCTGGCGCGTCAGGTCGCGGCCCTCCCTCGAAGGCCACGAGATTCTCGTCGTCCACGGCGGCGGCCGCGCCTTCACCGAGGCCCTCAAGCGCATGGGCATCGAAAGCAAATTTGTCTCCGGCCTGCGCGTCACCGACCGTGAAACGCGCGACGCAGCTGTCATGGTTTTCGCCGGGCTGCTGAATAAGCGCCTTGCCGCCGCCATCTCCGCGGAAGGCTATCCCGCGATTGGCGTCTCCGCCGCCGATGCTCAGTGTTTTTTGGCGGAGCCGATGTCCCATGGTGAAATACCGGGCAGCCTCGGTTTTGTCGGTTACCTCACGGGCATGAACAACGCTTTCATCGAATCGCTCTGGCGCGAGCGCCTCATCCCCGTCGCTCCCTGCCTCGGCCTCGGTCCCGATAATGAGCTGTACAACATCAACGCCGATCACATGGCCGCCGCTTGCGCTGAATTTCTCGGTGCCGACCAGTTGATTTATCTCACCGACGTCGCCGGTGTCCTCGACGGAGAAAAAGTCCTTTCCGCCATTACCTGCGAAGAAATCGAGCGCCTCGTCCAGTGCCGCGTTGTCTCCGGCGGAATGATTCTCAAGCTTGAAGCTGCCAAGCGGGCCCTCGAAGGCGGCGTCCGCGAAGTTCGCATCGTCGGCGGCGGGGCCACTGATGCTCTTCTCCTGGCGTTTCACTCGGCGGAATCCGGCGCGGAAGACCACTCTTCGGCGATACCGGGCACGCGCGTTCTCCGCGAGCCGCTCTCCAACGCTCATGCGGCTCTTTCGGCGGCGTGATGCGCAAGTTCAAAGCAAAAAGGTTAGCGAGTTCCGCTTCCCGAAAGGCGAAGAACGTACGAGCTCGCGCCTCGAACGCGGCTGCCATATTGCGCGACGCCAACCAATTCCTCCTTGGGACTTACAAACGTCAGCCTATAGTTTTTACGCATGGACGAGGCTGCTACGTCTACGACTCCCGTGGGAAAAAATATCTCGATTTCCTCGGCGGCATCGCCGTCAACGCTCTCGGGCACGCTCATCCGCGCATCGTCAAAGTCATCCGCCGCGAATCCGCCCGGGCGATTCATCTTTCTAACCTTTTTCACAACGCGTATCAGGGCCCGCTGGCCCGCAGGCTTGCGCAATGGTCCGGCCTTGCCCGTGTGTTCTTTTCCAATAGCGGCGCGGAAGCCATCGAAGGCGCTCTGAAGCTGGCCCGGCTTTACGGCCGTACTTCCACCGATGCGCCCGGCTCCCCCGCGCGCAAGCACCGCATCCTGGCGCTCGAGAATTCCTTCCATGGCCGCACCTTTGGCGCCGTGAGCGTCACCGCCACGGAAAAATACCGCCTGCCCTTCGCTCCGCTCGTTCCCGGCGTCGAATTTGTGCGCTTTAATGACGCCGCTGATCTCGAAACGAAATTTGATGACACCGTCTGCGCCATCCTGATCGAAACCATCCAGGGCGAAGGCGGAATCTTTCCGGTCAGCGAAGAATTCTGGAACCGCGCGCGTGCCCTCGCCACAAAAAACGGCGCGCTCCTCATCGCCGATGAAATTCAGTGCGGCTTGGGACGCACCGGCCGCTATTTTGCGTATCAGAAATTTTCCTCGAAGCCCGACGTCGCAGTGGTGGCCAAACCGCTCGCGGCTGGCCTCCCCCTCGGCGCCGTCCTCACGACGGAAGCCGTCGCTGCGCGCGTTTCTCCCGGCTTGCACGGCACCACCTTCGGCGGCGGCCCGCTCGCCTGCGCCACCGCTCTCGAATTTCTAAACGTCATCGAAGAGGAACACCTCCTCGAAAACATTCGCGCACGCGGTGCGGAATTGCGCGAAGGCCTTGACGCGCTCGCCGCAAAATTCTCATTTATCCGCGAAATTCGCGGCGAAGGTTTGATGATTGGCATTGAGCTATCCATCGACGGCGCTCCCTTTGTCTCGCAAGCCATGCTTCGCGGCCTGCTCATCAACTGCACGCACGATTTCACGCTGCGCTTGCTTCCGCCTTTCCTCGTCACCCGCGCTCAAGTGCGCCAGTTTCTGCGTCTCCTGGAAAGACTGTTTGTAACTACCCCGCAAAAGGCCGTCACTTCGGAGGCCGCGAAGCCCGCGACTCCGTCGCATGCCGTCCTCGCCGCGGCAAGGTGAAAAAATGACTACATCCATCCTCGTTACCCCGATTTCTTTATCGAATGATCTGCTCACCGGAGCGGAATGGAGCCCCTCGCATACGCGAGATTTGCTCCAACTCTCTTCGGACATCAAAGCGCGCCCGGGCCGCTACGCTTCCACGCTCACGGGAAAATTCATCGCGCTGATTTTCGAAAAGCCCTCGCTGCGCACCCGCGTCACCTTCGACGTCGGTATCCAAAGCATGGGCGGCTCGGTCGTTTTCCTAGACCACACGCAGGCTTCCGCCTCTCTCGGCGCGCGCGAGTCCATCGCCGATGTCGCGCGCAATCTCGATCGCTGGGTTCACGGAATCGTCGCTCGCGTCTACCAGCAGAAAGTCCTCGAGGAAATGGCCGCCAACGCCGGCATTCCGGTGATCAACGCGCTCTCCGATAAATTTCATCCCTGCCAGGCGCTCGCCGATTTTTTTACTCTCGACGAAAAATTCGGCGCCCTCCGCGGCTTCAAGCTCGCCTACGTCGGCGATGGAAACAACGTTTGCCATTCCTTGATGTATCTCGCCGCGCGCCTCGGCGTTCATTTGCGCATCGCCACGCCGCAGGATTATCAGCCAGCGCCAGAGGTCTTAGCCGACTCCAAACGTGTGGCCAAGGAAACGCGCGCCAAAATAGAGCTCATGACCGATCCCCGCGAAGCCGTCGCGAGCGCTCAGGGTGTCTACACCGATGCCTGGACCAGCATGGGTTTCGAGGCCGAGGAGAATGTCCGCAAGGCCGTGTTCGCGCCATACCAGGTCAACGCGGAGCTCATGGCCCTCTCCGCGCCGGACGCCGTTTTCATGCACTGCCTTCCGGCGCACCGCGGATTGGAAGTCACGCACGAAGTTCTCGATGGCCCGCAGTCGGTCGTCCTCGACCAGTCGGAAAACCGCATGTACGTGCAGAAAGCCATCCTGCATACTTTGTTCTGATCCACGGATGCTGGCCGTCGCATCGCAAATGTTCTTATCCGTTTGTAGGGGCACGGCATGCCGCGCCCGTCTTTGAACTTTTGAGCTCTTAAACTTCTTTCAAACGAGGAACCGTGAAAACGCAATTGCCAAAACCAAAAAAAGTAGTCCTCGCCTATTCCGGCGGTCTCGACACCTCCATCATCATCCCGTGGCTGAAGGAAAATTATCAGTGCGAAGTCATCGCCATGATCGGCGACGTCGGCCAGCAGGAAGATCTGGAAGCCGCGCGCAAAAAAGCTCTCGCCACCGGCGCATCCACCGCCTATGTCGAAGATCTGCGGGAAGAATTTGTCCGCGACTATATCTGGCCGACGCTACGGGCGGGCGCCGTTTATGAGCACACCTATCTCCTCGGCACTTCGATGGCCCGGCCCATCCTCGGCAAACGCCAGGCCGAACTCGCTCTTCAGCTCGGCGCCGACGGCCTCTCGCACGGCTGCACGGGAAAAGGCAACGACCAGGTGCGATTCGAACTGGCCTACAAAGCCATCGCGCCGAATGTGCAGATCATCGCTCCTTTGCGCGAATGGGACATAGATTCCCGCGAAGATGCTATCGCGTACGCCGCCAAACACAACGTGCAAGTCGAGCAGAGCAAGAAAAACATATACAGCCGCGACCGCAACATCTGGCACCTCAGCCACGAAGGTGGCGAACTCGAAGATCCCGCCAATTCTCCGAACGAAGCCATGTGGCAGTGGACCGTCTCTCCGGAAAAAGCACCGGACAAAGCCGAGGAAGTCGAGATCGGCTTTGAAGCAGGCACGCCGTTCTCCGTCAACGGCGCAAAGCTTGGTCCCGTCGAGCTTCTCAATACGTTGAATCAAATTGCCGCGAAGCACGGCATCGGCCGCACGGACATCGTCGAAAATCGCCTCGTCGGCATGAAGTCCCGCGGCGCGTATGAAACGCCCGGCGGCACGCTTCTCGTCACCGCGCACCGCGAGCTCGAGGCTCTGACTATCGACCGCGAGACCACCCATTTTCAGCAAGCACTCTCGCTCCGCTACGCTGAACTCGTTTATTACGGCTTGTGGTTTTCTCCACTGCGCGCCGCGCTCGACGGTTTCTTCAACGTCTCCCAACAACGCGTCACCGGCACGGTTGGCTTGAAGCTCTGGAAGGGCACGCTCACCGTCACGAAGCGCGTCTCTCCCTTCTCTCTGTACCGCACAGACCTCGCCAGCTTCACGATGGGCCGCTATAACCCCAAAGACGCCGAAGGCTTCATCAATCTTTTCGCTCTGCCGGTCACCGTGCGTCCGAAAGCGAAAGCAGAAGGAAATTCTTGAAGCCGTCATTTCGAGCGAAGCGAGAAATCTCTCTTCGATGAACACCAGGTTGCACCAATGACCGAACGTAAAGATGACCGATTGTGGGGCGGGCGCTTCGAGCGCGAGCCAGACGCTCACTTCGATGCGTTTCAGCGCTCCTTCGCGTTCGACCGTCGCCTGCTGCCTTACGAAATTGCGGTCGACCGCGCCTGGGCTAAAGCCCTCGAACCCATCGGCATTTTCACCGCCACCGAAGTGAAGCAAACTCTCGCCGCGCTCGACAAAATCTTTGATCGCGCGCGAACGGATCCGGTATGGGTCGACACGTTCGGCGCAAACGCCGAAGACGTCCACCACTTCGTCGAAAAAGCCCTCGTCGAAGAACTCGGCCCCCTCGGCTGGAAGCTACACACAGGACGCAGCCGCAACGAACTCGTCGCCACGGATTTCCGCCTCTTCGTCATCGACGCCGCCGCGGAAATCCAGCGCGGTTTGTCCGCGCTTTTGAATACGCTGCTGCTGCAGGCTAAGGCAAAAATCTCCGTGCCCATGGCCGGCATGACTCACATGCAGCACGCTCAGCCAATTCTGCTTTCCCATTTTCTGCTCGCTCATGCGGAAGCTTTCCTGCGCGACGTCACCCGGCTGCAACATGCTGCTGCAAGCGCGGATGCCTGCCCGATGGGCTCCGGCGCGCTCGCGGGAAATTCCTTTGGGATCGACCGCAACGCCATCGCGCGTGAATTGGGGTTTTCTCGCATTACTGCGAACAGCCTCGATGCGGTCAGCGACCGCGACTTTGCCCTCGACTATCTTTTCGCCCTCACCGGCATCGCCACGCATCTATCCCGCCTCGCGGAGGACTTCGTGATCTTCGCCTCGCAGGAATTTGCCTACGTGATTCTTCCCGACGAATACTCGACCGGCAGCAGCCTCATGCCGCAAAAAAAGAATCCCGACTCCTGGGAACTTATTCGCGGCAAAACCGGGCGCATCACAGGCGCACTCCTCAGCCTGCTCACGACGCTCAAAGGCTTGCCTACGAGCTACCAGCGCGATCTGCAAGAAGATAAGGAAGCCCTATTTGCTGCGCACGATCAAATCAACGACATGCTCCTCGTCGCAGTTGGCGCGATCATTGGTTCTCAGTTTCGCGAAGACCGTCTCCGAGCCGCCGCTTCCAATCCGATTCTTTTCGCCACGGACGCCGCGGACTATCTCGTTCACAAAGGCGTTCCATTTCGCCAGGCCCACGATCTCATCGGCAAAATTCTTCGCGAAGCTGAGCAGCAAGGTAAGCCCTGGACGCAGCTTTCGCTTTCCGACGTCCAGAAAATCTCTCCCTTCTTTGAAGCCGATTTTCTCGATGGGCCTTCTGTCGAAAACTCTATTGCCACCAAGTTTGTGCCCGGCGGCACGGCGACGGAATCCGTGCGTGCAGCCATCGCGATTTTTCAGAACCGTTTGCAGAAACTCAACACACCACCAGGAGCCAAGCCATGAGCATGCAATCCGCAATCCAGTTAAACTCCCAAACTTCTTTTACGGAGGACCGGAGGTTGCTTCCGGAGACGGCGCGCTAGTCACACGGATATTCTGGTGATGAAGCACGCGCTCTCCGAAGCTTCTCTCCCGCATGGATTCCGTTTCGCGGCTACGGCCTGCGGATTGAAAAAAACCGGTGCGCTCGATCTCGCGATTATTTCGAGCGACGTTCCCGCTTCTGCCGCCGCGGTTTTCACGCAAAATCTTGTTGTCGCTGCCCCGGTGGTAATTTCCAAGGAACATCTCCGCGCGTCGAAAGGCCGCATGCGCGCCGTCGTCGTGAATTCCGGAAACGCGAATTGCGCAACGGGCCCGGCGGGCCACACCGCGGCCGAGCGCACTGTCGCGGAAACGGCCAAACGGCTCGGATGCACCGCCAACGAAATCATCGTCTGCTCGACGGGCGTGATCGGCGTGCCGCTTGCCGTCGAAAAAATCCTGCGCTCCCTGCCAAAACTCACCGGCAATCGCCGTCCCTCGGCGCGTTCCTTCGCGGAGCTCTCGCTCGCCATTTGCACCACCGATACGCGTCCAAAGACCGCCGGCGCTTCCTTCAAAATGGCCGGAAAGAAAATTCACCTGGTCGGGTGCGCGAAGGGCGCGGGGATGATTCATCCCAATCTGGCGACCACGCTCGCGTTCGTCGTGACCGATGCCGCTATCGCGCCGCCGCTTTTGCAAAAAACGTTACGTGACGTTTGCTCGCGTACCTTTAACTCCATCAGCATCGACGGAGACTCTTCAACGAATGACACTCTGCTGGTGTTCGCAAACGGCGCCGCAGGAGCGCCCGCGATTCGCGCAGGCAGCGCGGCTCATCGCGCCTTTGCAAAGGCGCTTGAAGACGTCTGCAAGTCGCTTGCGCTGCAGATCGTCGCCGATGGAGAAGGTGCGCAACGCGTGATCGAAATCGAAGTCCGCGGCGCGAAAACCGAAGCGGCTGCGCGCCGCATCGCGCAAACGATCGCAACCTCGCCGCTCGTCAAGACAGCGTTTGCCGGCGGCGATCCCAACTGGGGCCGCGTTTTCGCGGCGGCGGGACGTTCCGGCGTGGCGTTCGATCCCGCGCGCGTCGATATCAAGATGGCTGGCATTCCCGTTCTGCGCCGAGGCAATCCAGTGGATTTCAACGAACGGGCCGCCAGCAATCGCCTGCTCGCGGAACACGTTCCGATCGTTCTTCACTTGCACGCAGGCACCGCCAGCGCGCGCTACTGGACTTGCGACCTCACTGCGGAGTACGTCCGCATCAATGCCTCTTATCGGACCTGACCTGTCCAGCCGTCTCACCGTACGCGACTTGCTCGAGGTAAACGCCAATTGGGACTCGGCGCCGAAATCCATCAAACCGGAGTCATGGCCCTCGGCCGATTTACATCGCCCGGAATACTGGTGGAAGTACAGGTTCGCCCAACTGTCTAGGATGTCCCGACGTTTTCTAGCGGTTTGCCGGCGGCGCATAGCGGACAGCAGGTGGGTGTCCATAAATTGTGTGGCGTCTGCTGCAGAAGTTCGAGGGCAAGGCGGTGTTCGGCCGCAAATTCGGAAATGGTATCGCCAAGCGCGAGGATCGCGCCAATGGCAACGACGTCCGCGCCAATGGCTTGCAAATCGAATGTGGCTCCCCGGACAGCCGATCCAGCGCTGATAACATCATTGACTATCGCTACGCGTTTGCCTTTTACCGCGGAATGCAACGCTCCTGGAAGACGGTACTCGACCGGAAATAAACTCTCAAGTGCCACGTTAGCGAAGCGCTCGGCATAGACGAAATCGCAACCCAGCTCAAGGGAGACCAGCAACGCGATAAATGCACCTTCCACAAGCGGGCCGCACACCACTTCCACTTTGTGCTGGAGGAGTCGTCCAGCGAGTTGTGCCGCAAACGGCTGAATGCCACGAGAGTGCAGGCACAAGGTATCGAGCTGGAACCACACATCTCCATGATGACCCGACTCCAGCCTGAAATGTCCCCGGCGTCCGCGCACAAGGTTTAGAACATTTTCTTCCATGGAAGCCCAGCCAGCCGTGAATTCTCAAAACGAACAGGCATAGATGACGACTACTATTCCCATTTCCAATTGGCGAATTGTTCGCGCAGAGCGATTTTTTTGAATTTGCCTACCGATGTGCGTGGCAAAGCCTCAAGGAAGACAAACGCGTCCGGAAGCTGCCACTTCGCGAAAAATTGTGCCAGGAAAGCGCGTAGCTCCTCAGGTGTAGCCTGGGCTCCATCCTTCAGGACCACCGCCGCGACTGGGCGCTCCTGCCACTTGGGGTGCGGGACTCCGACAACCGCAGCCTCTTTGACGGCGGGATGCCCCATCAGGGTATTCTCGACATCCACGGAGCTGATCCATTCGCCGCCGGACTTCACCAGGTCTTTGGCGCGGTCTACAATCTTGATAAATCCTTCGTCGTCCATCGTGGCTATGTCGCCGGTCTTGAACCACCCATCCTCCGTCCACCGATGAGCCTGGTCCGGCGATTTGTAATAGCTGGCCGCCACCCAGGGTCCGCGCACTTCGAGTTCTCCAGGCGTATTGCCGTCGCGCGGAGCTTCCACGGATTTGCCCTCAAGTCCTTCCGAGTGCATGACGCGCAACTCAATAAAGGGCGTTGGCCAGCCTTGTTTTAAGCGGACCGCGTATTGTTGGTCGGAAGTCCAATCGAGCATGTGGCGCTTTAGCCTGCCTACAGTAGCCAGCGGGGCTGTCTCGGTCATGCCCCAAAGGTGCAGTATGTGCAGACCGTGTTGATCGAGTGTGCGCATCAGTTGTTCGGGTGGCGCCGTGCCACCAATGACGACGCGAACCGGCCAGTCGAATTTCCACCGGCCAGGATTTTTCTCGAGGGCCCCGAGCACTCCGAGCCAAACCGTGGGCACGCCGCAAGCGATAGTGACGTGCTCCTCCGCAATCAGGTCAAGAACACTTTCGGGATCGACATTAGGCCCCGGGAGAATCAGCCGAGCTCCCGCCATCGCGCAGGAGTAGGGCAAGCCCCAGGCATTAGCGTGAAACATCGGTGCCACGGGGAGGACGGTGTCGTGATGCCCGATCGCGAAGGAGTCCACGCACATCTCAGCAAACGTGTGCAATACCAGTGCGCGATGGGAGTAGACCACGCCTTTCGAATTACCCGTGGTGCCTGAAGTGAAACACATGGCCGCGCCGTCATTTTCGTCGATCGCCGGGTAGCGAAAATCGTCGCTCGCTCCCGCAAGCAGTTCCTCGTAGTTCAAAAAACCGTCCGGGATGCTTCCCCCGCCGTACGGGACCACGATGACACGTTCGAAGGACACGCTGGCGCGGAATTTTTCAAAAGCCGGCAGCTGTACGTCATCAATAACCAGGAACCGGTCCTCAGCGTGGTTGATGATGGCCGCGAGCTCGTGCGGGTGCAAGCGCAGGTTCAGCGGGTGAAGGATTCCCCCCGCGCACGGCACACCGAAGAACGCTTCCAGATGGCCGGAATGATTCCACATCATCGAAGCGACGCGATCGCCCGGTCGCAAGCCGAGTTTGGTCATCGCATCGGCAAGGCGCCGCGCGCGCCGGTAGAAAGCACCGTAAGTCGTCCGCTGCATGGAGCAGTCTGGTCTGCGCGAGACGATTTCCACGCGGTGAAACAGCTTCCCGGCCCGCTCCAGAATTGCGGAGAGCGTCAGCGGAAAATCCATCATTGTGCCGCGCATCAATCGTCCTCTTCCAAGCCAATTTGGCGGCATCCTACCACTATTCGCTCACCGCAGGTGGCTCAACCGCTACGGGATGGAGCATTGGAAGAGCTAAGGAACCGCTCCAGAAGAACGGAGTTAGGCGGGAGTTGGGCTGGCGCGTCAGTCTCTTTCCGGTTGCAAAACCAGTTAATTTTCGAGACCATGCCTCTGACCGCTGAAGTGCCGGTCTCGCTCCCCGCGGTGGCTCGGCTTTCCCGACTGCCCGTGAACGGTAGCTGTCCTTCAGCGCGCTCCGCGACTCTTACTTGGGTTCCGGGCAGAAGGAGTGGGCAGGTGAAGAAGCTCTACATCGGCAATCTTCCGTTTTCCGCGACGGAAGAGCAGCTGCAGGAATGGTTCGCACAAGTTGGCGTAACTCCCTCGGGTGTCAATCTCATTCGTGATCGCTTCACGGGACAATCCCGCGGTTTTGCCTTCGTGGAAGTGCAGAGCGACGAAGACGCCGACCGCGCGGTCAACTCGCTGAACGGCCAAAATTTCGGCGGTCGGAATCTCGTAGTCAATGAAGCCCGGCCGCAGGCTGAGCGCGGCGCCGGGGGCGGTGGACGTGGCGGAGGCGGTGGTGGTTATGGCGGCGGCCGCGGCGGCCATGGTGGTGGGGGCGGCGGTGGTGGCCGAGGCGGCCACGGCGGCGGGGGCGGTCGCGGCGGAGACCGTGGAGACCGCGGTAATCGTTGGTAAGCTTTCTTTCAAGATCCTAGGGCGGCGTCCTATGCCCTCGGGACGCCGCTGGAAACCCTCCTGAATAGTCTCCTGTGATACCTCTGCGTCCATCGCCTACTGATTATGCTGCAACATTCAGCGCTGAAATTCGTCTAACGGATTAGCTGCTTGCCGATTGCAGGTACAGCGAGCAGCCTCACAGGCCGCCTGGGATGGGAAGGCGGTGCTTGTTTGTGCCCCTCAGGGGTGGCGCCAGCTCAGTACGAGTTCACACTGGCAATCATTGGCCATTGCCTATAGTATCCCGGCGCATAACGGACGTCCCCAACCCCGTTCGCGACAGAGCATCCGTCCTTGCGCCATGGGGCGCGGCGACCGAAACTAATCGCCCGGTGACGTGTTTGAAACAATAGGCAACGAAAATGTGGCACGCGGCCGAATGTGCTGTATGTTGAGCGCCTGGCGGCCCGCTCCTCTTCGGAGGGATTGCCCATTTCGCCGCCCACAGTGAGACGAGCGATGCCTGACGAACTCGAGAAGAACCTTCTGGCCGCTCCCTGCATCCAACCGGATGAAGAGGACGAAGCAAAGAGAACGATGACCACGTGGCACAAACGCGATTGGCAGCAATTTTATGAACTGGCGCGCCGCCCCTGGCAACGTCACCGCCCGCCCCGGCCCGTGTACCCGACGGGTTTGAACCGCGTGTTGCCCGCCCAAGGTTTCAGTTTGTCTGAACTCGATGATGCCGGCGTCGATCTCGATCTCGCCGAGCGCCTCGGCCTTCCCGTGGACGCTGGCCGCATCGGCGCCTATGGTCCGAACGTCACTGTGCTGCGCGATTTCGTCCGCTCTTCCCGCCAGCCTCGCTAATCATATTCTGCCCCGGTATTTTTTCGCGGTACGCGGCCGCTCTCAAATCCACATTGGTATTGCCTGAAAATTCGAAATGCAGCTTGCCCGCTGCTCTCTAGTTCTTCGGTCCATTTCGCGCCGCCTCGCGCTACAATGTCGCGTCGCCTTCGCACAGGAGTACACCTCTATGAAACGCTTGGCCTGGCTCTCATCGATCCCGCTCATCGCTCTAGCCGCACTCATCGTCGCGTTCGCGCCTCTTTCCGCAAACGCCGCCACACCGGACTACTCGATTCAGGCCATTCGCTACTCCTCCGCCCAGGATGAAGTCGCCGGCCTCGTCATGGGCGCTCCCAAAGGCGAAAAAATCGAAATCGCCATGGTCATCTGGCTCATTCGCGGACGCGGCCACAACATTCTTTTCGACAGCGGCTATCACCGCGACACTTTCCTCAAATATTTCCCAGCGACCGGCTACATCCGCCCCGACGAGGCCGTCAAACTCGCCGGCGTCCAACCCGATGAAATCACCGACATCGTCATCAGCCACGCGCACTGGGATCATCTCGGCGGCATCGATCTTTTTCCCAAAGCCAATGTCTGGATTCAAAAAGAGGAATATCGCTACTATACGAACGATGCCTGGCAACCCGGCGGCGATCACGGCGGCATTGATCCGGAAGACGTCCAGCAACTCGTCAAGCTCAACACCGAAGGCCGTCTCCGCCTCGTCGATGGCGACAACGTCGAAATTTTCCCCGGTATTCGCGCCTACACCGGCGGCCACCACACCTTTTCATCGCAATACATAGCAATCGATGGCAATCCTCCCTTCGTCCTCGCTTCCGACAATTGCTATCTCTATCGCAACCTTGCCGAACACAAAGCCAGCGCCACTTTCACCGAAGCCTATCACGCCGCCAACATCAAGAATCAGGAGCGCATGATTCAGCTCGCCGGCGGAAATCCCGACCGCGTCATCCCCGGCCACGACTCCGCCCAATTCCAAAAATATCCCACCATCGACCGCATCGCCAAAATCAAATAACCTCTCCAAGTTTTTCCACACTCATCCACACATTTGCACAGACATTTTTCCCGTTTTCCGTTGACGCCGAAAACAACTAAGTTTATCTTCCGCACCAGATTGAACCGGAAGCGTAACAGACTTTACGGTTCGGTTCAGACCTCGCGATATCTTAACCGTTGTCGCGATTCTGATCGGAACCGGGAAGTTCGTGGACTCCTTCGTCAGAGCGGTGCTCGCAAAAGCTTAACCGCGATTGCGGCGTCAGTCTGAAGAAGGATGCTCGGAAATGTAAGGTTTGGTTCAGTGCCTGTGATTGCTTAACCGCCGTTGCAGTATTGGGTCGAATCCGAAATTCCTGAGGCTTGGCGGTTTGGTTTGGATGTCGCGGAGGCTTCACGGCTTTCGCGGCGCCGGGCTAAATCGAAAAGCTCGTGGGCATTGCGGTGTGGCGCGGAGGTTGCAGCGGCTTAACAGCTGTTGTGACGCTGCCCCAAATCGTAAAGCTCGTAGGTGGTACGCATCAGTTTGGAAGGCGCAACAAGCCGCAAGGCTCCTGCGTCGCTGGATTGAACGGAAGCCTGAAACTTTACGGCTCGATTTAGAGGGCGCAACTCGCTTAGCCGCTGGTTGCGCCCTCAACTTTTTTAGCCCGCTCTCCCGCCCCGCTCCCCTCGTTTCCTTCTTACTACTCAGCCAGACCACCCGCCTCTTACCACTAGCCACTAGCCCCCAATTTGGTGTAGTCTCTAACCATGCAAATAGGACAAAGACTCAAAACGCTTCGCGAAGAAAAAGATTTCAGCCAGGGCGATATCGAGAAAGCCACCGGCCTTCTCCGCTGTTACGTTTCTCGCGTCGAAAACGGCCACACCGTTCCGACCGTCGAAACCTTGGAAAAGTGGGCGCGTGCTCTGGACATGCCGCTCTACAAAGTCATGTACGAAGGCAACGAACCGCCCAAGCCCCGCAAACTCGTCAGCGACGACGACAAAGGCCTCTGGGGCTACTCCAGAAAAGAAGCGCTCGAACTCAGCCAATTGCAGCGCAATCTCGCCAAGATGGATCCCAAAAAGCGCATCCTCTTGCTAGGTTTCGCCGCCCGCCTGGCCCGCCACGCCGCAAAGTAATCTCTTTCATTGCCGTTTGTTTTGGGTAGGCGCTTTGTGTAGGCGCACGACTTCAGTCGTGCCGTACTTACTCTGTCCTGTCACTTTCAAGTTTCTATCCTTGAACTTCTCCTAGCCATCCGACGCCACCCTACACCGTCATTTCGAACGGAGCAGGCCGACGCTTTTTCTTTCACGTTTGCTCCTGCAAACGTGTCGGCCTGCGGAGAGAGAAATCTCTCTTCCTCCTAGACCTGTCTACGAGCGCGATGAAATCTCTCTCCCTCAGTCAGCGCAGGACAGGCCCCCGCCAGGCTAAAAAGTGGAGAAACTGTGCAAAACCTGTGGGCAGACCGTCCTGCCCCACTAGACTAGCTCCTCCGTTTCCGCAATGATGTCCACGCAGAGAGCTTGCCCTGAGCAATTTCGCAAAACTAACAGACGACATCGTGAAGGCCGTCCACCTCCTGCGGCAACATGGGATAGCTGTCGGTTTCCCAATGCAAACTGCCGATGGCCAGATAATCTTCTCAGTGGGCAAAGATACGCTGACCGCAAACCAGATACTCGATCTTCTCGAACGTGGCGAACTCCACGCCGAAGGCGTGCGCAAATCAGTCGAGGCGCAAGCCTCAGCCAAGCCCCTGCGCAAGAAAGCCGCATCTCCCTAGACGGCACCAGCCTCACCCTCCTTGTCATTCCGTCTATACCGACGAACGGAGAGGCCGACGCCTCTTCTTTCACGTTCGCTCCTGCGAACCTATCGGCCTGCGCAGAGAGTACCGCTGCCACATCGCACGCATTTGTGCGATGAAATCTCTCTTCCTCTTCCTCCCGCTGTACTCCACTAGGCTTTTAGAGAGATTACTTTCGCCCCAAATGCGAGGGGTTATACATGCAACTCTTCAACGTGCTGACGTCGAACCTTGATCTGGCTTTCGTTCTTGCGCGCTGCTGCGAGGTCATAGGCGAGCTGCATTCGCAACCACGTTTCCGCCGTGCCGCCGAATGCTTTGGACAGCCGTATCGCCATCTCCGGGCTAATGCCAGACTTGCCGTTGACGACGTTATTGAGAGCCTGCCGGGTGACACCGAGTACCTTCGCCCCCGCCGTTACAGAGAGTCCCAAAGGCTCCAGACAATCGTGGCGGACGACGCGCCCGGGATGAACGGGGTTTTTCATAGGCATAAGGTTTTCTTCCCCTCTAATGGTAGTCGATCAGTTCAACGTCAAACGCATCCTCTCCTTCAAAGCGGAAAACGATGCGCCAGTTGGCCCGCACGGTCACGGACCAGAATCCCTTCAAGTCGCCTTTCAACGGGTGCAGGCGGTAGCGGGGCAGATCGAGAGCTTGCGGCGTTGTGGCCGAATCGAGAACCGTAAGGATTCGTTCCACCGTCTCCACCAGGTCGCCGCGTATCCCGCCTCGGTCCCCACGTTCATAGAGGCGTTTCAAGCCCCGATGCTTGAAGCTCCGAATCACAAGACCGTATTGTAAAGTGATAATTGTCGCTTGTCAACCGCTCGACCATGACACACCTGTTGGAAACTGGGAGGGTAAAAGTATCGTCCAAAGAGTAAAAACCGCACGCTTGAAAAACGACAACCCAAAGGGTGCGCCCCCAATTCAACAGCTAGACCCAACCGCCCAACCTCTCTAAACCCGGTGCCAGCCTCCCCACGAGCACACTCCCGTTAACCATTGACTATTTACAAAGTCAAATAAATGCAATTAAATGAGAAGCGAGCTACCGCTTCCGTTACCCAGCGCAATCATGAAGATTCTCGAAGTGGATATAAGAAACTTCAGGGCCCTAACAGCTGAGCGCATATCGTTCAACGACTACACATGCCTCGTCGGACCCAACGGGGCCGGCAAGTCAACTGTTCTCACAGCGCTCAAGGTGTTCTTTAGAGACTCAACGGGCTCAACCGCCGACCTCACGCTAAAAGAGGAGGACTTCCACCTCCGCAATACAGACGAGCCGATAGTCATCACTGTCAAGTTCTGCGATCTGCAAGAAGAAGCTCAAAGGGACTTCGCGCACTATTATCGGCAAGGCCTTTTGATTGTATCCGCCGTTGCAAAATGGGACCCCGTCTCACGAATTGCAGAAGTGAAACAGTTCGGTCAAAGACTGGCTATGGAGCCCTTCTCGCGCTATTTCAAAGCCGAAGATGATGGCGCTCCTGCTACCGAGCTGAAGAAAATTTACGAGAATATTCGGGAGTCATTCAAAGACCTACCACCGCCAGGCACAAAACCAGCGATGAAAGAGGCGCTACGTTCCTATGAATCTTCTCACCCTGAGCTGTGCACGCCGTTGAGGAGCGAGGACCAGTTCTATGGAATCAGCAAGGGCACAAACCTTCTTGAAAAATACGTGCAATGGATCTGCGTACCTGCGGTCAAAGACGCAACAACCGAACAGCTAGAAGCTAGGAGCAATGCCCTGAAGCTGTTACTCGAAAGGACTGTACGTTCGAAGCTCTCCTTCAAGGAGCCGCTAGATAAGCTGAGGGCTGAAACGGAGCAAAGATATAAAGAGATTCTCACGGAACACCAAGGCACTCTGGAATCTCTCTCCCAGTCGCTGAGCGCAAAGCTGAAAGACTGGGCCCATCCCGATGCAAGCCTCAAGGTTCAGTGGCACGATGACACTTCCAGCTACGTGAACGTCTCGGAGCCGCTCGCGCGAATACTAGCGGGCGAAGGAAGGTTTGAAGGAAACGTGTCAAGATTCGGGCATGGCTTGCAGAGATCGTTCCTGCTGGCACTTCTTCAAGAACTGGCGGGCACCGGAGATGTCGGCGGACCCAAGTTATTGTTAGCGTGCGAAGAACCTGAGCTATATCAGCATCCGCCCCAAGCACGCCACTTGGCGTCAGTCCTCGAAAAACTGAGTACCGCTAACTCTCAGGTCCTAGTCTCCACGCATAGTCCGTTTTTCATCTCCGGTCGGGGATTTGAAGATGTACGCATGTTCAGGCCAAACCCAGGACTTAAGGAAGCGAACATCCATTCTGCAACATTTGAAGAACTCTCCAAATCTATCGGTGGGGCGATCGGAGAGACGCCGTTAAACGTCGCTGGCCTGACCCTGAAAGTGCAACAAACCCTCAATTCTTCAGTAAACGAAATGTTTTTCACTTCCATGTTGATCTTGGTCGAGGGGCCGGAAGACGCAGCCTATATCAAAACTTACCTAATCTTAATGGACCGATGGGAAGAGTTCCGCCGACTTGGGTGCCATATCGTTCCAACTGCGGGAAAGAATCAGATGATACAGCCACTCGCCATCGCCAAGTTGCTAGGCATCCCAACCTTCGCTGTTTTTGACGCTGACGGAAACAACAAAAAGCCAGAAAACGAGCGCGATAATTTAGCCCTCCTACGCCTCTGTGGAGTCGCCGATCCAGAACCATTTCCTGCGGAGATTTTCCAAGCCGGATGTGTGCACGTATGGCCGACTAAGATAAGCTCCGCGGTTACAGCGGATCTGGGCGAGCAGGCCTGGGGGAAGTCTACAAATCGAGTCCGCGATACGATGAAAATAGAATTCGGAGACTTCCAGAAGAACTCACCTTTCATTGGCTACGTTCTAACAGATGCCTGGGAGCACGACGCGCTCTCCAACGAACTCTGCAAGCTATGTGAGGCCATAATTCAGTTCGCGGCTAAAGCGAAGAGGCTGGCTTCTCAACAACCTGCCGGGGCTGATTAGATGAAGGCGTCGGCTCCTTCGCCCGAGTAAACTTCGCGGGTGGCCGCGCCTTAACTCCGGGGTGCCTTCCCATTGCGGTTCTGTTTTTTGCAATCGGTGGGCCGCTCCCAGCCTCGGCATGTCCCAATTGTCGGAATATCTGATATACTGACTTTCTGACACCCTGATCGGAGATACTCACTTGAATTCAGCCCGCATCGGCAAACGCGGCACCCTCGTCGTCCCAGCAGAGCTTCGCCGCCGCTTTGGCCTGGAAGAAGGGTCCTACGTCACCGCCGAGCCACGCGACGAAGGCATCTTGCTTCGCCCCGCCTTGCTCGTGCCCATCGAAAAGTACTCCCCCGAACGCAAAGCAGAATTCCTGCTCACCAACGCAACAAACCGCTCCGACTACAATCGCGCCCGCCGCGAAGTCAAAAAGCTAGGCCTCGACCCCGATTCCATCCCCCACCGTCGCCCGAAGTAACACCATCACATGGATCGCAGGCATCACCATCCTTCCTCCAGCCGGCTACCTGCGCCATTACTCCTCACGCTAGCTCCTACGTCGCCTACACCAGCGCCATTCACCCCCCAAAAACCTCCATTCAACCCTCAATTTCGACCATTCCCTGTAATTCACTTTACCTCCTCGCCAATCCCGTGCTACCCTCCCTCATGTTTCGCTCGCAAATCAACCCAGTTCGCTCCTTCCAAATATTCGCCGCCTCAGGTCTCGCCACTGGCCACTCATCACTCGCCACTGCTCCTCTAACTCCTTTCCCTGCCACTCTTACAGACGACTCGCAACTCACTGAAAATCCAGCCGCTTTAAGTCCTGTGCCTGCCACTCTTATGAGCCGCGTCAACCATAACCCCTTTGTTTGCCACTCTTACAGAAAACACCCGGGGTCACATCTTTCACGCCAAAGATCCTTCCGGTCAGGTTTTGCTCGGCGGAATTTTCTCCCCACTCGCCACTCACCACTCTCTACTATCTCCTCTTTAATCCGCACTTACATAAAATCCGCCCATAAGTTATTTAGAATGAACACTTCCAAAACACAGGACTTAAAACCCTTTAGAATCCGCACTTACAAAAAAACCGGGGTGGGGGGGGTGGTTATGCGGTACGGACCGGGCGGATGGCTGACAGAATGGACCGGGAGCATTCCTGACACAATCCTTGGGAGGCGGGCGCCACAGCCTTCGTTTCAAGGCTGGAGTATTGACTTTTCTCCCGCCATTTCGCCGCCGACACGGTTTACCCTGCTTGCCCTGTTTACCGGTACGGACCGGGCGGATGGCTGACAGAATGGACCGGGAGGATGGCTGACACTGTGAATAATGGTAGGCGCTAGGAGGAAGGAGCGCCGATGCCGTGGAAAGTGAGCAGTGTCATGGAGGAAAAGCTGCGGTTTCTCTTA
>JBGPLB010000097.1:0-18475 GCA_041486245.1 Candidatus Acidiferrum sp.
AAGAAATAGATGACGGTCAAGCGAATCACCGCGGGCTGGCGCAGGGCTTCCCAGACTTTGTAGGATCGCGTTGCCTTTTTTGCCAGGGCCTCTTGTTCTAGCTCGGAGGTGATCCAGTCGCGTTCTTGTGGCGGGAGCCAGCGCGCTTCGCGCGGCCAGTCGGTTAAATAAAAAACCGTGATGATGCCAAACACAACCGCGGGAATACCTTCGACGATAAAAAGCCAGCGCCATCCCTGTAAGCCGAACCAGTGGACTCCGAGGAGCCAGCCGCCGAGCGGCGAACCGATGATGTTTGCGACAGGAATGGCAATCATAAACATCGCGCACGCTTTGGCGCGGTCTTCCGCGCGGAACCAGTGCGTGAGGTAGACGAGAATGCCGGGAAAGAAACCGGATTCGCAGACGCCGAGAAGAATTCGAACCAGGTAGAAATGCATGGGCGTTCGAATGAACGCCATCAGCACCGTGACGAGTCCCCAGGTAACCATGATGCGCGCGAACCATTTGCGGGCGCTCCAGCGCTCGACGATGAGGCAGCCGGGAATTTCAAAGAGCAAATAGCCGACAAAAAATATTCCTGAGCCGAAGCCGAAGACGCGATTGCTGAAACTCAAATCGTGCATCATTTCGAGAGCGGCGTAGCTGACGTTGACGCGATCGAGAAACGCGATGACGAAAAGGGTGAATAGGTAGGGCAAGAGTCGCCGCGCTATGTGGCGGCGCGCGGCCAGACCAACGCTCGTCGTGGAAGCGGACGCATGCATCTCGCTTGGGCTTCTAACATAACAATGCGTGGATTGCACGCGTGCGAAAAACTTGGTAATAGTCAGTTTTAGGTCAGCGTATTAATCAGGCACGAACCGTCGAGGCGGGGTTCTCCGATTCAATCACTCCCAAATTTGTAGCAGCGCCATATTCGTTTTCATCAATGAATCTCGAGTTTTGTCCAAATCGTCGCGAGATGCGCCGCACTCAAGTAAGTACTTCTCAGCCCATTGCCACGTCCTAAAGAGAAGCGAAGGTAGGGACTGAGGCTTGCCTTCCGTCGGAAGGATCTCATTCGGCACAGCAACAGAACTCGCATCCGCGAGCAGCACGGAATGACTAACTTCGAATAGTAAATACCTGCGTTTTAACCGCTTGGCCTTGAGCATTTCGTACGCTCCTGTGCCCGAGTTCTTGAGGCACGCCGTAGTTCTGCGACGGCTGAACATTCGAGTCTTACACATCAAGCTATCCGTCTGCGGCTCTTGATTCTAACTCCTGTGTCGTCACGAAATCGGAAACTGACACAGTACCCAAAAATCTGACGGATTAGTCCTTGGTTTCCGCGCCAGGCATTACGTGTTTGAGAGGCTGGGTGCGCTTGGGCTCGAGTTCGGGATGCGGCATGGGTTTGCGCGGGAGCATCTGGTCGCGCATGGCTGCGTTGTAAACAAAAGTTGCTTCGACGAGGGCGGCTTGAGCGAGGTCTTCGGGCTGCAAGCGCTCGTAGGTGTCCATGTTCGAATGATGGGTGCGCGAGCCGTAATCGAGCGGATCCTGAATGAATTGAAAACCGGGCAGGCCGACGGCATCGAATGCTTCATGATCCGTGCCGCCGGTGTCGCGCATCGAGAGCGTGGTGACGCCGAGATCCTTCAGCGGCTCAATCCACTGCGCGAAGATCGGAGCGATCGCCGCATTCCCTTGCAGATACACTCCGCGAACTCTTCCACTCCCATTATCCAAATTGAAATATGCGGCCAACTTTTGATGTTCGGGCTTGAGTTGGATGGGCCCGGCAGCGTCGCGATCGAATTCGGTGATCATGAGCTGGTCCGGCTCATTCGAACGCGGAACGAAGCCGAAGTGCTGCTTGACGTAACCGTAGGAGCCGAACTCACCCTGCTCTTCGCCGGTCCACAGACCGACGCGGATGGTGCGGCGGGGCTTCACTTGCAGCGCGTTTAGAATGCGCATGACTTCCATGGCGACCACGGAGCCCGCGCCGTTGTCGGTGGCGCCGGTGGCAGAGGCCCAGGAATCGAGATGCCCGCCGACCATGACGACTTCGTCTTTCAGCTTAGGGTCGGTTCCGGGAATTTCGGCGATGGTATCGAACCCGTGCTCATGATCGCCGGTGAACTTTGTATCGATATTGAGTTCGATGTTCACTGGAACGCCGGCTTTCAGGAGGCGGTAGACGCGGCCGTAATTTTCGACAGCCGTCACCGCGATGGGCAGTGGATCGGCATGTTCTCGTTGATAAATCATCCAGCCAAAGGCCGCACCGCTATCATCGAAGAGGGTGCCGCCGGAGCCGCCGCTGTTTCTGCCGTCGCGGCTCGCCACAATCACGGCGAGGGCTTGCTCCGCAGCGAGGAACCGGCCGATCTTCTCCTTGACTTCCATCGCTTTGAGAAACGTCTGAAAAAATGCACCTTCGTTTTCAAGGTGAAGGGGAAACTCCTGAATTTTTTTGAGGTCGGCCTCCTCATCGCGCGTGAAGAGAGGCTTCTCAACCGGCTTTACTTCACGCATTTCGCCGAGGAAAACAATTTTTCCGGCGAGCTTTCCTTTGTATTTCTCGATGTCGGCTAGACCGTGTTCGGCAATCCTGTCGGGCTTGAGGTCCACCCAAATTGCGGGCGCGGTGATGGGGCCTTTCGTTGCAGGGGACCATGGTCCGGCTTGCGCGATGAAAACGGCGCTGTCGGGAGAAGTCATACGCACCCAGGTGTTTAGTTGCTGCCAGCCCATGCCGAACTCGCCCCAATCTTCGAGATGGGCGTTGCTGCAACCCATGGCGGTGAACTGATCGCGGGTCCATTCATTGGCGCGCTTCAAATTCGGCGAACCGGTCAAGCGCGGGCCGATTCCATCCATGAGACCGGAGGCGTACTCCATGATGTGCGAGTGCGCGAGAGCTTCCTCGCGGATGTTTTGGTACATCGCCAGATCGAGAGATTCTTTTTCCGGCTGGGGCAACTCATAGGAGGGGCGCGGAGACTCCTTGGAAAAGGCTTCCTTCTTGTCTTTCTCCGCGGCGAACAAGGACAACGCGAGACCTGCAACTAAAATCGTGGATGGAACGAAGATTCTTAGTGAACGCATGAAGGCTTCCTTTTTTTGAAAACGAATTCGAGGAGCATAGCAAACGCGCGGAGAATTACCAAGGATCGCCGGAGCTGGCAAGGCGCGCGGTCAAAAGTTCTGGGCATCGATTCTCCGTGCTAGGATTAGCGCCGCCAAATTCAGCTAAGGGGACTTAACTTTGCGCCACTTTTTGATTTTTCTTGCTGTCGTCGCTGGATTGTCTCCCAATTTGTTCGCGCAGACGCCGGGATGGCCGCCCTCGCCCGGGCACACGACTATTGCGGTGTGGCCGCACGGTGCTCCTGGAGCTCCGGCTAATCCAGCTCCCGAGGGGGACACGACGACGGCGAAAGACCATGTTGTTGCGGGGAGGCGCGTGATTCGAATTGGCAACGTCTCTGAGCCGACGCTGACTCTTTACACGCCTGCGGGCAAGAGCACCGGCGCTGCGGTTGTAGTTTTTCCCGGAGGCGGTTACCGCATTTTGGCAATCGATCTCGAAGGAACCGAAGTGTGCGACTGGCTGAATTCCGCGGGTATCACATGTGTGTTGTTAAAGTACCGTGTGCCGGAACCCAGGCCGTATCCGAAGTCCGCAGCCGCGCTGCAGGATGCGCAGCGCGCTCTCGGGATCGTTCGCTCGCACGCGGCGGAGTGGAACATTGATGCGCACCGCATCGGGGTGCTCGGCTTTTCCGCGGGTGGGCACCTTGCGGCGGCGCTCAGCACGCATTTCGAGAAACGTATCTACGATTCGATCGACGCCGCGGACGAGCTGAGTTGCCGTCCCGATTTTGCGGTGATTATTTATCCGGGCTATCTCGCTATCGCAGAGCAAAACTTCGCGCCCAATGCGGACATCCACGTGACGGAACAGACTCCGCCGACGTTTCTCGCGCAGGCCGAGGACGATCCGGTGCACGTCGAAAACTCCGTCGTGTATTTTATGGCGCTGAAGAACGCCAAGGTGCCTGCGGAAATGCATCTCTACGCGCAGGGCGGACATGGGTATGGGCTGCGCCGCACGGACCTTCCCATCACGAACTGGCCTCGATTAGTGGAAACCTGGATACATACGATTCAGATTTTGCCCGCATCGACGCCTTGAAAACTACCGCGCGGGGCAAGCCCCGCCCCTACAATTACGCTTTTTAGAAAGAGCGTCAGAAGAAAGCGCCGCCGCCGTCGACGTTGATGGATTGGCCTGTGATGGCGGTGGATTGATTCGAACAGAGAAAGAGGGCGGCGCGCGCGACCTCGTCGGCCGTTTGTCCACGGCCCTGCAAAATCGTATTCAGGAAGCCGGCGAGCTGCTCTTTTGGACTGACGCCAAGTTTAACGGCGAGAGTGTTGCCGAGCTCCTTGGACATGCGCGTTTCGGTGACCGGGCCGGGGCAGATGGCGTTGACGCGCACACCTTTGCGAGCAGCCTCAGCGGCGGTGATGCGGGTGAGGCCGAGCATGCCTGCTTTTGCGGCGGCGTAGGCGGAACCCCACGGGAAAGCTGCTTTCGCAGACAGGCTGGAGATATTCAGAATGACGCCGGAGTTGCGCGCGTACATTTCCTGGAGGACGAGTTTGCTGAGAAGGAATGCGGCACGCAGGTGGACGGCAATGACGTTGTCGAACTCCGCGAGCGGATAGTCTTCGACGGGAACCACGGGGCCATAGTGGCCGGCGTTATTGACGAGGATATCGATCTTTCCAAAATTTGCGCGCGCTTCCGCGACGATGCGAATGCAATCATTTTCGCGAGCGAGATCGGCGAGGGAGTAGTCAGCGGAACCGCCAAAGCCGGAAATTTCTTTGGCGGTGGCGGTTAACTCCGCATCGGTGCGCCCCGTCAGGAATACCGAAGCGCCTTCGGTGGCAAAAAGCTTGGCGATGGCACGGCCGATGCCGCGGCCCGAGCCGGTGATGAGCGCGACTTGATCTTTAAGGAGCATAGGAGGAAGAGAATAGAGGCAGGAGGCTGTGGAGGCAAGAAAGTAAGATCGGCGGAGGGCTCCGCTAGCCTCGCTTGTATCGCTGCTTCAGAGAGGTACAACGTAATCCTTAAGCTAAGAAGGGTACTTATGCTCAGTTGTCATTCCCGTCGCCTGTGTCTAAGCTGAATTAAGCAGAAGGTGTCCACATTGCCGTTGGGTCCCGGCTAAGGCCGGTCCGACTTTTCCAGCGTGCGGCCCCTCCCAGCTCAGCCGCCCAATTCGATATGGGGGTAGTCCTTTGCGCCGACAAATCTTCTGTATCCAGCTAAGTGCGCTTTTTGCCGCGCTCGCAACGCTGGGCTGCACAGGGCAGAGTTCAACGAGCGGGAACGGCGGCGGCACGAATGGGGGGGCGCCGAGCATCGCGACGCAGCCAATGAATCAAACGGTGACGGCGGGACAAACGGCGACGTTTAGGGTGACCGCGACGGGCACGGCGCCGCTGAGCTATCAGTGGCAGAAAAACGGCGCGGACATTACTGGGGCGACTTCCGCGAGCTACACAACGCCGGTCACGATGCTTGCGGACAGCGGAGAACAGTTTCGCGTGACCGTGAGCAACGTCGTGGGCAGCGTGGCAAGCAGCATCGCGACGCTGACGGTGAACTCCGGCACCTCGACTTCCGCCGTCAACGTCATCACCTATCATTACGACAACGGCAGGACCGGTCAAAACTTGAACGAGACGATACTGACGCCAGCGAACGTGAACTCGACCAAATTCGGAAAGCTGGGAGCGTTTACCGTGGATGGAAAGGTCGATGCACAGCCGCTCTATCTTTCCGGCCTGAGCATTTCTGGACAGAGCAAGAACGTCCTCTACGCAGTAACGGAACACGGCAGCGTGTACGCGTTCGATGCTGACAGCGTCAGTGGAAACACGGGCACATTCTTGTGGAAGAAATCGACTTTGCTGGCCGGCGAAACGACGAGCGATGACCGCGGCTGCGGGCAAGTTTCGCCGGAGATCGGCATTACAGCAACGCCCGTGATCGACCGCACTCGCGGGACGAACGGAGCTATCTATGTCGTGGCGATGTCGAAAGATGGCAGCGGGAATTATTTTCAGCGGCTGCACGCATTGGATCTAACGACGGGAGCAGAGCTGTTTGGCGGGCCAATGACTATCCAGGCGACGTATCCCGGAACGGGCGCCAACAGTTCCGGCGGCAACGTGATTTTCGATGCGAGGCAATACAAGGAACGGCCCGGGCTTTTGCAGATCGGCGGGACCATTTACACGACATGGTCTTCCCATTGCGACATCCGGCCGTACACCTCGTGGGTGATGGCGCATGACGCCACCACGCTGGCGCAAAGCAGCGTGCTCAACCTGGTGCCGAACGGCAGCGATGGCGGAATCTGGATGGCAGGAACGGCGCCTGCGGCGGATTCGTCGGGAAACATATTCTTCATTATCGGGAATGGCGATTTCGGCACGACGCTGGATGCCAGCGGTTTTCCGGCAAACGGGAACTGCGGGAATTGTTTCGTGAAGCTCTCGACCAGTGGCTCGCTGAAACTTGTGGATTACTTTACGCCCCACGATACGGTGGCGGCTTCGAACGCGGACGAAGACTTTGGGTCGGGCGGCGGAATCCTGCTGCTGGACGTAACGGATGTCGGCGGCACCACCAGGCATCTCTCGGTCGGAGCGGGGAAGGACGCGCTGATGTACGTGGTGGATCGCGACAACATGGGGAAGTTCAATCCAACCACCGATCAAATTTATCAGGAGATTTCGGGCCAGCTCGGCGGCGGGGTGTTCGCGATGCCGGCGTATTTCAATGGCACGGTGTACTACGGAGCCGTGGGTGACGCGCTGAAGGCATTCAAGGTGGTGAATGCAAGAGTTAGCGGAGTTCCGTCGTCGCAGAGCACGCAACACTTTGCCTATCCGGGGACGACGCCCAGCGTTTCCGCGAACGGCACAACAAATGGAATTGTGTGGGCCGTGGAGAATGGTACGACGGGCGTGCTGCACGCGTACGACGCGACAAATTTGACGAGCGAGCTCTACAACTCGAATCAAGCAGCCAACGGCCGCGATCAGTTCAGCGACAACAAGTTCATCACGCCCATCGTTGCTAATGGCAAGGTGTATGTGGGAACGCCGAATAGCGTAGCGGTCTTCGGTTTGCTTCCATGATCTAACTCATGCGCGCTAGCGGTGACGAATATAGATGAGTTTTTCCACGGAAGCGCAGACGTTTCCAGCAGCGTCCTTCAGCTCGATCGAGTAGGTTCGATCGATGGAGCGCTGCGTCTCGAGTGTGGCGCGGATGGCTGCGAGCTCCTCGTCATCCACGATAAACCTCGCGTGCAATGACTCTCGACCGGGCTTTTTAAACTGAATCGAGGCGGACTTGTCCCACACGATGTAGTCCTTCCCGAGCCGATGAATCAGCATGAGCATGTAGATGGGATCAACGGCGGAATAGATGCTGCCGCCGAAGATGGTGCCCACGTAGTTGCGCGTGCGCCAGGAAAGTGGGAGCGAAAGACGCACCTCGCTCCAATCCTCGGCGATGAAGCTGGGTCTGCCGCCGGTTCCGCGATAACAGGCGAACACATAGAAAGACCAGCAGCGCAGCTTATTGGAAATGACGGAGGGGAGCCGCATGTGATGGGCGATAGTCTAGCGCAGACTGCGCAGGCGTTGGAGATTGAGCTCAAGGAACGAATTCAGCTGTGGATCAGGTGAAGCAACAGGAAACCGAGGAGACAGGCAAGAATGCCTGTCCCACTCGCTGGCGAATACTTCGCGGAAAACGCGTTACTTGCCTGGCTTCAGATCTTTCAGCAAATGATGAACCAGGCCGTTGATATCGTTTTGCGTGAGCGAGAAGGCATCGTAGCGCACGCGCTTTTCGCCGATGGCGCGATAAACAGGATGCTTGTCGGGTTGCTGGATCCAGTCGAAAACGATGGTGCCGGCGCGGAAGCGGATATTTTCGTAGCCGATATACGCAGGGCCGTATCCCCAGGATTCCCAGCAGCGAAATGGCCCGCACACCAGGCCGGGATATGCGCCGCCATAAGACACGGGGACGGTGGCGTTGCGGCGATTCACCGCAAATTTATAGTCGACCAAAAAATCTGCCGCCGCAGGATCGGATACTTGCTTGAACCCTTTTGAACTGAGCGCTAGCTCGATGGCGGTCTTCACGCGCTGGCGATCGACGGCATCGTCGGCATCGGCCTCCTGGCGCGGCGGTGGATTGCGCCGATTACGCGCCAGATCATCCCGCGAGACGACTGGCCTGCCATCGCGGGTGTCCCGCGCGGCGGCCCGTTCTTCCACGGCGGGTCGCCAGGCCCACGTGGCGTGATTCGGGATGCGAACGTCGTGATCACGAATGATACGTACGTATTCATCGCAGCCCGCGACAAAAATTAAAGAAAGCAATGCGGCAACATATAGAAGTCGGTTGGTTGTTTTGAATGAGCGCAGAATCCGCATAGGACGAGCCTCCAAAGGCGTATTGGTCCTCCGTTTTATTGAACACTGCTTGCATTGGAAAGTTGCGGTGGGTAAAAGAGTTGCGCTAGCGCGGACTCTCGCGCGCGAAACGCCTATCCATCAGGTCCTCGGGAGTTCCCAATCCTTGGGCGGAAAAACGACTGGCCAGAATTTGGGCGATGGGCGGTCAAACTCGAAGGCTACTGCAAAAGAGCCTGAACCCGCTTGGTCGATGCGCACCACACGGCAGCTCTGCTCCATCCCGGATTGTGGGTTCACCAGAACAATGGGCTGACCCACAAGGAGTTCTGCTTTCAATTTCAACAGGCCGCCATGCGCGTTGACCACCAGAGTGTGGGTCTCTTCCTGAACCTGAGCACGGTCCACTGTCTCGGCGAGAACCTTAACGGGTATCTGCAGCATCACGCGTTCGCTGCGGCGGCGATTGCTGGCATCGGAAGGGGGCACAAGACTCTCCGTTAGTGGCTTCGTTCGCTGCAGATCTCACGGTGAACACCAGGATTCGCGAACCGGTAGTCTCCTGAGACAACTCTACTGCGGCAGCGTAGCCGGGCCTGCACACTTGGCACGAGCAGAGGAACCCCTCGTAGCCTGCTTAATAGTCTACTCAAGGCTGGCGTGCGTACCTATCTGGAATCAGCCGTGACGTGCATTGGTAAACGGCTTGGCCAGCCCGCCGGTTTAGGGAATCATCCGGGATTGAAGGCCGGATTTCACGCCCGGCCATTCCGAATCGAGGATGCTGAAGTAGACGGTGTGGCGGAGGCGGCCGGTAGAAGTGATCATGTGATTGCGGAAGGTGCCTTCCTCGCGGGCGCCGATGCGCAGGATTGCGCTGCGGGAACGCTCGTTGAGGGAATCCGTTTTCAGCTCGACGCGAATGCAGCCGAGCGTTTCGAATGCATGCCGCAGCAGAAGATACTTTGCGTCTGTGTTCACGCCGGTGCGCTGCCATGGGGGTGCGACCCACGTCCACCCAATCTCTACGCGATGATGCGCGCGGTCGATGTTGCCATAACGCGTGCTGCCGATCGCGCGACCGCTGGCTTTTTCGATGAGCGCGAAGGGCAAGGAGGCGCCGCGCGCTTGCTCTTCCAGCGCGGTGGCAATGTAGGCGGACATTTCTTCGGGCGTGCGGACGGCTGTAGGAATCCAGCGCCAGAGTTCTTCGTCGAGGCCGGCGGCGGCGAGGTCGGCGTGGTGCGCTTGCGAGAGTGGTTCCAGACGCACATGGCGGCCTTCGAGGACTATGGGCACAACATTCATTTCTGTGGTCAATTGTGTGTTCATGTTGAGGGCCATTTTACAGCGGCGGCCGTTGCTTCTGGAGCGCCAATTTGGCAAGAGGACTGGCGCCGGGGCTGCGTAAAATTCGGCTCGCCTGAAGCGCAGAGTGTTGCAAACAAGCGGGTCAACCAAAGTGTGCCGGACGGCGTCCTATCATTGTGCGCGCACGGGAACTTTCCGCTTGAAATGAATGAACTAGTGGTTGAACGCAGCCGTCCGTTATTGGTTGCGCTTGGAAAAGCATGACTAAGTCTTCGGCTCCTGGTGAGAAACAGGTAAGACCTCGTCTTGGAGGGCGCGTGAGCCTCATAGCGCTCTTGATCTTGGTGGCGACGGCGGGAGATCTCCGCGCTCAGCAGCCTGCTCAGGCACAGGAACAGCCACCGGCGCGGCAACAGGAACAATCACAGCCGCAGCTGAAGCGACCGCAGGATGGACAACCACAGATCGCCGTCGAGGTCAAAACCGTCAGCGTGCTGGCCACGGTTCGCGACAAGCATGGAAAAATCATCCCGAACCTGACTAAAGACGATTTTCAGTTGGACGAAGACGGGCGTCCGCAGACCATCAATTATTTTGCGCACGAAAGCGATTTGCCGCTGCGGCTGGGCCTTTTGGTGGATACCAGCTTGAGCCAGAGGAAGGTGCTGGATCAGGAGCGAAGCGCGAGCTACAGCTTTCTCGATCAGCTGCTGCGCCAGGACAAGGATTTGGCATTTGTGATTCACTTCGACAAGGAAGTCGAGCTTTTGCAGGAGTTCACTCCCTCGCGCCCCAAATTACAGGAGGCGCTGCAAAAGCTATCGACGCCCCAATTCGAGGGCGGCGGAGGCAGCAACGGCGGAAGTGGCGGTTCTGGAAGCGGCCGAGGGCGGGGCGGTCGTACGCGCGGCGGCGGGACGCTGCTTTACGATGCGATCTTTCTGGCGTCCGATGAGCTGATGAGCAAGCAGCAAGGGCGCAAAGCGCTGATTATCCTTTCTGATGGCGTGGATCGTGGCAGTAAAGAGACTCTGGACGAGGCGATTGCAACCGCGCAGCGCGCCGACACGATTGTCTATTCCATTTTGTTTGCAGACGAGGAAGAAAACGGCCGTACCGGCGGGTTTAGGATGGGCGGTCCAATGGGTGGTGGGCGAGGTGGCCGCGGTGGTGGAAGCAGGTATCCTCGGCAGGAAGAGCGCCCCGACGGCAAGAAAATCCTCGAACAAATTTCCAAGGAAACGGGCGGACGGCTCTTCAAAGTCTCCAAGAAAGAAACGGTAGACAAAATTTACGCCGAGATTCAGGAAGACCTGCGAAACCAGTACAGCCTCGCCTATACTCCGGACAAGGGCAATACGGTTGGCTACCACAAGATTCAACTCAGCGTCCCTAAGCAGAAAGACCTAGTCCTCCAAGCCCGCGACGGCTACTACTTCGGGCAGTAGCGCAAGCAGAGCGCTGGTGAACACGGAGTGTAGTTTTCCAGACTGGTGAGGGATTAAGATTGCCACCATGCGTCTTCCGTCACACAGGTATCGCTGGCCGCGGATGATCTTGGCGATTACCCTGATGCTCGCGTCAGCTTTTTGCGGTCTGTTGTACATAGACGCGGTGGGCAAGATAAGCGGGTGGATTGGGCTTCCCAAATACGAAGGCTATGTACCAAGACTCCGAGCATACGCGATGATCTGGTCAGGTCTCGCTCTCGCTCTGCCCTTTCTTGCAGCATTTCTAGTCGGGCACGGTAAAAGCGCTGGAATACGTCACGCAGAGACTAATCGTGACAATGTCGTGACCGGCCCAGAGGTGTCCCGCGAGTGGGCTTTTGCAACCGCTCTTCTCGCGTACTTGCTCCGAGTTGCCGCCGCGGCGTTTGCCTCTGTGGCTTTCATGGTTGTGTTTGTTTTTGTTGCCTTGATGCTCCAAAAGCTGGGCGTCGGTGCGCACTAGTCTTTCGCCAACTATCCCTGCCTACTCTTCAAAAAGGCGGCAATCGGAAACTGCTCCGCCGGCCGGAAGGAAACCCGGTGCGAGCCAGGCGCGCCGTAGGGTATGATAGAGTGTTCGGAAATTACTCATTTAGGATAACGATGCAGACTGCGACAAATGGGAAGGTATTGCTAAGGGTACGGCCGCGGGGGTTTTGCGCGGGCGTGGTGCGGGCGGTGGATATCGTCGAGCTGGCGCTGGAAGCATACGGCGCGCCGGTCTACGTGCATCACGAAATCGTACATAACACCTACGTGGTAGAGCAGTTGCGCCGCCGAGGGGCGATTTTTGTGGAGTCCATCGCGGACGTTCCGCATGGCGCGGTGCTGGTGTTCAGCGCCCACGGCGTGCCCCCGCCGGTTCGCCAGGAAGCCAAGGACCGCGCTCTGAAAGTGATCGATGCGACCTGTCCGCTGGTAACCAAGGTGCATCTGGAAGCCCTGAAATTCGCCCGCGAAAAGCGCACCATCATTTTAATCGGCCACAAGGACCACCAGGAAATTGTTGGGACCTCAGGCGAGGCTCCGGAGAGCACCATCGTGGTGGATTCGGTGGCGGCGGTGGACGCGCTCGAAGTGGAAGACCCGGAAAAGCTTTCGTTCCTGACTCAGACCACACTCAGCCTTTACGACACACAAGAAATTGTGTCGCGGCTGCGGCAAAAGTTTCCGTCCATCAAGGGCCCCGCGAGCGATGACATTTGTTACGCGACCCAAAATCGCCAGGAAGCCGTCGAGCAAGTGGCCAAGGACGTGGATTTGATTTTAGTAGTGGGCTCGCCGAACAGCTCGAATTCAAACCGCCTGGTGGAAGTAGCGCAGCGCAGCGGCGTGAAGGCCCAGCTCATCGATTCGGCCATGGATATTGATGTGAAGTGGCTCGAAGGCGTAAAGCGCGTGGGCTTGACGGCGGGCGCTTCCGCTCCCGAGGTACTCGTCGAGCAAGTGAGCCAGCGGCTTGCGGAGTGCGGATTTACGGATCAACGCGACCTCGATTTGATCCGCGAGGATGTGCGATTCACGCTGCCTCCGGAACTGGCGACAATCGCGTCGGCGCCGCGGCGCTGAAGATTTTGCAGCGTCATTAAGATGCAGCCGCGGGTCTTTGGCCCGCGCAGTTTACAATTGACCCGGCGCGGTAGGCGGGAACACACAACACAAGGAGCAAATCTTGGCGGTCAAAATCGTCCGTCAACCGAATAAGATTGCCTTGATTGGCGCGCCATCAAGTGCGGCCGCGTTTCTGGCGGGGAGCGAGAAAGCGCCCGCGGCGTTGCGAGCGGCGGGGCTGGTCGAGCGGCTGCAAAGCGCGGGCTATGAGGTAATCGATCACGGTGACTGCGCGCCAAGGCTCTTTGCCGACGATGACGAACACAAACGGGCGCGCAATCTGAAAGAAATCGTCGCGGGCCTCAATGACCTGAAGGTTCGCGCCGAACTCGCTGTGAAGAGCGGCGCCCTGGTGCTGGTGCTCGGCGGCGATTGCGCGCAAGTCATCGGACTTTTGACGGGCGTGCGCCGCTACTACAAGCATGTAAATCTGTTGTGGTTTGATCGCGATGCGGATTTGAACACGCCGGCGTCTACGCCTTCCGGGCGCATCGATGGAATGGTGGTGGCGCACGTCATCGGGAAAGGCGCTCCGGAATTGGTGCGCTTCTGGGGCGAGTCGCCTCTCGTGCGCGAACCGGACGTAACCCTCTTTGGGATTGATCGGCTCGACCCGCCCGAGCAGGAATTCCTAAGCAAATCGCCTATGCGCCACGTCTATGCGGCGGACATTCAGACGAAAGGCGGAAGCGCTGCGGCCAGGGACGGGCTCGCTTACGTGCACGCCGACGCGCATGCGTTTGTGCTGCATTTGGACACGGATGTGATTGCCCAAGAGGAATTCCCCGCAGTGAACGTACCCGCCAGCGGCGGACTGCGGTTGGAAGATGTTCGCGCGGCCCTCGGCGAATTTGTGAAGCACAAGAATCTGCTCGGCGTTTCCGTGGCGCAGTACAATCCGGACAAAGATTCCGACGGCAGCGGGGCGAAAAAGCTCGTGGATTTGCTGGTGGGAGTACTTTCCGCACGGCTCGAGGCCTCAGCGGCTCCCGTCGCCGAGGCCGTTCCAGATTCGCCAGAAGTTCCTTCCACGGAAACGAACGCCTAGTCGCCTCAGGCTGGCGCCAAGCCGGCAAGCTCCCGTCGGCCACTCCAACGCATGATGTCCAAGCACAATTCCTATTGAAACACTTCCGCTCTTTCTCGCACTACTCTTCACATGGTTCCAGCTCTGCTCGCGGGTCAGTTGGCGGCGCGCGTCTTTCCGTCATGCAAAATACTCGATTTGGGCTGCGTTCCGGAGTCTCTCGCGGTCCATCGGACGGGTGAACGATGAAGAAAGGCGGCCTGTTCCTTGCGGCGTTTTTGCTGATCAGCGGAATGCTGCGCCTCGCGGGGCCGGGAGCCTCCGCGCCGGCATCGCAGGGAACAGAAACCGCGCGGAAAACCAGCGCGGCAACCACGGAGAAGAGCATTCCCAAAATCCCCTACCTCGAGAAATTTGCCGCAAAGATCAAGGAATTTTATGGAGTGGCGGAGACAGACTCCGGCGAGGAAACGGATCTTGCCTCATATTTCCAAGCGATTCAAGCAGCTCCCGGTCAGCCGCAGCGCGAGCCCGTGCAATTTGTCATCGCCATTCTTCCCGACCCGGTGCATACCCGCCTGGGACTCTTCTTCGATCGCAGCGCGGAAGCGCTTCAGCAGGCTGCACAGACGAAGGGTTACGTATTTGACCGCGCCATCATGCCATGGGAGCGCGCGCAACACCCCGAAGCATCGGATTTGAAAACCAGGCGGGAAGAGCGCGATGAGCAAATGCAAAGAGAATCGTATCCCGGGCTTATGATCTTCCGACGGAGCGAAAAGCCTGCCAGCAAATCCGAAAACACGGACGTTGCAAGCGATTCGCGGGCAGCGAATCCGCCCTCGCCACAAGGGGAAGTTTTGCCAAAAGGCCCGCTCTTCGTTCTGGTGGTGGGCGAAACTCCCACGGCAGGCCTGAACAAGACGCAATTCCGCAATACGCTGAAGATTATTCGGGAGATTCGCGGAACGCCCATCGCCGCCGCCGCCGCGAAGCAGCCCCTGTTGATTCTTGGCCCCTCATTCTCCGGCTCGCTGGAGTCGCTTGGCACGGAACTAAAGCGCTCGGAGGCGCAAGGAATCTTCAGCGAGAAATTCATCTATAGCGGGACGGTCACCGCGACGAACAGTATGCGGTGGTTCCAGCAGGGGCTCAGCTCTGGTTCGTATTTCGCTTCCTTCCAGGAGAATGACGAATACGCGCGCGACGAGTTCCTTCAATTTGCCTCCGACCGCGGCTATCTCCCGTACGAAGTCGCCATCCTCTCCGAAGACGAGACGGTTTTTGGCGCGGCGGTCCGCTCCAACGGCCACGGTCCGGCAAAGTCCGTGCGGACGCAGTCGGCGGGAGTCCAGAACCAAAACGGCGGTCATCGGCTTGATCAAAACGTCCTCAATCTGCATTTCCCGAGAGAAATCTCTTATTTTCGTGCCGCGTACCAGAAGGCCACAGCCACGCAGACGCCCAGCGCCTCCAACCCCGGCGGCGTTTCGACGCTACCACTCAATCTCGAGGAAAACGGAAACGACGACGACACTGTTGCGCCCTATGCAGTGCCGCAGATGTCGCTTTCCCAGGAAGCCGTGATGCTAGGGGTTGTGAGCGAATTGCAGAAACACGACATCAAATTCACTCTGCTTCTCGCGTCCGATCCTCTCGATGAACTTTTTCTAGCAAGCTACTTGCGCAAGGCCTACGCGCAGGGCCGGGTGGTCATCACGGCTCCCGACTTGCTTTTCGCGCGGGAAGGTGAACCGGCACTGCGAGGCGTGTTGGGCCTGAATACTTACTCACTGAGCCCGGGTTTGAGCGACAGACTCTGCAGGCAGAAAGACTCCATGCTCTGGCATGAGGATCGGCTCTTTGTCAGCAGTCTGAGCGCGGGAACCTTCAACGCCATGACTGGCCTTCTCTCGGTACAAGACGAGGAACAAAAAGGTTGGAGTCCTGTGCCTGCTGCGGATACTAAGACTTCGCCGGGTAATGCCTTGCCGCAGAAATCCACGCCAGGATTGCCCGCGACCAGCGTTCCTTACGCCCCTTATGCCGAGTACGGATCCCCGAATCTCGGTCCAGCGTCAGATCCTGCATCGGACTACTGCGAGGAGCGTCCGCTGCTGTGGCTGACGATTCTCGGACGTGATGGCTTTTGGCCCATCGCTGGACTCAATGCCAGAGGCCTTCAGTCAGCCGACGGACAAGTACCCATTGCCTCCCTAAATCTAGACGGCAAACCTGGGAGCACCCTGGAAACCGCCGCCGGCTCCTCCGACTCGTATGGCCTCCTCTCCACCGCGGATATATGGCAAGCGAAGCTGCGTACCCCGCCAGCATGGAACATCGCGTACTGTCTCTGCTTCCTCCTGCTGGTCATCCACGCAGTTTTCAGCTGGACGGGTTCCATTCTGGCCGACTCTGAGGATCGAGCGCAATTTACCAGGAACACGGATTGTCGCGGCGCAATCATCCTCGCGTTGGGCGCGCTTGCGTTGTCGTCTGCATTTGTCCTTGTCATGTGCACGAGGAGTCCGCGCGTAACTTGGGCGGGATCACCCTGGCTCACCCTGTTGATGTGGCTGCCGTACCCGCTTTTTGTTGGGGTCACGATGTGGGACTTGTACAAGTTGCGCGGCGAACGCGCGGTGGCCCGTGTGTTCTTCGGCTTGATTTGCGCCATGACCGTGTTTCAGCTCCTGCTCACCTGGATTCCTTCGGGACGCTTGCGCGTGTATTGGTCCCCGCGAATGTTGCACATCACGTCCGGCGTGTCGCCGGTGCTCCCTGTGTTGCTACTGATGGCCGCGGCTTACTGGTGGATGTGGATGAGCTTGCGTGGAGTGTGTCTCGTCGATTTAAGGCGGCCCAGGTTGCCGGAGAAAGATGATCTCTCGATCGATTCCTATCGCATCGGCGACGACGAAGGAGAGGATTTAAGACGGACCGCGCACCCGCTGTATTTCGCATGGCAAGTCGTGATTCCCGTGGCTGGCCTGGGCGTTGTGTCGCTGATCGCGATGGGCCGCGACCTTCCGGTACAGTCGGTGGAAGGAACCGCCTTCGACTGGGGATATACGGTGATTTTGTGCTTGATGGTCGCCGCGTTTCTGGGAGGTTTGATGAAGCTGGTGCAGACATGGCAGAAGTGCCACCAGGTCCTGGCCGGCCTCGACCGTTTTCCCCTGCGATCCGCGTTCAGCCGGATGAAGGATCTCTCTTGGCACTCGTTTTGGAACCCGGGAGGAAGCACGCTGCGGGAAACCTACAAGGTGATGAACCGGGCCATGGAGAACATGACTCGGCTGCTCGCGCTGGTGGAAAACTGGAATACACCGATGAAGGAGAACGCCCGGCGCTCCGCGCGCAAACAAATCCGGGCGACACTCGATGTAAAACAGAGAGCGTTCGAGAGCTACGCGAAAATTGTCACGAAAACTACGGAGAACAAAGACAAGGAGAAGTACGGATGGTGGGAAAAGGCGCTGGCGTGGTTCCGCGAAGATTCCGTGAAGGGCGAACAGCTGAAAGAGCTCATGACCGGTGTGCAAGCGCTTCAGAAAGAAATGGCCAAGACCGCTGCGGTCCTGATCAATGGCATGTTGAAGCCTCTTTGGGACGAGGAAGAAGCGCCCGTGGTCTCTTCGGACGACCGCATCGCAAAGATCCCCTTGCCCGTATATCGCGCGCTGGCGGAAGAGTACGTCGCCCTGGTGTATGTGAATTTCCTGGTTAGCGTTCTGCTTCGCCTTCGTACGCTGGTGATCGCTGCCGGGGGCATGTATGTCTTTATCGTGCTTTCCATGAACACGTATCCATTCGAACCGCATCCTGCTCTGCAAACGCTCGCCGTCGTTTTGTTGGTGGTCATGGGTGGTTTGGTTGGCTACGTTTATGCGGGAATGCATCGCGAAGCCATTCTCAGCCGCCTTACATCCACCGCGCCAGGAGAGCTCGGAATGGATTTCTGGATAAAGTTCGCGTCCGCGGCGGCCATCCCGGTTTTTAGTTTGTTGGCGGCGCAGTTCCCGGGCATCAACCAGTTTCTCTTCTCCTGGCTGGAACCGGCGCTGCAAGCGATGAAATAGACTTCAGTTTCGAAATTGAGAAAGTGAAGAGGCAAGGTGACTGGTGGCTCGTGCAAACCGCGCCAGGCGCGCGGTCTTTTTTGTTTTTATGTCCCTTTGTCGGCGAGCTTATTGCGCCGGGACGGCTGAAATTTTCAGGGCGTGGTCCGCATGGCCGTAAATCAGTTGAAGGGTAGCGCCGGTCTGCATGGCCGCGGGATCGTTTGACAGAGTCTGTGCCTTCTGCAGGCCGAGAAGCGCTTGCACGCGCCGCGGTGCCCGCAAGAGCGCGGTCTCAAACGCCGTGCGCGCTTCCTGGTTGCGGCCGCGTTCGAGAAGAAACTCGCCGAGCAATTCATGCGAAGGCTTGGCAATCAGCGGCGGCCCGAACGCCGAAGGAAGGGAGGCCTCCTCGTCCGCGGCCTTCTGAAGAGCGGCAGCAGCTTTATCCACTGCATTGTCTC